>JBGTFV010000126.1:0-7153 GCA_041747095.1 Parvularculaceae bacterium
CGTCGTGGCTGCGCCGCTCGCAACGGCGGCGCGTAGCACATTCGCCGCCTCTTCCTGCTCGGCGGACAATTGTGGGCCGGGCAGGCTGAGGTTCGGGTTCTCGAAAGGCGGATCGGGATCAATCCGAACGACCCCGAGCGCGCCAGCTCTGGCGAGCGTGCGCACCACGCCAGCCGACGTTTCTGCTGCTGTGGCGAGATCTTCGGCGACAAGCGGCGCGCTTGCCTTCCGAGCTACATCGAGGACCCGCGAACGCGCAGGGGTCAGTTTGCCGGGATCGGCGTCCGTTGCGAAATAGCCTGCCGGTCCAGCCGGCGGTTCGATCCCATCGCCGGAGCGCATGACGAGGCGCAAGACCGAGCCGACCGGCGTCATCGTGTAGGCCGCCGTCCAGTCGATGAAGTCCAGCAAATCGGCGGACAGCGCCGGCGCGGCCAGTTGGCGGTCGATGGTTTTCAGCGTCAGCGGCTTGGCTGTCGGCGCTCGGTCTGGCGGCTCGCTGTCAGTCCCAGGATGACGCGCATCCGCCGGGTCGTCCGACGTCGGCCACACGACCCCAATTGCTTGGCGTTTACCAAACGGCGCGCAGACGAAGGAGCCAGGCGGCAACGGGCCGTCATCCGAAAGGTAATCAAATGCAACCGGTACTGGCAGCGGGAACTGGACTTTGATTAACGCGGGAGCCGCTTTGGCGGCGGATGCCGCGCTGGCGCTTTCCTCGCGCGGATCGTGGCAAGTCTTTGTCGCTTCGGCGATGGAGACCGTCCCCGATTCTGCCTGTCGACTTGATCCCGACGGCCGTTTCGGGTGAATTACGCCGCGAACAGACATCCCATTCCTTGCTCGCTGGAAAGACGTCGCGCCAACATGCGTTTTTTAATTCCGTTCGTCGCGACTTTTGTTGCCGTCAGCTTCGCAGCGATCCTGCCGGCTCATGCTCGCTACAGTCTGTGCAACAAGACGAGCTATACCCTTTCCGCCGCTGTTGGCTATGTCGATGGCGACCGCTTGGCGACCCGCGGATGGTGGCGATTGCGCCCGGGGCAATGCAAGGTCGCGCTCGCCGAAGCTACGAATCCGGGCCGCTACTTCGTCTATGCCGAGGCCATACAGGGACATCTAGGCCCGTTGCGGTCCTGGTCCGGGCAAACCCCCCTGTGCGTCGAGACGAGCGGCTTTTTCAATTTGCGCAATCAGGAAATCTGCCGCGACGATCCGGGCCGGCAGCGCAGCTTCATGGATGTCGAGGTCACGGCGGAGGCTAACGGCGCCTACCAGACCGATTTCGCCGAACCGTCGAATTACACCGTTTACAGCGCGGAAGTCGCCGGCGTGCAGCGCCTCTTGGGCGATATTGGCAAGGGGCCGGTACGGATCGACGGGTCGCTCTCGCGGGAAACGCAACGACTGCTCGCGGCGTACCGGCAGGAAAAAAAACTTGGCGAGGGTGCGGCGATCGACGATCAGACGATCGACGCCCTCATTGAAGACGCCAATGCGCGTGAAGCAAAGCTTGGGCTTTTCCTGTGCAATCGCGCGGAGGCGCCCGTCTGGAGCGCCATCGCGACGCCGCAATCGACGGAGGGCGCCTATCAATCGAAGGGGTGGTGGCGTCTGGAGCCCGGCGACTGTGCAAAGATCGTCAAGGGCGCGCTCGAGACCGATCATTTCTATGTCTATGGCGCCACCGAGGAGGCGCGCGGCGAACGGCGATTGACGGGCGGCGACCGGTCGTTCTGCGTTAACGCCATCCGCTTCGAAGCGTTAAGCGAAGTGAGCTGCGCAGATCAGGAACTCGATGAAGCCGCGTTCGTCAGATTCGAGACCGGCGGCGCGAAAACGGCGACGTTCAATTTTGAAGCGACAATGTTCGTTCAGCCTCCTGCAGCCGCGCCGACCCAGTGACGGGCGCGACACTCAAGCAGCGGTCGATGGTCAAGTTGCTGCGCCGGCGATCTGCGAGCCGCATTTGGGCGCGGGTTCTGGGGTTATCCATGGGGGTATTCGATGCGTAACCTGCCCGGCACGGGCGCCGATGCGCGGCCCGATCTCAGCCATGTCGACACTTGGATATTCGATCTCGACAACACGCTTTATCCGGCTGAATGCCAGCTTTTTGCTCAAATCGACCGGCGGATGACGGCGTTTATGGAAGCCCGCCTTGGCCTTTCGCCTGACGAGGCGCGGCGCCGGCAGAAGCAATACTATGCCGATTATGGAACAACGCTCAGCGGGCTGATGATCGAACACGACGTCGCGCCTGCCGACTTTCTGGGCTATGTTCACGATATCGACGTCTCCGCTGTGCCGGCCAATCCCGATCTGGCTGAGCGGATCGCAGGTTTGCCGGGGCGGCGTCTCGTTTTTACGAACGGGTCGGTGGCGCATGCCGAGAACGTCATGAATCGGCTTGGCGTTTCGGCCTTGTTCGATGATATTTTCGATATTGCTGCGGCAGGCTTTACGCCGAAGCCGAAGCGCGCGGCGTACGAACTGTTCGTCAACCGATACGGCGTTGCGCCGGCGCGCGCAGCCATGTTCGAGGATCTCGCCCAAAATCTCGCGGAGCCACACGCCCTCGGCATGACCACTGTCCTTGTCTGTTCGCAGGCGGACTGGCTCAATGATGAACCCGCCGGCAAGCGCCCCGCACGGCCCGGCGACGTGCACGAGCACGTTCATCATGTGACGGACGATCTGACGAATTTTCTTGGCCGCGCCGTAGTGCTTGCGGCATTGAGCGACCCTGCGACAAGGAGTGAGACATGAATGCGCATCATCAATCCCTCGCTGCGGCGATCGACGCCGCGTGGGATCGTCGCCAGGAGTTGTCGCCATTAAGCGTTGGCGAAGCGCGGGACGCGGTCGGGTCTGCGCTCGATCTCCTCGATAAGGGAGAAGCGCGCGTCGCCGAGAAAATGAACGGCGTATGGACCGTTCACCAATGGCTGAAAAAGGCCGTGCTACTATCGTTTCGCCTGGACGCAAACCAAATGATCCTCGGTGGGCCGGGCGCTGGATGGTACGACAAGGCGCCGTCAAAATTTGTCTCGTGGACCCCTGAGACTTTTGCAGCGAGCGGCATCCGGGTCGTGCCGCCGGCGGCCGTCCGTCGCGGCGCCTTTATCGCGCCCTCAGCAGTCCTGATGCCGTCTTTCGTCAATATCGGCGCGCGAGTCGGCGAAGGAACGATGATCGACACCTGGGTGACGGTGGGCTCCTGCGCGCAGGTCGAGGCCAACTGCCACATCTCTGGCGGGGTTGGCATTGGCGGCGTTCTTGAGCCGCTGCAGGCGAACCCCGTGATCATTGAAGACAACTGTTTCATCGGCGCGCGCTCGGAAGTGGCGGAGGGCGTCATCGTTCGCGAGGGATCGGTACTCTCGATGGGCGTTTATCTCGGCGCCTCCACCAGGATTTACGATCGCGACAGCGGCGAGACGCTCTATGGCGAGGTGCCCCCCTATTCGGTGGTCGTCGCTGGCTCGATGCCTTCCGGAAAGGGCGGCCCGCACCTTTATTGCGCTGTAATCGTCAAGCGCGTCGATGAGAAGACCCGGGCCAAAACCTCCATCAACGAATTGCTTCGGGATTGAGCGGGCATTAGAAACAATGGTCTTCGGCGTGTGTGGGCGGCGGCCAGATCGGCGATTCGCTTGTCTTGTGATAAAATATCAGGGTCATTATAAGCCGGATTATGGGTAGGGCTGACACCGCAAACTGGTTTCTATCACGTTGCCGGCGATTTTTCGCGCCGGCGACAACCTTGGCGTTGCTCGCCAGCCTTGCGCTCATCGTTGGGCAGTCGTTTCAAGCCGCCCATGACGGCGCGCACAGCCACCTCGTTGTCGATCAGGCGTCTTGCGACGTCTGTTTGCTGCCGGGCGCAGCGCCCGACCCGGCCGATCTTGTGGTCAGGGCGCCAGCGCCGTTTCATTTCGCCTCGGGGGGCGGGGCGGCTCCTCCATCGAAAACGCGCGAGGCAATTCTATGGGGCGGCGCCGACGCGCGGGCGCCTCCCGCACAGAAAACCGTTGTCTGACCGGTTTTAACGGCGCGCCTTTTCGCGTCCAGCGACCTGGCTCCGACGAACGGCTGACGCGCTGACGCGAGCAGTCCAGAGCGGCCTGCTCGGTTCTCGCCCCGGTCGCGCAAAACTTTCAGCGAAAGAACCGAAGCGGCCAGTCAGGCCCTTCGCTCGTGTCGATGAAGCCTGACCGGCAAATCTCAAATCCAGTTGTAACTACCCTGAAGGGGATGCCTCCATGTCAAAACGTTTCCGTTCAATTGCCCGCAAGCCATCCGTTCGACTCCCGCTCGCGGACAGCGGCGCCCGTCGCGTCAAGTCCTCGCTATTCCTGACCGCCGCAATCGGCGCGATTGGTCTTGCAGGACCAGCCTTGGCCAATGAGCCTGTCAGGCAGGACGAGATCATCGTCACCGCCTCGCCGATCGAGCGCGCGCAACTTGAGACCATCGTCGCAACGTCGGTCATTTCCGGGGAGGAGCTTGAACGTTCGCTCGAGAACACGATCGGCGAAACGCTGCGGCGAGTCCCCGGTATTTCGACGACCTATTTCGGGCCCGGCGCCTCACGCCCCATCATCCGCGGTCTTGGCGGCGACCGGATCAGCGTCCTTGATTCCGGCATCGGTTCCATCGATGCGTCCCAAACGAGCCCCGATCACGCCGTGGCCGTAGAGCCGGCGACAGCCCAACGCATCGAGATCGTCCGCGGGCCGGGCACATTGCTTTACGGATCTTCAGCCGCCGGCGGCGTCGTCAACGTATTCAGCGGGCGCATCCCGAGCGAAGTTCCGGAAAACGGCGTCACAGGCTCGCTGCGCATTGGCGGGTCGACTGTTGACGACGGCGTTGAGGCGGCAGGCGGCTTCGACGTTGAATTGGTGAAGTTGAATCAGGGTTCGCTCGTTTTCCACGGCGATGGTTTTTATCGCAATGCGGACGACATCAACATCCCCGGTTTCGCTGAATCCGCGCGCCTGCGCGCACTCGAAGCGGAAGAAGCCGGTCCCGATGCTGATGACGAAGAAGAGGCTTTCGGCACGGTTGAAAACACCGCCTTCAGCAAGGCTGGTGGCTCGGCGGGTCTTTCGTGGGTATTCGGCAATGGGTTTTTTGGCATCTCCGGCACGGCCATCGACACGTTTTACGGCGTGCCCGGCGGTCATGAGGAAGGCGAGGAAGGTGAAGAGGAAGAGGGCGAAGAAGAAGGCGGCGTGACCATCGATCTGCGCCAGCGGCGCCTCGATCTGAATGGTGAAATCGCGGGCAATTTCCTGATCTTCGAGAAAGCGAAGATCCGGGTTGGCTATGCGGATTATACCCACACCGAGTTCGAGCCGGACGGAGAAGAGGGCACGGTATTCTCGAACGAGGGTTGGGAAGGACGCCTCGAACTCGTCGAGCGCCCTGTCACGCTCGGCGGCGGCGTCCTTAAAGGCGCCCTTGGCGCGCAGTTCCGCATCCGGGATTTCTCCGCCATTGGCGAAGAAGCCTTCGTGCCGCCAACGCAGACGCGCCAGGTCGGCGTCTTCGCGCTCGAGGAATATGAAATCGGCGCGCTCCGGTTCGAGCTTGGCGGGCGATATGAGAACACCCGCCACGAAGTGGAGGAAACAGGCTTCAGGCGACAGTTCGACTCCTTCTCCGTATCAGGCGGCGTCGGGGCGAAGCTGAGCGAGCAGATTTTCGTCGGCGTCACAGGTTTCCGGACCGAGCGGGCGCCGTCGATCGAGGAACTTTTCTCGGACGGACCGCACCTTGCGACGCAAGCTTTTGAGATCGGCGATCCCGATCTTGGCGAGGAGGTTGGCCGCGGCGTTGAGGCGACTGCCCGGTTCACCAATGACCGGCTTTATCTTGCCGTGAATGGTTTCTACACGTCCTATCGCGACTTCATCTATGAAACGGCGACGGGCGAGGAGGAAGACGGCCTGCCGGTGTTCCAGTTCTTCGCAGACGACGCGACCTTCCGCGGCTTCGAATTTGAAGGCAAAGCCGAACTGTTCAGGTACGGAGCTTTCGACATTCACGCCGATGCGTCGGTCGATCTTGTCCGCGCGACAATCGATGTTGACGGCAACAACAACTTGCCGCGCATTCCGCCTCTGTCAGGGGTGTTTGGCGTCGAAGCGCGATCGGCCAAGGCCGACCTGCGGGTCGAAGCGGAATACGCCGCCGGTCAGGACCGCGTTTCTGAATTTGAACTTCCGACCGACAGCTATACGCTCTTGAACACTTATGTGACGCTTCGGCCATTCGAGACGGCCGGCGTTTCTCTTCGTCTGGCGGCAAGCAACCTGACGAACGAAGAAGCGCGCATCCACTCCTCCTTCCTGAAAGATATCCTGCCATTGCCGGGGCGCAATTTCAGGTTCTCCGTCCAGGGACGGTTCTAGGCGAAAAGCTCAGGGGGCGCCCTTCCGGGGCGCTCCCGACTCAATGGAATTGGCAATAAAAAAGCGCCGGGCGTTCTGCTCCGGCGCTTCATCTTTTTGGCGCTGTGCGCGAGATTATTGGACGCGAAGGTTCGCCGCAGAGGTTTTGCCGCGCTCTTCCGTCAGGTCGAACGCGACGCGTTGGCCATCGTTCAATCCCTGAAGGCCGGCGCGTTGCACGGCTGTGATGTGCACAAACACATCCTTGCCGCCTTCATCGGGGGTGATAAACCCATACCCCTTGGTCGCGTTAAACCACTTTACTGTACCGCTCGCCATTGGACGTCTCCTTCAGATGGCAATGAACCGGCCCCGAAGCGCCGGGTTTAGGCAACCATGTCTTGGAGTCCTTAGACGAATGGCCGAAGGCGTTAGTCTGGAAGGCTGGTCAAAACAAAGTCGCGCTATATTCTACAGCGATAACTCAGCTTTTCGTCAAGAAAATTCACGCCGAAGACGAAAACGAACGTTGATTGGGCAGTGATGTTTTTCACCGCTGTCGTTGGCCTTGGCGCACTGCGCGCACGCCGTCTGCGACTTAACAGCCGTTCACCTTGTTCATTAATCCCTTTTTCGCGCAGCGATGGCGCGCGCACCTATGAGCCCCAATGCAACGGCGACTGACGATCATCCCTGTGCGCGCGATCGCTCGCCCGCCTCGCGCAGCGCAGCTGCGAGCCGCGCCGGGGCGA
>JBGTFV010000127.1:0-4719 GCA_041747095.1 Parvularculaceae bacterium
GCGGCTTCCGGCGCCTGCGCCTTGATCAGGCCCCAGATGATCAACAGCGCGCCGGTTGAAGCGCGCAGCAGCAGCAACAGAATTGATTTCATGTTTAATCCCCTCCCTATGGGCGACGCCCCGCGCTTGACGCCGTCGTCGTCTTGATGACATCCCCCTGCGTCAGCATGGCTGACGCGGGCCCCGCCGGCGACCGCCAGCGTGCGGCCGAGGCGGCGAAAGCGTTCACGTTTGCGTTACACTGCGGGCTGCATGCCTGATTACGCCAACTGGAAACCGGGAGTGGAAGCGGCGATGGCGCGTTCCTCATCGTTCATGTCCGCCTCGATGGAGGCAAAGAGCGGCGTCGACAGATAGCGCTCGCCAGTGTCGGGCAGCATGCAGAGAATGACCGCGCCAGCGTTGGCCTCGCGCGCTACGTCGAGCGCCGTGGCGAACGTCGCCCCGCCGGAAATGCCGGTGAAAATGCCTTCCTTGGCCGCCAGATCGCGGGCCGCCGCCATGCCAGCCCCGGCCGTAACGCTCATCAATTGGTCAATCGCGCGCCGGTCGACTACTTCCTCCGTAATCTGAGGAATAAAATCCGGCGTCCAGCCCTGAATGGGGTGGGGCTTCCATGCCGGGTGGCTGCCATCGCCGGCCCCGTCAGGGCGACGCGCCTGAGGCCGTCCATCCTGCAGCAGCGGCGCTTCGATCGGTTCACTGACGATAATTTTCACCTCAGGGCGTTCGCGGCGAAGCACCCGCGAGACCCCGCTCAACGTGCCGCCCGTACCGTATCCCGTCACCCAGTAATCGAGGCGCTCGCCTTCGAAATCGCGGATGATCTCGCGCGCCGTCGTCGTCTCGTGAATGGCCGGATTTGCGGGGTTTTCGAACTGGCGCGTCTGGAACCATCCGTGCGCCTCGGCAAGCTCGCGGGCTTTCTCGACCATGCCGGACCCTCGTGCGGCGGCTGGCGTGACGATCACCTTCGCGCCGAGGAATCGCATCAGGCGCCGCCGCTCGACGCTGAAGGGTTCGGCCATCGTGATGACGAGCGGATAGCCCTTGGCCGCGCACACCATGGCAAGGCCGATGCCCGTATTGCCGCTCGTCGCCTCGACGACGGTCTGGCCGGGCTTCAGCGCGCCGGATTTTTCCGCCGCCTCGATAACGCCGAGCGCCAGCCTGTCCTTTACCGAACCCAGCGGGTTGAAGGCCTCGACCTTCACGTACAGGCTGACATGAGGCGGGGCGAGGCGGTTGATGCGAACGACGGGCGTGTCGCCCACCGTGCCGAGAATGCTGTCAAATTTGCGCTTCATGGATTGGGGCATGGCCGGAGGCTCCTCGTTCGGCGGAACCATAGGCCCGACTTCGGCGGAGCGCCACGCGGCGTGTGACATTCTGCGCTATTAAAAATCATTTGCATCGCGCCGACTGCGCTGATATCGGGTCTGTAAATGAGAACTATTCGCAAATTAGATTGCGATGCAGCGACGGGAGCGCAAGACAGATGACGGGCGGGAAACAGGTAGCGGCGCGTGCGTCAGGCGAGACGCCTGACGCACTGGGCAATCAAGGCCGCGTGGATTCGGGCATTCGCCGCAGGCTGATTGCAGGCGCCGGGGTGGCGGCGCTGGCGTCGATCTCCTTCGCGAACGCTGCGTCAGCGGCATTAGATGAGGCAGGCTCCAACGAGAGCGTGGAAGAGCGGTTCGCCTATGTCGACGACCGCATCATCGTCACCGGTCAACGGTCGGAATACGCCAACGCTGAGACGACGACTGCTACTAAAACCAACACCCCGCTCGTCGACATTCCGCAGGCGATCTCTGTCGTCACCCGCGATTTCATCAACGACCAGTCCCTGCGCACGCTCGCGGACGTGTCGCGATATGTCCCGGGCGTCGGCTTCGGACAGGGCGAAGGGCATCGCGACGCGCCAGTATTTCGCGGCAACCAGTCGACGGCGGACCTTTTTATCGACGGCGTGCGCGATGACGCCGAATATTTCCGCGATCTCTACAACATCGAGCGGATCGAGTTCCTGAAAGGGCCGAACGCCATGATTTTTGGCCGCGGCGCTGGCGGCGGCCTGATCAACCGCGTCACCCGCAAGGCGGCGTTCGAGCAAATTCGCGGCCTCGAGCTGCAGGGCGGCCAGTTCGGGTTCGGGCGCGTTGGCCTCGATGTGGGCGACGCCGTAACACAGGACGTCGCCGTTCGCCTCAATGCGTTCTACGAGAACGCAGACAGCTATCGCGATTTCGTTGGCAAGGAGCTTTTCGGGCTCAATCCCACCGGCGCGATCAAGTTCGGCGAAGCGACGACGCTGCGGGCGTCTTACGAATATTTCAGCGACGAGCGCACCGTCGATCGCGGCGTGCCGTCTCTCAATGGCCGCCCGTTCGACGGGGACCGCAGCGCGTTTTTCGGCAATCCGGATGAGAGCGTTTCAGAGTTCGACCGCCATGCGGTAGTCGTGACCCTCGAGCATCAGTTCACGCCGTCGCTGACGTTCCGCAACAACATTTCCTTCGCGTCGAACGACAAGGGCTATTCGAATGTCTTTGCGTCGAGCGCTGTCAATCCGGCGACGGGCGATGTCTCGCTTCAGTCATATATCTCGTCGCAACAGCGCCAGAACCTGTTCAATCAGTCCGATCTCATCTGGGAGGTTGCGACTGGCTCTATCCAGCACACGCTGCTGTTCGGCGTAGAGGTGGGGTACCAGCGGACAGAAAACTTCCGTACGCCAAACAACGCGGCCGGCGTCGTCAATATTTCAAACCCGACGACCTTTGCGCCGGCGCCGTTTGCCGGCGTGCAGAACGACAATCTGGTCGATCTGACCGTTGTCGGCGTCTATTTTCAGGACCAGATTGACGTCACAGACTGGCTGCAACTGATCGGCGGCGTTCGCTTCGACCACTTCGATCTGAAGTTTGACGATCAGCGCG
The DNA here is from genome assembly GCA_041747095.1 of Parvularculaceae bacterium. Taxonomy (GTDB): domain Bacteria; phylum Pseudomonadota; class Alphaproteobacteria; order Caulobacterales; family Parvularculaceae; genus Amphiplicatus. The sequence goes on from JBGTFV010000127.1 coordinate 2,946, forward strand.
TCGGCGCCGCAGATTTTTCGCGCACGGATGAAGTCGTCTCGCCGCGCGGCGGCGTCGTGTTCAAGCCCGCTGAGAATGCATCGTTATATTTCAGCTACTCGAAGTCGTTCCTGCCGCAGTCGGGCGACCAGTTCAACAATCTGACGGCGACTTTCGCCGCCCTAGAGCCGGAGAAATTCGAAAATCTCGAAGTTGGCGCCAAATGGAACCCGAACAGCCGGCTGGAGGCGTCAGCGGCGATCTACCGCCTCGATCGCGACAACACCCGCGCCGTCGATCCCGACACATTGCTCACTGTGCTGACGGGCGCGCAACGCAGTCGGGGCGTAGAAGTCAGCCTCGCGGGCTCGCTTAGTGACAAATGGGAAGTCTTTGCCGGCTACGCCTTCCAGGATGCGGAGATCACGCAGACGACCGCCGCCGCGCCGGCCGGACGCGATCTGGCCCTTGTTCCCCGCCACTCATTCTCGCTGTGGAGCACCTATCAGGTTCTGCCGCGCTGGCGACTGGGCGCAGGCGTCATTCATCAGTCGGATCGCTTCGCGACCATCAGCAACGCTGTTGTCCTGCCCGATTTCACCCGCGTTGACGCCGCCGTCTATTATCGGCTTACCGATGCGCTCGATTTGCAGGTGAACGTCGAGAATATCCTGAACGATCTTTATTTCCCGACGGCGCACAACGACAACAACATCACGCCGGGCGCGCCGCGCGCCGTGACGGCGGCCATTCGGGCGAATTTTTAGGGCGGTCAGAGATCAAGCGGATAGCGGCTGATCCAAGACGCTTGCCGCTAATTCTTGAGTGAGTTTCGCGCGCCGGGGGAGCGCGCGAGGCTTGTTTGAGGTCGGCTGATCACAAATTCGTCAGTTTGCCGAAAAACTTATCCCCCACCCTGTGCAGCGGTCGCATCATCGGTGCGGGCGATGAACGCAATGAGAGTGGAAGTAACGAGAGTGGATGTGAGGACCGCGCAAAAGCAACAGAGGTCGATCCACTCTGTCCATTCGATCCATTGTGTCCACAGTGGATCGCGCGGCGTCCAATTGCGGGAGCAGGCGTCGCTGCGTTCGCGCTGGGAGTGCGCAGACGATGATATCGCCGCGGCATGCTCGCTCAGCCGATAGTGTTACGGATGATCGGAGCCGTTCCGCACCTCCGGATCATCGACGACCGTGTCGCCGTCAATCATGAAGCGCAGGGCGTAGCGATAGACCTTGCCGTCGTCATTCTTGTCAGTGAGGCTGAGGGTGCGCCCGCCGCCTTGCGTTGCGATGCCGGTGAACTGATCGCCCTTGTAAGGTCCCTGCGGGCATCCGTCAGGGCCTGCCTTGTCCTTCTCTACGATCCAGATCGCATTATCGTCCTGAGTGAGGAATTTAGCGCCGAGGGCATTGGGCGCCGCTATCTCGAACTTGACCCTGACGGCCTTTTTTCGGGCGCCATCTACGGTGAAGTCCATATTGCCCTTTTCGTCCACGAAGGTGCCGGCGTAGCGAAATGCATAACGCCTGTCTCCGCCGCTGCCTTTGCTAATCGTCACGCTGATCGTTGCGTCGGTCGTTTTCCTTTTGGAGCCAAACATACGTTCTCCCCGCTTATTGTTACGAGGAATACACTGCCAAAATTACTGCATGACTGGCAAGCAGACTACGCCGTTTTTATAGCTGTCGAGTTGTGCTTTCAGTTCAATAAAATTTGGATGGCGCAGACCAATCGCGTCGAGTTCCGTGACGAGCACGTCCGCGACATGGTGCTCCTCGTAGGATTCGAG
>JBGTFV010000128.1:0-19607 GCA_041747095.1 Parvularculaceae bacterium
TATAACGAGGTAAGACCGCATAGCGCGATCGGCGATTTGCCGCCGATTACGCTCCTAAATCGCGACAGCGCATCCGGCCCGCTGTCGTGACAGACCGCGAAAAATCCGACCCAACGCGGTCCAAGATTCGGGGGCGCCTCAAGACCGCGAAAAATCCGACCCAACGCGGTCCAAGATTCGGGGGCGCCTCAAGAACCCGCTTAATCTAGAGGTCACTGGGGTTGAAATGGGGTGCGGCCCTTTGCACGTTTCGCGCGATCAACGGCCTATATCAACGCCTTGCAGTTGCCGCCAAGGTCCCCTAAGCGGCACCATTCGATAATCCTACCCGCCGGCGGGCGGCCCGCCGGCAGTGAGGCAATCAACCGGACCGGCAGTGTGCGCCAGCCCGGTTTAGGCATTGGCAAGTCCGGGCGCCGCCAGTCCTGCGGCCGGAACAGGCCAGCGGCGCTGCGGTCTCAACAGAATTGCGGCGCGGCGGCAAGGGCGACCTCATGCTTTTCCGCGCTGAGTTCGGCAAGCGTTTCCAGGAACTTTGGGTGCGACATGCCCGAGCCGATATAGGTCCATCGGTTCGCCTGATGCTGCTGGGTACAGAACAACTCGCGCTGCTCCTCGTCCAGCGTCCGGCCCGCTGCGCGTTCGAATGCATCCATGTCAAATTCGGTCTGCTGGCGCATTCCGGCGTCAAGAAAGGCGCCAAGAGTGAAATATCCGTCGATCGCCGCGTCTTTCTCCGCTTGCGTCATATCTGTTGAGATTGCCTGCACCATCAGCGTGTCAAGCTGCGCGTGCTGATGCTCTTCCATCCAGTGATGCAGCAGCAGATTCTTGAATTGCGGATCCAGACTGTCGTCGTTGCGAACGCTGTCCTGAAAGTGCCGCTGCGTCATCCACTCGATGTGCAGCGTCAGGAGGGCGACGGATAGCGGGTGATGCGACAGGACGTGACGCGCGATGTCGTCGGGCGGCCCAATGATCTCGCAGCGAATATGGAATTGACTGAGGAAATCCTCACGGAACAGACGGAATAGCTGAATGTGCTTAGCCTCCTCGCTTGCAAATTCAAGAAGCGCGCGGGCGCGATAGCCGTCGCCTGTGACCAGCGGGCGCGCGTGGTCGAGCACAAAGGGAAGGATGAATTCCTCGACGAGGCCGAAAATCGCCAAGTAGGCGTGGCCGCGGATGTGGTTCAAAAGGCGCTTTTCCGAGCTGCTCAGGAAATCGAGACCGGTTGTCCGGGCCAGACTTTCCGGCAGGAAGGGCAGCGTGAAGTCGAGCGTTTTTCCCTCGCCGATAAGATCCTCCACCCGCCAGGCGATCCGTTCTGCGCGCTGCAGGCAGTCCTTGAAGCTATAGTGGTGAGTCATGGCTGTATTCTCCTTATAATTTACAGGGAATGTGTATTGGAGGCGCCCGATTGCGCGAATGATCAAAGCGCCTGTCCTCTTGACCTGAACGCCTGAATGGCGAGGATCATGCTATGGATGCTCTGTCGGATGTGCTGCGCGTGGTCGGACTGACCGGCGGCGTTTTCGTCGAAGCCGAGTTCACCGACCCATGGTTGGTCGAGGGTCAGATCGATCCCGCCTATTGCAAGCCTTTTATGCCGATCCCTGAGCGGATCGTTTGCTTCCATTATGTGTTGGACGGGGAATTCGACCTGCGCGTCGAATGCGGCGAGGGCGCCCGCGTCGAGGCAGGGGAGGCCGTTTTGCTGCCTCATAACGACAAGCACATCTTCGGCAGCGCGCCGAATATCAGCCCGGTCAACTCGGGCGAACTGGTGCAGCCGGCCGAAGGGGCCGGCCTTGCCGTAATCCGCCATGGCGGCGGCGGCGCATTAACGCGCATGGTCTGCGGCTTTCTCGGCGGCGGCCTTGAGCTCGGCCTTCTACTGGCGAATCTGCCGCCGATCATGGTCATCCGGGCTAGCGGCATGCCCGGGGGCGAATGGCTGACAACGTCGTTCACCTATGCTGCGACCAAACTTGCCGGCGGAGATCCGGGCGCGGCGACGGTGATGGCGAAGATGAGCGAGCTCATGTTCGTAGAGACGGTGCGGCAATATCTGGCGCACTTGCCAGGGGAGCAGACAGGGTGGCTTGCCGGTTTGCGCGATCCGGCCGTCGGGCGCGCGCTGTCGATGCTGCATGCGCAAGTCAATCATCCGTGGACAGCGGAAGCGCTTGCTGCCGCTGTCGCCATGTCGCGTTCGGCTTTCGCCGAACGATTCACGCAGTTGATCGGTGTGCCGCCGATGCGCTATCTAACCAATTGGCGCATGCAGCTGGCGGCCGGCAAACTGCGGGATGCGCGTTTGTCGATCGCGCAGATTGCCTACGACGTAGGGTATGAATCTGAAGCGGCCTTTTCGCGCGCTTTCCGCCGCGAGATGGGGCGCCCGCCCGCCGCCTGGCGCAGGCGATTGCAGCAGGTTGCGTGATCTTGTCTAAAACGCCACCGGCGCCGTCGCGATCGCCATGAACGCGCACGAAACGGCCGTGTAATCCGCAGTTGGCGGACACGGCGCCGCCGCGGGCGTGGCCGCCATGATCTTCAAGGCCGCGACCAGCGCCGAGGCGAATTTGATCGCCGGCGCTATTCGTCTTGGCGGGTGCTGGCGCGGGGACATGACGTATTTCCTTTGCAGCTTTCCGGCGGCCGGGCGGACCAAACCGCCGGATGAGCAATGCATCAATAAGTTTCTATAAAAACGTCGACGGGGACCGACCGGGATACGACGTCGAAAACCGGGGACATTTTCGTCAGCGCCTTGATCGTCTCGGGCATTGCCTTCGTCTTGACGCGCATCTTTACCCGGATTGCCGAATAGCCTTTGCGGATGTCCGAAGACAGACCCAGAAAACCACGCAGGTCGATATCGCCGTCGATTTTGCTGTCGATGGCCTTTATCTCGATATTGCGCGATGCGGCGTGATAGGCCGTCGTGGTGGTCATGCAGCCGATCAGCGCGTGCAGAAGCCACTCGACGGGATTGGGCGCCAGATCCTGACCAAGCAGCACCTCAGGTTCGCCATTATCGAAAACGAATGCGGATGCGTCTTCGCGATGGGTCTTTAACGCGCCGGTAAAATTCTTGATCGTCGAGCGGTTGCGGTCGCCGCCCAACCACGCGTTCGAGGCGCGGAAGTTGAACCGGGCGATTTCAGCGTTCCCTTTAATCGCCTCAATCGTCTCAAACAGAGCGGCGACGTCAACGCCGTTAACGGGTGCGGGGGCTGAAGGCGTCGTGGCGTTTGGGCTGGCTATCGTGGTCATGGTTCTTTCCTTTCAGGTTATGTCGCCACACGGCAGCGACCCCTGAGAGTTATGAGTCGCAAGCGAAAATCCGAATGACCAAAGCGCCGCCAAGTTTGGCCGTAACGCCAATCCGACGTTCTGCGGCCGCATATTCCGCGTTGGAAAGAACGGAACGTCATGGTGGATGATCCGCCTCGCTTGCCGAGTCGTGAGGGCGCGCAACTGCCCCCAAGGCAGGTTCGTTCACTTCTGCGTCAAACAGCAAAAAAAGTTATCCCCCACCCCTCGCAGCGGCCGCACTCTCGTCGAGACAAGTCGGAGTGAAGCCTTTGCAAAAGCAGAAGACATCGATCTATTGCGTCCACCCGATCCACTATGTCCATTGCGGATCGCAGCGCGCCCGAATGCGGGCGCAGGCGCACCCAGAGTCGCCCGCAACGGGTGTTCGGGACGGTCGGGTCGCCGTCGCCGCCGCTTGCCCTCGTCATGAGGCGGAACATCTCATTTCGCGCCTGCCCGGGCGTCAGGCCAGAGCGCTGAAAAGCGCCCCCCGGCTAAGGTTGGCGGGGATATGTCGACGCGTCAGTAAACTGTCATGCGCACACGTTATCGTGCGTCGGTTGGTGAAACGGGAAGGGCAGGGCGGCATGACAAATACCAGAAAACTTGCGTCGGTCTCGGCGCGCGCGCTTGCAGCAGGACTTGTCGCAGCTGGACTGCTTACAGCTTGCGCAACCGACGGCGCGCCGCAGCGGGATGTCGTCGCCTCCGCGCTGCGCAACCCGGACGCGCCGGACGGAATCATTCAGGCGATTCCCATGCCGTCTGCGTCGCTCGACCAGCAGCGCTCGCTATCGCGGATCGTTTTTGGTTCCTGTGCAGACCAAAAGGCCGATCAGTCAATCTGGGATCGCGTCGCGGCGGAAGGCCAGGACCTCACGCTCTACATTGGCGATAACGTCTATGGGGACGTGCGCTCGAACGATCCGGCGCTGCCCGAACTTAAGACCGCCTATATGCGCCTCGCCGCCAGTGCGCCGTTCGCGCGCGCGCGGGCGGCCGCGCCCATGCTGACCGTCTGGGACGACCATGATTACGGCCTGAACGATGCGGGCGCCGACTTCCGCTTCAAGGAGGCGTCGGAAGAGCTATTCCACTATGTGTGGGCGGTGCCGGCTGAAGATGCGCGCCGGGCGCGACCGGGCGTTTACGGATCCTGGATCGTCGGCGAGGCGGGCAAACGGGTACAGATCATCATGCTGGACACGCGCTATTTTCGCTCGCCCCTGAAGCCAACGGATGAATATGGCGCACCCGGAAAAGAGCGATATTTGCCCGACGCTGATCCGGCCAAGACGATGCTGGGCGAGGCGCAATGGGCATGGCTGGAGGAGGAGCTGAAAAAGCCGGCGGAACTGCGCCTTCTCGTCTCGTCGATCCAGATCATCGCCGAGGGCCATGGATGGGAAGCATGGCGCACGCTGCCGCTGGAGCGGCAGAAACTTTATGACGTCATTGAAAGATCGGGCGCGCAAAATATCGTCGCCCTATCCGGCGATCGTCACGCCGCCGCCCTTTACCTGCGGGAGGATGTGGCGGGGTTTCCGTTTTTTGAGGCGACGTCGTCTTCGCTCAACCTGCCGGGCGCGCGCTGGCGAGCGGAAATGGAAAACCCCCCCGTCGAACCCGGACCTCACCGACTGGGCGACATGATCTATGACGCGAATTACGGGCTTCTCGATATCAACTGGGCGGCGCGGACCCTCCGGGTAAGCATCAAGTCGGAGGAGGGTGTCGTCATCACGGCGGCGACGCTTGGGTTCGACGGCGCCATATCGATGGAGGCGAACTGAGCATCGACGGAGTCGATTCAGGCGGCGCGCTCTGCCAGCCCGAACCTACCTCCCCGGCTCGTGAAGCCGGCGCGCGGAGGCGATCTTTAACGGGCCGTTATGGGCGCCTATATCGACGGCGAAACAGGACGGCGCGCCGCGCGCTTTGTCCTTTCCGCTCTCTTAAAAACGGAGATATCGATGATCGCCATCCGCAAATCCATTGATCGCGGCTTTGCCAATCATGGCTGGCTGCAAGCGCGCCATAGCTTCTCGTTCGCCAATTATCATCACCCGGACCATATGGGTTTCCGCGCGCTGCGCGTGATCAACGAAGACACGGTTGCGCCGGGCGCTGGCTTTCCGCCGCATAGCCATCAGGACATGGAAATCATCACCTATGTCCTTGAAGGCGAACTCGCGCACCGGGACTCGACGGGCGGCGGCGGCGTCATCCGTCCGGGCGAGGTGCAATACATGGCGGCGGGCGCCGGCGTCACCCATTCGGAATTCAACGCCTCGAAATCCGCGCCGCTTCACCTGATGCAGATCTGGCTGCTGCCTGACGCGCGAGGCTATCCGGCTCGTTACGAACAGAAAGACTTCAGCTCGGAGCGGATCGGCGGGCTGCGGCTCGTCGCCTCATCCGACGGACGCGAGGGTTCAATCCGGATCAATCAGGATGCGCACCTCTATGCGTCGATACTGCCGGAGGGCGCATCGTTCGAGCACAGATTCGACGCCGACCGTTACGGCTATCTTCAACTCGCGAAGGGGGGCCTGGAGATTGGCGGTCTTGTCATGCAGGCCGGCGACGGCGCGAAGATATCCAGCGAAGCGTCCGTCTCCGCCAAGGCGCTGGCGGCGGACACCGAGTTCCTGCTATTCGACCTTGCATAGAAATCGCCGCGTTTTCGCCCTATATCAATGGGATGTTGCCCGATCCCTACAGCGACCGCCTGCTTGCTGCCGCAGCGGCCATACCACCCGCCCGGCGCCTTGACGCGCCAGACGCGTCTGCGCGTCGGGCTAGTCGGATCTGCGGCTCCGAAGTGGAAGTAGACGTGAAGCTCAATGGCGACATCGTCGGTGATTTCGGCATGGCGGTGCGTGCTTGTGCGCTCGGTCAAGCGTCCGCTTCTATGGTCGCGCGGAACATCATCGGCGCATCGGTGCGCGAACTCTGGCGGTTGCGCGACGACATGCGCGCGATGTTGAAGGAAAACGGGCCTGCGCCACTCGGCGCTCGTTGGACGGAACTGGAAGCGCTGTCGCCGATCCGCGACTATCCGTCGCGACATGCGTCGACGTTGCTTATCTTTGAGGCGGTCGTCGCAGCATTGGAGACAGCGATGGCGCGCGCCAACGTTGATGCGCCAGGCCAAGCCGCGGTTGCATCGTCTACTGAGCGCTCTACCGCGTAACGGTGTCGTTAGTTCACACTGTCGTTATCGGTCGTGCGCGTTTGACGCGGAGGCTTGCAATGGCGTGCGCCGCCTCCCAATTCCGAAGCAGCAAGGCTGACCTGTTCTCTCTCCCCCTCGGGTCGCTTGCGAGGCCGCTCGCGCAGCTCTCTCCCCCAGGAAAGCGCGGGCGGCCGCCCTTTCATTGATGTGGATCATGAAAACTTCGAAAGCATCATAATGGCGCGCGATCATTATATGCGCGCTGACGCCAGATTTTGCTCAATCACCGCACCTTCTCTTACGGCGTCGGCCTCTTCGTGTAGCCAGGCTTTGAACGCCTTGACGCTCGGGTTGCGCGACTTCGCCGTCGGGTGAACGAGGAAATAGGCGAAGGAAAGCGGCGTCGAGAGGTCGAACGGAACAACGAGCCGGGCAGCTTCCAGGTCCGCAAGGGCCAGCGCCGATTTGGCGAGCGCGACGCCCTTGCCCGCCACCGCCGCTTCGATCACCAGGCTCGACTGGTTGAACTTCGCGCCGCGCTCTCCATCGACGCCAGCGACATTGGCGGCTCGAAGCCACATCGCCCATGTCGGGCAACTCTCATCCTTGTCCGGACTGTTGTCATGAAGAAGCGGATGGTGCGCCAGGTCGGCCGGCGTTCGAAGCGGGTGGGCCGGATCAAGCAGCAGACGCGGACTGCACACCGGCAAGATGGTCTCTGACATCAGTTGCTCGACCTCAAGGCCCGGATAACGTCCCGCGCCATACCGGATGGCCAGGTCGACTTCGTCCACCGCGAAGTCCACGACGTCCATGTCGGCGGAGAGCCAAACATCAATGTCGGGCCGGCGTTCGTGGAAGCGGTCGAGCCGCGGCACAAGCCATTTAGCCGCCAAGGACGGGGCCACCGAAACCCGCAATCGGTGGGCGTCTCCCGGCCCCGACAGGAGGCGAGAAGCCTCTTCCAGGCGATCAAAAGCCTCCCTGAGGATCGGAAGACTCGCCTGCGCTGCATCGGTCAGGAGGAGAGCCCGCCTCGTTCGGCGAAAAAGCTTGGTCCCGATGAAGTCCTCTAAAGACTTGATCTGCTGGCTCACGGCCCCCGGCGTCACATTCAGTTCATCAGCAGCCTTGGTGAAGCTGAGATGTCTCGCAGCCGCTTCGAAGACCCGGAGAGCGTTCAGAGGGGGTAGATTCTTCATCGCAATGATCCGCTGAAATGAAATAACAGGTTATTTTTCAGTGTTTTAGGTCGAGCCGAGCATCGTTGGCGCTGTGGCCTTTGATGATTTGGCGATGGCTCGGCCGCCATTCAAGTCATTAGCCTAGCTTATCAGAAAACGAGGATTAATCGTTTCACCTCGACCAACCCCGTTTCTATTTTGCCGATTGAGCTAGATCGAGTTGTGATAGAGTTTCTATGCAGTATTTCCCCTTGTTTGCGCGCATAGCAGGGCTCCGCGCCGTTATCATTGGCGGCGGTGAGGGCGCTTCTCGGAAAGCCCGGCTTGTCGCCGCGGCGGGGGCAAACGTGCAGTTCATTTCACCTTCGTTTGCGCCCGAAGTCATCGACGAATGGCGCGGTCGCGCGGGCTTTATCGAGCGCCAGGCAGAGCCGGCGGACTTCGTGGGCGCCAGTATCGCGTTCATCGCGGTTGAAGATGAACCATCAGCCGCCGTTGCGGTCGCCATGGCGCGGGCGGCAGGCGTCGCCGTGAATGCGGTGGATCGTCCCGACTTGTCGACTTTCATCACTCCCTCAATCGTCGATCGCGGATCGGTGCTCGTCGCCATTTCGACCGGCGGCACCGCGCCTGTCCTTGGTCGCCGCCTGCGCGCGCGCATCGAAGCGCTGCTGCCGAACCGGATCGGGGCGCTGGCGGATTTCGCAGCCTCTTTTCGCGATGCTGTCGCCGCGAAGGTTGCCGCCCCCCTGCGCCGCGCTTTCTGGGAGCGGTTTTTCGACGGCCCGATAGCGGCGATAGTGCTTGGCGGCGATGAGATTGCGGGCCGCGAAGCGATGATCGACAGCCTCAATCGTCCGATCGCGCATGAAACGCGTGGCGTCGTCCATATCGTTGGGGCCGGACCGGGCGACCCGGAACTCATGACGCTGCGCGCCCTGCGGTTGTTGCAAGATGCGGATGTCATTTTTTACGACCGGCTAGTAAGCCCAGAGATTTTGGCGTTCGCACGTCGGGATGCTGAGCGCGTGTTTGTCGGCAAGGCCCGCGCCAACCATGCCGAACCGCAGGAAGAGATCCACCGCCGCCTGATCGAGGAGGCGCGCGCAGGGCGGAATGTTGTTCGTTTGAAAGGCGGCGATCCGTTCATGTTTGGGCGGGGTGGCGAGGAACTTGACGCGTTGCTCGCCGCTGGCGTTCCTGCGTTCGTGACGCCGGGCGTAACGGCGGCGGCCGGTTGCGCCGCTTCGGTCGGAATGGCGCTCACCCATCGCGATCATGCGCAGGCCGTAACTTTCGTCACTGGCCATGCGAAAGGCGACGCAGAGCCCGACCTTGACTGGAGCGCGCTCGCAGCGCTCGGCCACACGCTCGTCGTTTATATGGGCGTTGCGAAGTCAGACCTCATTGCGGGTCGCTTGATCCAGCATGGTCGGTCGCCGCAAACCCCCATCGCCATCATCGAGAATGGAACGCGCGCGGATGAGCGCACCATTAGTGGCGTGCTCGGCGACCTTGGAGCGCTCGTTGCTGATGCAGAGATTGAAGGCCCAGCGCTACTTGTCATCGGCGAGGTCGCAGCGTTTGCGTCGCGCGCGCGCTCATTAGCGATCGCCGTAGTCAATGAAAGGGCGGTCGCGTGAAAGCTGTCACCGCCAACCGCTTGACCGACGGGCGCGTCGTATTTTTGGCGCCTGATGGATTGTGGGCCGAACGCTTGGCGCATGCGGCGTTTTTCGACGACGCATCGGCGGAATCGGTCCTGGCCCAAGCTCGATCAAGGATTACCGAGATTGCATCGGCCTATCTGATTGAGGTCGGCGAAGGCGGCTCGGCGGCGGGGCGCGAGGCATTGCGCGAGACCATCCGCGACACGGGGCCCACGGTTCGCAGCGATCTCGGCAAACAGGCAGGGAACGGCTGAATGTACCGCTATGACGAGCTTGACGACACAATCGTGCGCGAACGCGCGGCGCAGTTTCGCGGCCAGGTGGCGCGCCGGCTCTCCGGCGAACTGACGGAAGAGGAATTCAAGCCGCTTCGGCTGATGAATGGGCTCTACCTTCAACTGCACGCTTACATGTTGCGCGTGGCGATTCCTTACGGGGTTCTGAACGCCGCGCAGTTGCGTCGGCTCGGCCACATCGCCCGCACCTATGACAAGGGCTATGGCCACATCACAACGCGGCAGAACATCCAGTTCAATTGGCCTGCGCTCGTCGACGTGCCCGACATTCTCGACCAGCTGGCTGAAGTCGGCATGCATGCAATCCAGACGTCGGGCAATTGCATCCGAAACGTAACGACCGATCAATATGCCGGCGCTACGCCAGACGAAATCGAGGACCCGCGTATCTGGTGCGAGATTATCCGCCAGTGGTCGACGTTTCACCCGGAGTTCTCGTTCCTTCCAAGGAAATTCAAGATTGCCGTTACCGCAAGCGCCAATGATCGGGCGGCCGTGCGCGTGCATGACATCGGCCTGCGCCTACACCGGGCGGCGGATGGGCAAGTTGGTTTTGAGGTTCTCGTTGGCGGCGGACTGGGACGGACGCCCTACATCGCACAGACGGTGCGCGAATTTCTGCCTAAAGAGCATCTACTCTCGTATCTTGAGGCTGTTTTGCGAGTCTATAACCTCGAAGGGCGGCGCGACAACAAGTACAAGGCCCGCATCAAGATCCTTGTGAATTCCGAGGGCATAGACGAGTTCCGCCGCCTTGTTGAAGAGGAATGGACCAGCGGCGAGGGCCACGCTGCGGACTTGCCACGTGAGGAAGTCGAACGCATCCGTCGACAGTTCGATCCGCCTGCTTTTGATCGAACTGCCGATGATGATCTTGCCTTCAACGAAGCGGTCGCCGCGAATACGAGTTTCGCGCGCTGGACCCGCACAAACCTCGCCCCCCACAAACAGCGCGGATACGCGATCGTCAATGTTTCACTTAAACCGCCGGGCGCTGCGCCGGGAGATATCACCGCCGATCAGCTGGATGTCGTCGCGCATCTTGCCGAGCGCTACTCTTTCAACGAGGCGCGCGCAACGCACGAACAGAACATCTGCCTACCCCACGTCAGGACGAGACATCTTCTGGATGTTTGGCGCACGCTTGATACGCATGGAATGGCGACCCCGAACATCGGCCTCGCCAGCGACATCATCGCATGCCCCGGGCTTGATTATTGCGACCTGGCAAATGCGAGATCTATTCCTATTGCTCAGCGGATTGCAGACGCTTTTTCTGATCAGGCGCTGGCTGAAGATGTTGGCGAACTGAAGATCAAGATTTCCGGATGTATAAATGCCTGCGGGCATCACCACGTTGGTCATATCGGCATCCTCGGCGTCGATAAGAAGGGCGAGGAATTTTATCAGATCACGCTTGGCGGATCGGCGTCAGATGACGCCGCGCTTGGCGAGATCATCGGCAGGAGCCTCTCCTCTGACGAGGCGGTTTCCGCCGTTCAGCAAATGGTTCATTTCTACCGCTCTGCGCGCCAGCCCGGCGAACGTTTCCTCGATACCTATCGTCGGCTTGGCGCCGATCGCTTCAAACAGTTGCTGTACGGAAAAGAGTAAGGTTCGCGCGATGATCCACTATGAACAAAATCAATTCCGCCTGTCCGAACGCGCGACCAGCGATGCAACGCCTCTCGACGTGTGGCGGTCGTCCGGTGCGCCGCTCGGCGCGATCGTGTTGGTTGCAAACACGGCAAACAATGAAGACCTTGCGCTCGCCGCCTCTCGCGCTTCTGTCATCGTTCTGGAATTCCCGACTTTTGTTGATGGGCGCGCCTACAGCCAAGCGCGCCTACTCCGGCAGCGATATGGATTTAAGGGGGATCTGCGCGCCAGTGGAAACGTCTTGCGGGATCAAGCGCTTTTCATGGTTCGATGCGGATTCTCTTCTCTGGACGTGGATGGCGCCGCAAAGGACGGCTACGACCGGGCATTGAGCGAATTCACTTTCTATTACCAGTCAGCGGCGGACAACGCTCCTCCCGCTTGGCGACTTCGCGCCGACCGCGCGCGCGCAGCGTAGCGGAGGCGCTGACCATGTCACTCGCCGCTATGCGCGCAGACTTGCCGCTCGCCGATCAGTTGCCCGATCCCGTGGCGGATGTGCTTTCCCATTCTGCGGCGCGACTCAATCAGGCAACGCGCGGCCGTCCGGCCCAGGAAGCTCTGCGGTACGCAATCGAGGAAGCATTCCTTGGACGGATAGCGCTTGTCTCCTCGTTCGGGGCGGAGGCGGGGGTATTATTGAAATTGGTGGCGGATATCAACCCGCACACGCCTGTCGTTTTTCTCGAGACCGGCAAGCATTTTGCCCAGACGTTGAGCTACCGACGTCAATTATCGCAAATGCTTGGGCTGAAGAATGTAATCGACATTGTTCCGAACGCAGACGAACTGCGAATGTCTGATCCGAGAGGAGATCTGTGGCGATCTAGCCCTGACGCCTGCTGTTCAATCAGAAAAGTCCATCCCTTGAAGGCTGCGCTCGGCGCGTATGATGCGTGGATAACGGGTCGCAAACAGTTTCACGGCGGCGCTCGTGTGGACATTCCCATGTTCGAAGCCGCCCCGCCACATATCAAGGTAAACCCGCTCGCGTCGTGGACCCCTTCGCAGGTACAGGATTTTATGCGGCGAAACGATCTGCCGCCGCATCCCCTGGTATCCCAAGGCTATCCGTCGATCGGATGCTGGCCGTGCACCCATCCGGCTGGACCGGGAGAAGATCCGCGCGCCGGGCGCTGGCGCGGGCTTGCGAAGACCGAGTGCGGCATTCACGAGGCTTGATCGTCATCGCCATCCGCTGCGCTTTTTTTGCTGAGGGTTGACGCCTCAATTCACGGATTGAAGGAAATTCCTGATCGGGCCAAGAGCGTCGGGCTCGGTCAGCGTAGGCGCATGGCCGACATTGGAGACCTCTGCATATTCGAATGCCGGGTTAATTGTTCGCATCTTGTCGACGATTTCCATCGACAACAAATCGCTGAGCGCCCCGCGGACGACGAGCGTCTTCACGGGCGCGAGGCTGGCAAAGGCAGGCGTTAAGTCAGGCGCTGGTCCGACTTCAAGGAGAGCTTTCCCGACGCGCGTGTCGTAATCGAGCCGCCAGGCGCCGTCCCCGTTCTGCCGAAATGTGCGTCGCGCAAAAGTTCGCCAAAAATCGTCGTCGCGCCCGGGGAAGGCGACTTCGTTGATGGCGCGGATACGCGCTGCGGCCTCGTCGAGATTGGCGGCTGGCGTCGGCGTAGTGGCAGCGGCTCCAACATAGCCAGCGATCCGCGCGATCCCCTCCGGCGCAAGTTCGGTTCCAACGTCATTGATGATAGCAGCCGCGATCCGAGCTGGCGCGGCCATGGCCGTCAGCATGGTGACGATGCCGCCGAGCGATGTGCCAACGAAAACGGCGCTGTCGATGCCAAGAGCGTCGAGCGCGTCGAGCACGTCTTGCCGATAGGTCAACGGATGGTAGTTGAGGTAGTCCGGGTCATAATCGGATGGGCCGCGCCCGCGAAACGACAGTGCGTACACATCTCTGCCGGTCGCTGCAATTTCAGGTGCGAAATCTTCAAAGTCCTGATCGTTACGTGTGAGGCCGGGAAGGCAGAGCGCCGGCGTCTTGCCCGAACGCTCCGCCGGCGCGTAATGCTTTCCGCGCAGCGTCAATCCATCCTTTGTTCGAACCTCGAACGCACCCGCCATATTTTTCCCTCCACGATGCACAGCCATCGTAGCGGATTTCTATCTGCGAGAAACGCCAAGGCGCAGTCGATCAGGCGGACTGAACCGACACCTCAGGCCAGCGCGTCTTCTCCGTCGAGAATAGCCGCCGCAGCGTGAACGACGGATGCAATCCGCAGAGCGGCCTGGATCTGGTCGGCGGAAAGCCCGGCCTTTCGCACGACTTTTTCATGCGAGTCGAGGCACATGCCGCAGCCATTGACAGCCGAGACCGCAAGCGACCAAAGCTCAAAATCGACTTTGTCGACGCCGGGATTGCCGATGATATTCATGCGCAGTCGCGCCGGCAGCGTCTTGTAGTCAG
Source organism: Parvularculaceae bacterium (assembly GCA_041747095.1). Taxonomy (GTDB): domain Bacteria; phylum Pseudomonadota; class Alphaproteobacteria; order Caulobacterales; family Parvularculaceae; genus Amphiplicatus. The sequence continues at coordinate 13,749 of JBGTFV010000128.1, forward strand.
GCGCTTCCATCAAGTGCGTTGCGCGATAGTAGACGTTGTTCATGCCCATGATGGCGGCGGCGGCTTTCGCGGCGTTGGCTGCTTCGGGCGAGAGTTTGTTCTCGGTCTCGGCGGCGATGGCTCGGATCACCTCGGCGTTGCGCGAACCCAAAGCGGAGGCGAGAAACGCGCCCCACTTCTGTTGATCTGTTAGCGTTGTCTCCGATGCGAGCGTCCCAAGATTGAGACGTATGTCTTTGGCGTATTCGGGAATGCGGTCTCGAAGGGCGTCAAGGCTCATGGAAATCTCCTGTTTCTGGACAAAAAAAGGGCGCGAAGGGTCTTGGCTCCCTCGCGCCCCCGCAAGTTTCAACCGGTCAGAGCGTGTCGCCGCCAAGCGGGCGGTTGCACGGGCAAAGTTCGTCCGTCTGCAGCGCATCGAGAACGCGCAGCGTATCCTGCGGATTGCGGCCGACATTCAGGTTGGTGACGTAGACGTGCTGAATAACGTTGAACGGATCAACAACGAAGGTAGCGCGAAGCGCGACGCCCTCGGGCGCACGCACGCCAAGCCCGTCAATCAAGGCGCCAGTCGAGTCGGCGAACTGCCAGGCCGGGTGGCCCGTAAGATCGGAATGGTCGCGGCGCCAGGCCAGCTTTACGAACTCGTTATCGGAGCTGCCACCCATGACGATGGCGTCGCGGTCAGCAAATTCCTTGGCGAGACGGCCGAATTCGGCGATCTCGGTTGGGCAAACGAAGGTGAAATCCTTTGGATAAAAATAGATAACCTTCCATTTGCCGGGGAAGCTGTCCTGCGTGATGGCCTCAAAGGCCGACTGGCCCTTTTCCTCGTGATGGTTGAAGCCCGGCTTTACTCCGGTGACCGTGAAATCGGGAAGTTTGTCGCCTACGCCAAGCATGCTCTATTCCTTTATCTGGCTGAAAATCGTGTTCTCCCGCGCGATAGATCAACTCCGTCAGTGCGGTGAGCCGCGTTTACGACGGCTATGAAAATTTATCAAATAGATTATATCTGCAATCTCAATCGAACTTATCGATAGTAGGCTCCTGTTGAACATTCTGCCCACGCTCAGGCAATTGCAATTTTTCACGGCCCTGACCCGTCGGGGGTCGTTCTCGAAAGCAGCCGAAGACTGCCTGGTGTCTCAGTCGACGCTATCTTCGGCGATTAAGGAACTGGAAGGCTTGCTTGGCGCCCAGCTTGTCGATCGCTCGACGCGCGCTTTCGCCTTGACGCCAGTTGGCGAAGACGTCGCCAACAGATCGCTGGCGCTTTTGTCCCTCGCAGAGGATTTGGTTCGCGCGGCTGCGGAACGCCGTCCGTTGGAAGGACCGTTCCATTTGGGCGTTATCCCGACGATCGCACCTTTCCTTTTGCCTGCGGTCGCGCCAAAACTTCAAGCCGCGTTTCCCAAGCTCTCATTGTATTTGCGAGAGGATTTGACGGCCGCTTTGGCGGAACGATTGGCGTCCGGCCAACTCGACGCGGCGCTGCTTGCGTTTCCCTACGAGGTGCCGGGCGCAAACGTCATCGATCTCGGGGCCGATCCGTTCTGGTTCGTATCACGCGCTGACCATGCGCTGGCGAAGGGCGATAGTGTCGCCGTCGACGATCTCGAAGGCGCCAGTCTTATTCTTCTTGAAGATGGCCATTGCCTGCGCGACCACGCCGTTGAGGCCTGCAAGCTGAAGCCATCGACACTGTCTGCTGCGTTTGGCGCAACGAGCCTTTTCACCCTGACGCAGATGGCGCAGGCAGGGCTTGGCGCTACGCTATTGCCGGAGCTTGCAGTCAAGGCGGGGTTGGCAGCGTCAGCTGGCCTCGTTGCGCGCCCCCTATCGCCCGCCGACGCCGCCCGGCGCATTGGCCTTGCCTGGCGCAAGGGATCGGGACGACGTGAGGAAGTCGAACTCATCGCTGGGGTTATCCGCGACTGTCTCGAATCGCGTTAGCGATAATCCTGTTAACGAAATCACGGTTTCGCCAGAATTCGGCACATTTTCCGACGCGATCGCGGCAGAGTCTGGTTGTTGGAGAGAAATGTTAGCGGCGTCGTTTCGGGAGAAAACAATGTCAGCGCAGATAATTTTAACTTTTGGATTGCTGGCTTTCGTGACCGCTGTCGGTGGCGTCAGCCTGTCGAGCCTCTTCACGTTGCGGTCTCGCTAGCGCGAGATGTCACGCGCCTTCTTGCGTCGCGTGGCGAATGGGTGCGATCTGGCCATCTGCGGACAGCAGTATCGCTATTGGTCGGGTGGTTTTGAACTGCGTTAAAATGATCATTGTTGTGACAGTGATCGGCACGGCGAGAAGCAAACCCGCAAAGCCCCATAGCGAGCCCCAGACGGCAAGCGAGAAGAGAATGATCAGGGGGCTGAGATTGAGCGATTTTCCGACGAGGCGCGGTTCGACGAGCGTGCTCATCGTTTGCTCCGCGCCGACAAGAAGCGCCAACGCTAGCCCCGCCTTTTGTAAGCCGCCATCAGGTTGGACAAGCGCGAGTATGACGGGAAAGGCATTGGCGGCGATCGGGCCGATGATCGGCACATAGTTTAAAAGAAAGATGAGCAGCGCCCAAAACCCTGCAAAGTCGACGCCAACAAGGATAAGAATGAGATAGCTTACCGAGGCAGTGATCAGGTTGATCACCGTTTTCAGGGTGATGAATTCACGCACCATGGAAGCGATTTCGGATATGGTTTCCGAGACGGCCGCGCGCGTTTTTTCCTCCGTGTTCAGGAGGTTGATTTTCGCGAAAATGCGCCCCCGCTCAAATAACATGAATATTGTGTACAGAAACACCGTTACTAGATTTCCAGTCAGAGTACGGATCGATGAGGCGACTTCCGACAAGACGGGATTGATCAGCGACAATGCCGAACTGCGCAACTCGTCCATGCCGCCTATCAGATCGGCGGGGAGGAGATCGAATTCCTCGATGAAGTGGATGCCGTCTTGCGTTAGCTTCCTGAGGCGCGCCTCATATTCGGGCGCTGCCGCAACCAGCGTTTCGACATTGCTCTTTATGATCTCTATAAAAACTGTCCCGGCGGAGATCATCAAAGCGAAAGCAAAAGTGTAACAGAGCCAATCGGGCAGAAACCTACCAACCAAGGGGCCGTTCTTTATGGTTTCCTTTAGCGTGAAGATGAGAAAGCTGACGAAGCCTGCGACAATCACCGGGATCAACACGCCGCGTCCGATGTAGGCGAGGACGCCGATAAGCATGGCGAGCCCCAGGCCGTAAAAAATTCGCGCCGGGCCGGAGGCCGCGGAGATGACCCGCAGGGGCCCCCTTTGCGGTGCGAAGCCGGCGCTTGCCGGCAGGCTGTGGTCAGAAGGGACTGTCTCTTCGGTCGTCATGTTCCAAATTCGCGCTACGTATTCCCGACAGGGATGCGCTTTCCGGATATTCTGGTTCTGGCGGCGCCGCCAACGAAAACTGGCGAGAAGGCGCTACCAAAAACCGTCGCCACACAGGCAACGACGCGCCTCGCTTCCCGGCAAGGCTGCTGTTAAAATGACCGAATGCACATTTTGGAAATCGACTGGCGCAACCCGATCGACGCATACGCACCGTTCGCGGGGGAACCCTACGCGTGTTTGATGATTGGCGATCAGAGCGGATGGGGCGCCACATTCGATCCAATCGGTGGTCCTTGGGCGTTCATTGTCGCTGACCCCGCCCACAAACTTGAATCCTTTAACGGTCGGGCCGTCGTCGACGGCGTCAGCCTGAATGTTCCTGGTTTCGAGACCTTGAGGCGCTTTCATCTGGATCGGCGACGCCAGCGGGAGGCCAAAGGCTCCGTCGACCGCTGCCCGCTGACGTCCGGCCTTGTCGGTTTTTGCGGATATGAAATGGGGGCCGAGGTTGAGCCTACAGCAGAGGGCCCACGATCGCCTTATGCACTGCCCGACATGGCTTTTGGCGTCTACGACGCGGTGGCGTGTTTCGATATATCTGCGCGCCGGGCGTTCATCTCTGCGCGAGAGCCGCGCGCAGGCGCGGCGCTCGCAGAACGGCTCGGGCGGACAAGGAGCGGCTTTTCCCGGTTCCGGACCGGCGAGATCCGAGCGTCGCGTTCAGCCGCCGCTTATGCGGCCATGGTCGAGGACGTGCGCCAGCGCATCCTCGCCGGCGAACTGTTTCAGGCGAACATCTCTCATCGCCTGATTGCGTCCGCGCCGTCCGAAAGCAAACCGATCGCGATGCTCGCCGCCCTCGCAGAGGAAGGTATCGCGCCATTTTCGGGTCTGTTCCAATACGGCGCCGGCGCAATAGTTTCAGCCTCGCCAGAACGTTTTGCGGCCATCGACGCCGCCGGCGCAATCGTTGCCGAACCGATCAAAGGCACGCGTCCTCGCGGCGGCAACGACGAAGCTGACGCAGCGCTCGCCGCGGCTCTCGCGGATGACCCGAAGGACCGCGCCGAAAATGTAATGATCGTCGATCTCTTGCGAAACGATCTTTCCCGCATTTGCCGTGACGGATCGATAAAGGAGGAATTTATCTGCTGCGTTGTCACGCAGCCAACGGTGCATCATCTCGTCTCGCGCATCAGCGGAAAATTGAGACCGGAAATCGACTCCGTCTCTGCGCTCTCCGCTTTGTTTCCCTACGGGTCGATAACAGGCGCCCCCAAGATCCAAGCGATGCGCACGATTGGCGAGATTGAAACTGAAGGTCGCGGGCCCTACTGCGGCGCGATCGGCTATCTGGACGACCGGGGGAACGCCGAGTTCTGCGTCGCAATCAGGATAGCAATTATCGAAATGGAAAATCACCAAAGGCGAATTTCTATCCCTGTCGGCGGCGGAGTTACCCTGCGGTCCGATCCGGCGGCTGAGTATCAGGAGACGTTGGTGAAGGCGGCGCGCCTGTTGCGAACGATAGATCATTCGGGAGATCCGTCTTTAGCGCTGCGTCAATGATCCTCGTCATCGATAATTATGATTCCTTCGTCGAAACGCTTGCGCGGTATGTGCGCGAGTGCGGAATGCAGACGCTTGTCGTCCGTAACGATGCGTACACCGCCGCAGAACTCATCGCCACGCAGCCTGCTGGGCTTATCGTTTCGCCGGGACCGTGCGGACCAGGAGAGGCTGGCGTATCGCTTCAATTGATCGCGCGCCTGCCAATCACGACGCCGCTGCTCGGCGTCTGTCTTGGGCACCAGTGCCTTGTGGAGACAGTTGGGGGGCGGACGGTGCGTGCGCGGGAGCCAATGCATGGAGACGCGAGTCCTATCCATCATGACGGCGAGGGGCTGTTTGCAGGTCTTCCAAACCCTATTGTGGCCGGTCGCTATCATTCGCTGATTTCCGAATTGCCGGCGCAATCTGATCTAATCGCCTGCGCACACTCCGCGCAGGGCGAACTAATGGCCGTTCGCCATAGAACGGTGCCGCGGTGGGGCGTACAGTTCCACCCCGAATCAGTTCTGACGCCTGACGGTCGCGCGATGATCAAACGTTTCGTGGAAGCGGTCCGGGCGCGGACGGCATCATGACTATTTGGATGAATGGAGCGCTGCGTCCTTCGGCCTGCGCCATTGACGCAAATGATCGCGGTTTTTCCATCGGCGACGGCGTATTTGAAACATTTCTCGTCCGTAACGGTTACGCCGCACTCGTCGAGGCGCACTTCGCCCGTTTGCAGACGGGGCTCGACCTTTTCCGCATCAATGCGCCGATCACGTCCGGAGACTTTGCGCGGGCAATAGAGGAGATATGCAACGTTGACGGAATATTGGGCGACGCATCGGCCCGCCTGACGATTTCCCGAGGAGTTGGTCCCCGCTGGAAAGGCTTTTCAGACGGCGCGCCCGCCACCGTGGTGGTTTCAGTTGACG
>JBGTFV010000129.1:0-7385 GCA_041747095.1 Parvularculaceae bacterium
AATTGGCGGCCGACGCCGATAACGGGCTCATGGAGGCCGCCGCATCGAGAGAGGTCGGCGCGATGTTTGCCGCAAACGCCGTCTCATAAGTCAGCAGCGACGGCGCGATGACTTGCGGCTCTGCGGCGCGCGGCAGGATCGCCAATTCCGGCGCAACGAGGCGCAGCACCGGGGCAAGCCACAACAGATACGCCGCTTCCGGACCAAAACGTGCGGCAACGGGCTTTCGTAGCGCGAGAACCAGAAGGATCAGCGCACTGACGGCGACGCTCGTCTCAAATAGCCAGGCGGCGATATCGCTAGCGACCACGTTTCAGCTCCTTCAGCATGGCTTCGAGTTCTGCAATGTCTCCGTCGCTCAGTCTGCCGGTCTCGGCGAGGTTTGCGACGAGCGGAGCCGCCCGTCCGTCGAACAGCCGGTCGATGAACGTTGCGGCCGCCTCACGCGCATAGCTCTCGCGCGTGAGCGTGGGGCGGTATAGGTAACGCCTGCCGTCCGGCTCGTGCGCGACGGCGCCCTTTTCAACGAGACGGCTGAGCAGCGTCTTGACCGTCTGGGCGCTCCAGTCTTTCCGGTCGGTCAGATGCGCCGCGATGTCGGTCGCCGGCTGGGGCGACTGCGTCCAGAGCACTTCCATGACGTCGAGTTCTGCTTGTGTGATTTTATCGGACAAACCGGCATCCCTTTCGACTACAGGCGTAATCGATACAGCCAACTACGGCTGTAGTCAATATCCCTTTTGTGATGAAGATCGACGCCATAAACGGCGACGGAGCCAAAAACGCTGCGCATCGGCATAGTCTAACCCGGTCAATTCGCGTCATAGTATAAAGTCGAGGGGAGACAGGCTGGCGGCGAACCGCGACGTTTCGAGTTATGACCGTGAAGGGGCAAATCGAGTTAATGCGTCAATCTAAATTGTTGGCCTTGCTGATTGCCGTATCGTTTGGCTTGTCCGTCGCCTCCGCGCTGGCTCTACCGCCCGATACGCGGCCCCGCGACATGGGGGAGGGCCCTTACGACCGGCTCGTCATACGCGGCGCGACCCTTATTGATGGCGCAGGGGCGCCGCCCACGGGCCCCGTTGATATCGTCATTGAGCGCAACCGCATTGTCGTCATCTCTCCCGTTGGCGCGCCGGGATTGCCGATCAACCCGCAGCGCCGTCCGGATGCGCGCGGCGGACGGGAAATCGACGCCCACGGAAAATACGTGCTGCCAGGCTTCGTCAATCTGCACGGCCATATTCACACGCCGGAGACGGGGCAGGGCGTGCCTGCGGATTACGTCTTCAAGCTCTGGCTTGCGCACGGGATCACGACTGTTCGCGAACTCGGCAATGAAAAAGGCGCGAAATGGACGGCTGACGCCGCCGCCGCCAGCGAGACGAACGCGATCCTCGCACCGCGCATTTATCCATTCCCTGTCTTTCGCGGGTGGTCGGCGGAAACCGTAAATTCCCCGCAAGAGGCCCGCGCTCGCATTCGCCAATTGAAGCGCGACGGTGCCAAGGGCGTCAAATTTTTTGGCGCGCCAGCGGAAATTCTCTGGGCCGGTCTTGATGAGGCGAAAAAACAGGGCCTCAAGTCAACCATGCACCACGCGCAGATCGATGTCGCGCATGCGGACGTTCTTGACACCTCTGCGCGGGGCCTCGGCTCGATGGAGCATTGGTATGGCCTGCCTGAAGCCTTGTTCGACGACCGTAGCCTTCAGGCCTATCCGCTTGACTATAATTATCAGGACGAACAGCACCGGTTTGAGGCGGCTGGCGGACTGTGGGCGCAGGCCGCGCCGCGCGGAAGCGATCGCTGGAACTTCGTGATGTCGACGTTGCTGGAACGCGATTTTGCGATCGTTCCCACATTTTCCATCTACCTTGCAAGCCGCGACTGGATGCGTTCGCGCCGGGCGGAATGGCATGACGAATATACCATGCCGTCATTGTGGAAGTTTTTCGCCCCCGACCGCAATGCGCACGGCTCCTACTGGTTCGATTGGGGTACGGAGCAAGAGGCGGCCTGGCGCGCGAATTACGGCCCGTGGATGGACTTCATCAACGATTACAAGAACCGCGGTGGGCGTGTTGGCGTTGGGGAAGATGCCGGATACATTTATTCGACCTACGGCTTTGGCTTCGTACAAGAGTTGGAGCTGTTGCGGGAGGCCGGTTTTCATCCGCTCGAAGTGCTGAAGGCTGCAACGCTCACTGGCGCGCAGATCTTGGGGGCGGAAGGCGAAATTGGATCAGTGCAGGTCGGCAAGAAAGCTGATCTTCTGATCACGGCCGAAAATCCGCTCGCGAACCTCAAGACGCTTTACGCCACCGGTCATATCCGCCTCGATCCTGAAACCAACCGGCCGGTGCGTACAGGCGGTATCGAGACGATCATCAAGGACGGCGTCGTCATCGACGGCGCGTTGCTGCGCCAGTCGATAAGGGCCATGGTATCCGCCGAAAAAGAAAAGGCAGGCTTGGCCGCAGGGCCAATGCCAATCGTTGATTTCACCTATGAACGGCCAGCGTCGACGAGCCCTTAGTTTTGCAGTGCCAATTCATCGCTCGCGGCGCAGCCGGGGCTACACAGGAGCGCATCATGAAAAAAAACCTGCTCGCCATTTGCGCAACGGCGGCGCTCCTATCGGGGGAGGCGTTGGCCGATCTCCGAACGGATGTTGCGGCGGACTATCCGTATGTGAAGTCGCTCTATGAATACTTCCATCAGAACCCGGAGCTTTCCTTTCGGGAGATTGAAAGTTCAAAGCGGGTCGCATCCGAGCTTCGCTCGCTCGGCTTCAACGTGACGACCGGCGTCGGCGACAAATGGGTGAAGGCGAAGGTGAAGGAATCCGCCGGATCCGTGCTGCCCGGCGTTGGCGGGTATGGCGTCGTAGCGGTGATGGAAAACGGCGCTGGACCGACCCTCATGATCCGGGCCGACATGGATGCGCTACCGCTCGAAGAAAAAACCGGATTGCATTACGCCTCCAAGGTCGTCTCACAGGACTATTTCGGGCAGGAGGCGCCGGTCATGCACGCCTGCGCCCATGACAGCCATATGGCCATTCTGATTGGCGCTGCGCGCCGTCTCGTCGCGATGAAGGATCAATGGTCGGGCACGCTGATACTAATCGGTCAGCCTGCGGAGGAAATAGGCCTCGGCGCCCGAGCGATGCTTGAGGATGGGCTCTACAAGAAATTCCCGAAACCGGATTTCGTCATTGCTCAGCATACGTCTGGCTGGGATCCAGCGGGTAAAGTCGCTTATACGCCCGGCTTTGCGCTCGCCAACACGGACAGCGTCGATATTCTAGTCAAGGGTGTTGGCACGCACGGCTCGGCGCCGCATACGGGCAAGGACCCGATCGTGATCGCAGCGCAAATCGTGAACGCGCTGCAAACGCTCGTTTCGCGCGAAACGGACCCGCTCGACTCAGGCGTCGTGACAGTCGGCGCTTTCAACGCCGGTTACAAGCACAACATCATACCGGACGAGGCGCGGTTGAAACTTACCGTGCGTTCTTATGAAGACAGCGTGCGGACCGACTTGATCGAGGGCATCAAGCGCATCGCGCGGGCGCAAGCGCTCTCAGCAGGATTACCGGAGGACCTCATGCCGGTCGTTACGTCCGAACCGGACTACACGCCCGCGACCTATAACGAACCGGAACTCACTTCGCGCGTTGTCGCAGCCATTACGGCAAGCCTTGGCGACGACAAGATCGCGACCCGGCGCCCAAGCATGGGCGGAGAAGATTTCAGCCGGTTTTCCCGTACGCCAGAGAAGATACCCGCCTTCATGTTCTGGACGGGCGGCGCCGATCCAGATGCGTTTCAGGCAGCGCTCGATGGCAAGGGGCCGCTGCCTCCGGCGAATCACTCTCCGTTTTTCGCGCCCGTCGTTGAGCCGACGTTGAAAGTCGGCGTCGAAGCGATGACTGCGGCGGCGCTCGAACTGCTGAAGCCCATTGAATGAGCGGCCTTTAACGTTCTCACACGCATTCTGGCTATCCGCTTTTGACCGTTCTTTGAGCGCGCCTGACTTGATCAGGCGCCAAGTTCCAACGCGTATTGCATTTCCGCGCGCCTCAAATCTGTGTGGTCGGCGGCTTGCCGCAATCCCGTTAAGAGCCCCAAACATGCGATATTGATATCCAAGCGTGAAAATATTTGTGTACGTTATATCATCACACTTTGTGAAGCCGTTGCGCGCAAGAGTTGCGCCCACCGCCACATAAAGTATTCAATCCGTTTCATTTATCGCCTCACGCGCGAATTATGCCGCACCGCAATATATCAGTATGAAGATGAATCGTTTCAAAAGTCGATCACAATATCAGCATGCGCGCGTTTCTGTCGTTTACAAATCGCGCTGACTAGCCAATGATATGCGCACGGGGACGATATTCGATTCCGTTTTAGGCGACTGACGAGACTATCTCGACGCATCATTGCGTGTCGCCTCGATGTCTCAACAGGAGAAACTAGTGTAAATCAGAAATTTCGGATTAACCGCGCTAGCGGGGGCGGCTTTTATGGTCGGCGTGGTCGGCGCCAATGCGACCACGTTCGTGAAACTCAGCTTTGACGAACTGGTTGCGGATTCAGCTTTGGTGGTAGACGGACAAGTTACCGCCACGCGCTCTGAGCAAACGGAAAATGGCATCGTAACGTATGCGACTGTCGCTGTTTCAGACTCTGTTGTCGGAAGCGCAGAATCGACGTTGACGATTTTGACGCCTGGCGGAACGGCGCAGATCGGGCGTTTCAAAATTGGCGAAACCTGGCCAGGGGCGCCAACTCTTCTTGTGGGCGAGCGAGCGTTTTTCTTTGTTGAAAACAGTGTGGAAGCCGGCGCCTATCAGGTAACGGGCTTCTCTCAAGGGGTGATGGAAATAGTCACAACGCCAGACGGCGAAGCCATGGTCGCGCGCGGAAACGGTGGCAAGCCGACGTCTGTTGCGGAAATGAAACAACGCATCAAGGCGGCGAAAGCGAAAGGCCGCGGCAAGCCAATTGCCGACTGAGCCAGCGCAAATTCCATCATTCATCGAACTCAAGAAAGCTACATCATGAAAAAAATTCTGCTTTGCGCCACGGCGCTTGCGATCGCGAGCCCGGTTTACGCCGGCGGTCGCCTCGACACATTCAATTTTACGGGCGAGTCGAACTTCATCCCCGGTCTCGAAGACGTCGAAATTGTCGGCATCTTCTGGGACGAGCGCTGCGCCTCGGTGCGTTACACGCTTGATACCATCCTGCCGGCCGGCGTTGGCGGCCCGGTTTCGCTTGAGGCGACGCAAGACGCGTTGCAGGCCGGCTTCGACAGCTGGAATGAAATCCCAACCTCATATATCGAGATGAATATTGACTCGGTACGAACACTGAATAACGGCACCCGCCGCTTCGACTTCATCAATGAGCTGACCTTCGAAACGCCTCCGGGATCGGGATTTCTTGCCAGTTCGCCAAGCACATCCCTTCAGGAAGATGCTGAGTTCCTGCCTGGCGACGACATCAATGGCGACGGCATCGCCGACGTCTTCGATCCGGCCGTAGAGGGAACCAACTCCTGCTTCATCGGTCCGGATGGGCGCACGAAGTTTCCAGCCGGCTTCTACCGCGCCGGCACGATTCTCGACAACGACGTCCAGTTCAACAATCGCCTCGTGGCAAACGGCATCTTCTGGGAAACAACGCCAAGCTCGACGATTGGCGCCGGCCCGCGGGGGACCGACATCGAGGCGGTTGCGGTTCACGAGTTTGGCCACTCCCACGGTCTTGCGCACAGCCTGATCAACCAGATCTCGTCGACCGATGGATCGGGCTCGACCATGTTCCCATTCATTGACATCGACGACATCGGCGCCGAGGAGACCACGCGCACGTTGCACGACGATGATATCGCATGGTCGTCATTCATCTACCCAGAAGGCAGCGCCGCTTCCGGCATCGCCGCCTTGCAAGCGGGCGACATCAGCTTCGATAGCGCCTATTCGATCATCGAGGGCTCGGTGACGCAGAACGGCTTCGGCGTTCTTGGCGCTAACGTTCAGGCGGAAGCAGTCAACACAAAACGCACGCTGGTGTCGGGCTATTCTGGCACGGCGCGGGCCTTCAGCCCGAACGGGGTCAGCGTATTGGTAGGGGATCTGACGAACTCGATCATCGACGATCGCTATCAGATTCCGGTGCCGCGCGGCACCTACCGCCTGCGCCTGCAGGCGCTTGACGGGGAACCGGCGGCTCCGGGCAACATTTCTATCACTGCGCAAATCGGCGGCATTCTGGGACAGGCTAACTTCCCCGAGGAAGGCCGAGGCTCCCGTCCGCTGGAGACGGACGTCGAAACCAATCCGGGTCAGTCCGTGCCGGTTTCGGTCGCCAACGGGCGCAACCAGTCTGGTATCGATTTCGTAACGAACCGGAATAACGTGCTTCGCAACGCTGGTCCGCTTACCAATATCGGCACTGGCGCGGCGATCGGCGTTCCCGACGTCGTCTACGCCGAGCGCTTCAGCAATGCGGCTGTGCTCGCTCAGCTGAACGGCGGGGCCACGCTGACGACTGGCCTGTTCCGGACCGGCGTGTTCGATGCGTCGACTGTCGGTGAATTCCAGCGTGCGGGGCTCTTCTACGGCCGGGTTGTGGCTGGTCAGGCACAGATCGACCTCGCTGCGCCCATCCGGGCTGAAGCGCCCTTCGTCGGCAAGGATGGCGACTCGACGCCTTTCTTCCTCGAAGACGCCGAGCTGCTTAGCATCAACGTCCGTGATGCGCTTGCGGCGGATCCGACGCTCGATCTGTTCCTCGTGCTCGAGGCAAAGAACGACTTCAACACGGGAGACAGCGGTTTGCCGCCGCTGCTCGGCCTCAGCACCTCCGGCGCCGTTGGGAACTCGTTCCTGTCGACCGCCGGCGGGCCGTTCAACACATTTGGATTGCGCTGGGTCGTTGAAATGCGCTTTGCGCCTGCTGAATAGGCTCTTCGGCTATCAATAAATAGAGAAGGGGCCGGTTCGCCGGCCCCTTTTTCTTTTGGCGAATTAGACTATTGGGCGTCGGTGGTCAGGTTACGGCGCATTTTATCGCGCAGGAAGTCGATGGGCTTCAGGCCCGTCTCGGCTTCGAAGTGCCAGAATGTCCAGCCGTTGCACGCCGCCGCATTTTGCACGAGGGCGCCCATCTTGTGGATCGATCCTTGCGCGCTTTCTCGCGCGGCGGATTTATCCGAAGCTGGGTCGATCACGGCGATGGAGCCGTCAGCCTTTACGCGCGCGGCGCACGCTTTTCTGGGGGCGTAAAGCATCGTTCCCGGCTTGATGAGGCCCTGCTCAACGACTGCCCCAAAGGGCACCCGCGGCGCCGACCGCGCTGACGGCG
>JBGTFV010000130.1:0-1536 GCA_041747095.1 Parvularculaceae bacterium
GCCCGGCCAGCATCGCGCGCCCGAGCGGGCGGAAATTCGACAGCCGGACGAAGGGAAACGTCAGGGTCAGGTTACGCATGGCGAATACGCCTCCACACTTACGCGCGCTCCGCGTGACGAGCGCTTTCGAGCCCGAAACAACCGCGCGCCGAGCTGGGCTATCGTCGACGCGCTTTCCCCGACATGCAAGATGGGCGCGCATTTCGGCGACTTTAAGGCGGGGGGCTGGCTGCGTCGCCGGGGTCTATGCCAATCGCCCTGAAGCCTTGTCTCAGCAACGCCCTCCTGCCCGGCGCGTCATCTTTCGGCCAGCCCACGACCTTGGCCGCCAATTCGCCATCGCGGAAAAAGTAAAAACTGGGCGTTCCCCAATAGTTGATTTCCGGCCAGTCGCTCGATGCGTTCGCATAGCGAAACGACTGGGCGGGATTTTCCGCATTCCATTTGCTGATGGCGCCATCCGTCAAGGAGGTGTAAGGGCTCGCGACCCAGCGCGCATGCGCATTCATGAGGTCGTTCAACTCCGGATCATCCCGGATCGCCGCGACGGCGGCCTTCGAAAATCCGCAACCCGGATGGCTGATAACGATGACGAAGGCGGGCGCTTTGACGTCGAACAGCTCTTGCCTCAACGCCCCATCCGAAAGCGACAGCAGGGGGCGGAGGCGATCATCGCGGCCAGCATTCTGGAGGGTTTTCGCCCCTGAAGCGACCATCTCCGGCGGGGCCGCAATCTCCAGATCGGGGCGGGAGGCGCGCAGGGCCGCTGCCTTCTCGAACTGACGGAAAGTTAGATGAAAATGGTGCATCGACCGGTAAACTTCGTCGTCGGCGACGCCCTGCTCCACCAAGGCCGCAAAGAGGCGCTCGATGATCGGTAATTCGGCCTCGTACCGCTGATCGATCTCGGAAATGCTGCTGAGATAATTGGATGTCGCATAGAACGCCCGGCGCACAGATTCGGGAGGCGCCTCGGCGACGAGTTCGTTCAACTCGTCCTCGGGAAAATGGGTCGAGAAAGCCGCGACCAGTTCGGCGCGTCTGTCGGACCGGTCGGCGTCTTGAGATGTCGCCTGCGCCACTTCCCGGTCTACCGCGTGGAACGCTTCGACCCGCTGATCGAGCGTGAGAGGCGGCGTGTTGCGGCTGTTCGGATCTGCGGGCGCAAAGGCGCACAAAAAGAGTAACAGAAAGCCGGGGAGCACGTGACCCCGAATGTCGACTGGCGACTGACGATAATCCATCGCTTCTGTTCCTGATAACGACGGATAAAAAGTATCAAGTCTTTACGCTCTATTTCAATCGGGCAGTCGATCTCGACATCGCTTGAAAGCGTTGCGCAACAAGGGGCGAGGCGGCGCGCGATTAACAAATTTGCGTTACCTGTAAATCAGGCGACACTCTTGCCGAGGAAGCGATGACAGTCCTGTTCGATATATCCAGCCAACGGGTCCAATGCATGATGCGCGCGCCGCTGGCGCTTGCGGCAATCGGCGTCGTCGCGCTGTCGCTAGCCGCCTGCGCGACCGGCATGTC
>JBGTFV010000131.1:0-42193 GCA_041747095.1 Parvularculaceae bacterium
GCCTCGGATTTCAGACCACAGACGATCCCGACGAACGACATCAGGCGGCGCGCTCAAGACGCCGCAGGACGATATCGGCTGCGCGGTAGCCCGACCTGATTGATCCCTCGATCGTCGCAGGCACGCCGGTATCAGTGTGGTCGCCGGCAAGGGTGACATTGCGCCAACGCGTCGCTGGCGCGAGGCGCTTCGACGCGCCTGCGGGAGATTGGTCTGGCGTCGCGCGCCTCTCCCTGATCACGCGCACTGCGTCATAGGCGACGTCGCCGAGCCCCAATGCGCTTTGCGTTTCGCGCCAGAGATTGCCGACAACCTGCTCATTCGGCGTCTCATCAAGGCCGATCGCATGCGAGGCTGACACCGTCAAACTGATCACGTCATCACGCACGAAAATCCACTGCGCATCGCTCGACAGCGCCGCAACAAAAGGTCCGTCGCCAAGCGCCTCGCGGGGGATCGGCGCAGACGTCAGATAGTGGACGTTCAGGATGCTCGCATTATCCTCTGGCGGATCAATATCGGGCAGGATTTGCTTCAGCCGCGACGGGGGAATCGCCAGAATGACCTCATCCGTATCGATCAGGTCAACCGCGCCGCTCTCAAGGTCCAGACCGGACGCGCGATCATCGCCAAGGCGCGCGCCGCGCAGCCGGTCGCCAAACCGGATGGCGACGCCGCGTTCCTCAAGATATCGCAAAGCGGGATCGATAAAGGCTGGACCCAGCCCCCGGTCCGCAACGAGGGGACGTGATGCCTCGCCTCCCAACAAAAATGTCTCGCGGATCACCGACCAAAGCAGGCGCGCCTGCCCGATGTCCGGCGTCGTGTTCAAAACAGCGAGGGTTAAAGGCTCCCAAAAAGTTTGGTAAAGCGGGTTCGATTTATCGACAACGTCGGCGACCGTCTTTTCGGGGCCAGCGAGTGCAATAGCCGCCGCTCGGCAATAGTCGAGAACGCCCGTGCCCGGAATACGCCGCCGGCTGTCGAACACCCAGAAGGGTATAAGTCCGTCATTGATGCGAACCGTCCAGCGCGCGCCCGTCGCAATATCGGCGAAGGGATAGTCGGCATGCGCCGGACCGATCAGCGCGTCGCGCGCGCCGATACGGTCGAGATAATCGCGGGCGCTCGCATTGCCAGACATGATGAGGTGATTGCCGTTGTCGATCGTCCGGCCGAGGGTGCGATCGAAAAAGGACCGGCAACGGCCGCCCGCATGCCCCGCGGACTCGACAATCGAGGGCAGAACGCCCGCATCGGCCAAGCGCACGGCCGCCGCGAGGCCCGCAAGACCTGCGCCCGCGATGTAAACCTTTGGCTGGGTAGCTGTCACGATACGGCGCGCTTAGTCAGCATGGGCGGCTGGAGGCGGCGCCAGCGCATACCGGGCTGCGATCGCCAGCTTCTGCAACTTCGTCAGCGACACGCCTTCGCCAATCCGGTCCCATCCGCGCGTTTCGAGTTTGTTGAGATAGGCTTCATAGACCCCCATCATCAAGAGGGCGGGACGCACCGTTCGCCAATCAAGAATCTCGAGCGCAGCCTTGGCCGAGGCGAATCGCGCGCGCGCCATGTTGGCGAGTTCAGCGGCGACGCCCGCCAGCCCCGGCGCTCCCACAATTGCGGCCGGGTCGCGCGGCGCGCCGTGTTTGGCGAGAAGTTCGGATGGTAGATAAAGCCGGCCGATAGCGGCGTCTTCGCCAACGTCGCGCAGGATATTGGTCAATTGCAAGGCGTCGCCCAGCGCCAGCGCAAAATCGTCCGAGGCTTTGCCTCGCGGCGCGCCGAATGTCGGCATCGAGAGCATGCCGACTGATCCGGCAACCCGGCGCGTATAGGCAAGAAGCCGCTCAAGCGGGGGCGCAACGATTGGTCCCCTCGCGTCCATCTCCATGCCCTCGATCATCAAGAGAAATTCCGATTTTTCGAGGCCGAACGATTGCACCGGCGCAACGAGGGCCAAGCCTTCTTTCGTTCGCGGGCAGCCGGAATAGATCCGCTCCACCTCAGCGCGCCAATCATCCAGCATGCGGATCTTATCGCTAACCGGCGCATCGCCGTCAGCTATGTCATCGACAGCGCGACAGAACGCATAGATTGCGTGCATGCCCTCGCGCCGCGGTTTCGGGAGGATAGCCATGCCGGCGGCGAAGGACGTGCCAGACTGCTTGACCGCCTCCGTGACGGCGCGCCGCGCGATGTCGGGCGAGAGATTGGCTGCGGCCTCGCTCATACCGGCCGCTTTCCGCTGGCGCCGCGCCCGGCCGTGAAGAAACCTTCCAATGCTCCGCTTGCGCCGCAACGGACGAAATCCAGCTTGGTGAGAGCGACTCGGGTTGCAAGCGGATCACCCGCCCGCAGGCGTTCCATCAGACGTGTGGCCAGCCTGACGATGATGGCCGATTCCATAGCGAGACGGCGATTGGACAGCGCTGCGGGCAGACGGCGCGCCAACGCCATCAGCTCCTCGCAGCCATTGAGCATCCGGTCCATAACGCGGCGCAAGCCGGGTGAAAGCGCCGGAGCGTCAATATCAGCAACGCTTGATCCTTCCTGCGCCAGCCAGTCTTGGAGGATGTAAACCCGGTCGAGGTCGCGCTTGTCGTCGGCGCAATCTTGCAGGTGGTTGATGATCTGCAGCACGGTGCATAACGCATCAGCATATCGGTAGTGGGCGGGGTCCTCCTTGTGCAAATCAAGAAGGTACCTGCCGACAGGGTTGGCCGAAAGCGCGCAATAGCCCAAAAGTTCGTCCCAGGTTGCATAGCGGTTCTTGCGACAGTCCTGCACAAACGCCGCGATCAAATGCGATCCGTGCTCGGTGGAAACACCGGTCTCGCGCATACTGCGCCGCAGGGCGTGCGCTTTTTCAAATGGCGCGCCATAGCCCGGAGCGCCATTAAGCGCTTGATCGAAATCTTCAAGCCGTCGGACTTTTTCCGCCAGCGAAAGCTCCGGCGAGTCGGCGATATCATCGATCGCCCGCGCAAACGCGTAGAACCGCGCCACGTGGGGACGCAAATGGGCTGGCAACAGAAATGAGCCAACGGGAAAATTCTCGTCGGCGGCGCCCTTGCCGGAAGGCGTTTCGACTTCCCCCTGCCGCACCATAATTTCGCCAGTTCCGACCATGCGCCCTGCCTCGCTGTCGAGGAGGGTTTACGAGGTTTTAGGGCTCCTGCAAACCAGCCTGCCGCAAGGCGTCGTTAAGTCGCCGCAATACGAACTGCATTCCGAAGGTTTCCGAAGGTTATTGTTTATGCTTGTCCTGATCGCAGCCATTGCGGCGGCCGCCTGGAGCTTCATGCTGCTCGCATGGGGCGGCTTCTGGCAAGCGGATCAGCGGCTCGCGCCGGGCGATGTTACGGGCCCGGGCGAGGCCCTCCCGGACGTCGCCATCGTCATCCCGGCCCGCAACGAGGCCGCCGTCATCGGAGCGTCGATCGCCGCGCATATGCGCTCAGATTATCCCGGACGGTTCGAGGCGTTTCTAGTCGATGACGGGTCCAATGATGGAACAGCCTTGATCGCCGCAGAGGCGGCGGCGGGCGGGCCGTTGACGATCCTGTCCGCGCCGCGGCTTCCACCCGGCTGGACCGGCAAGCTATGGGCGCTCCGGCAAGGGATCGCTGCGGCGATGACGCTGACGCCGGCGCCTAAATATCTCCTGCTCGCCGACGCGGACATCGCCGTGTCGCCCGATGCGTTGCGCCGTCTGGTCATGAAGGCGGAGGCCGGAGATCTCGGACTTGTCTCTCTGATGTCGCGCCTCGATGCACGAGGAGCGTGGGGCAGTCTCCTGATCCCGGCCTTCGTTTTCTTTTTTCAGAAGCTTTATCCGTTTCCATGGGTAAACGATCCTGGGAAGCGAACGGCGGCCGCGGCAGGCGGCTGCGCGCTTGTCAATTCGGAAAATCTGGCGGCGGCGGGCGGCGTTGACGCCATCCGTGGACGGTTGATCGACGATTGCAGTCTGGCGGCGCTGATCAAGAATGGCCGACCACGGCGCGCCATCTGGCTCGGTCTCGCAGACGCGGAGGCGATCAGCCTTCGCGACAATCGCCAACTTGCCTCAGTCTGGTCGATGGTGGCGCGCACCGCGTTTGATCAACTCGGCCGATCGTGGCTGATGCTCGCAGGCGCAATGGCCGGGATGGCGCTTTTGTATCTTGCCCCACCAATAATCGTCCTGGGCTTTCCTCTGCATGGCGACCTGCCCGCCGCGATAGTCGCCCTTGCGGCTTATGCGCTGATGGCTGCCGCCTATTGGCCGACGGCGAAGGTATACGGCCGCCATCCGGCCTTCACGCTGACATTGCCGGCTGCGGCGACGCTCTACATGGCGATGACCGTTACTTCGGGAATTGCGCATGCCAGCGGACAAGGCGGCAGGTGGAAAGGACGAACTTACGATCTCGCGAGGTAGCCGGAAATCGAAACGCCCGCCGCCATATCAGCTATCCATTTTCAGCGCCTTGATGAAGGCTTCCTGAGGGATCTCGACTCGGCCGAACTGGCGCATCTTTTTCTTCCCCTCTTTTTGCTTGTCGAGGAGCTTGCGCTTGCGCGACGCGTCCCCGCCATAGCATTTCGCCGTCACATCCTTCCGCAAAGCGCTGATCGTCTCGCGCGCAATCACGCGTCCGCCGATCGCCGCCTGAATAGGGATTTTGAACATGTGACGGGGTATCAGATCCTTTAGTTTTTCGCACATCGCCCGGCCGCGCATTTCAGCCTTCTCGCGGTGGACGATCATGGAGAGCGCATCGACCGGCTCGTCGTTGACAAGCACCTGCATCTTGACGAGTTCGCCCATGCGGTAATCTGTCAACTGATAATCAAAGCTTGCATATCCCTTGCTGACGGATTTGAGGCGGTCATAGAAGTCGAATACGACTTCGTTGAGAGGCAATTCATAGACAAGCATGGCGCGTGACCCTGCATAGGTCAGCTCGCGCTGTATCCCGCGTCGTTCTTCGCAAAGTTTCAATATCGACCCGAGATGCTCGTCGGGCGACATGATCGTCGCCTTAATCCAGGGCTCTTCAAGGCGATCGATGCGCACCGGATCGGGCATGTCGGCCGGATTGTGCATCTCGGTCATCGACCCGTCGGTCAGGTAGACGTGGTAGACCACCGACGGCGCCGTCGTGATGATGTTGAGATCAAACTCCCGCTCAAGCCGTTCGCGGATGATCTCGAGGTGCAGCAATCCGAGAAAGCCGCAGCGGAAACCGAAGCCGAGCGCGGCGGACGTTTCCATTTCGAACTGGAAGCTGGCGTCGTTCAGGCGCAGCTTTCCCATTGCATTGCGCAGATCATCGAACTCATTGGCGTCAACAGGAAACATCCCGCAAAAAACGACCGGCTGGGACGGCTTGAAGCCCGGCAAAGGGGCGTTAGTCGGGCGCTTTTCGTCCGTGATCGTGTCGCCGACCCGCGTATCGGCCACTTCCTTGATCGACGCCGTGAGGTAGCCGATCTCGCCCGGCCCCAATTCGGCAACGGGAGTCTTCTTCGGGGTCGAGACGCCAACCTGATCGACAGTATGCGTGGCGCCTGCGCCGATCATTCGGATCCGCATGCCCTTCTTCAGCACGCCATCGACGACCCGGACAAGGACAACGACGCCGAGATAGCTGTCATACCAGGAATCCACGAGCAGCGCCTTTAGCGGCGCTTCCCGGTCGCCCTTCGGCGGCGGCAGGCGCTTGACGATCGCCTCCAGCACGTCATCGATCCCGATGCCGGTCTTGGCGGAGATCAGCACGGCCTCCGAGGCGTCCAGACCGATCACGTCCTCAATCTGCGCCCGCACCCTCTCGGGTTCGGCGGCCGGTAGATCAATCTTGTTCAGCACGGGCACTATCTCGAGCCCGACGTCAATCGCCTGATAGACGTTGGCGAGGGTCTGCGCCTCTACTCCCTGGCTGGCGTCAACGACGAGCAGGGCCCCCTCACAAGCGGAGAGCGACCGGCTGACTTCATAGCCAAAATCGACATGGCCCGGGGTGTCGATGAGGTTTAGAATGTAGGTCTCGCCGTCTTCAGCCTTGTAGGAAAGCCGGACGGTATTCGCCTTGATGGTGATGCCCCGTTCGCGCTCCAGTTCCATGGAGTCGAGCACTTGCTCCTTCATTTCCCGGTTGGTCAGGCCCCCCGTCCGCTCAATGATGCGATCGGCAAGAGTCGATTTCCCATGGTCGATATGGGCGACGATCGAAAAATTCCGGATGTTCTGGGGCGCTGTCATGACCGGCGTGTATAGGGGTCGCCGCGAACCTCGACAATGCGCGCCCATGCCTCAGGGCAATGAGGGCGTCGCGCGGGGGGAAACCACTTCGAAACCGGGTCTTTCCCGCCCGTTTGCCAATATCCCACCGGGCGGGATTTATGGCCCGCTACCGCCCAGCCTTCAGCAGGTCGCGGATTTCCGTTAACAGGACAACGTCTGGAGGAGGCGCCGCAGGCGCTGCTGGCGTCGCGGCGGCCTGTTTCTCGAAGCGTTCACGCAGGGTGTTCATCGCCTTGATGACCATAAAGAGCGCCCATGCGACAATAACGAACGCGATGACGTTATTGATAAAGGCTCCGTATTTTATGACCACAGCTTCGGCGTCGGGCGTTGGCGGCTTGATCGCCAGCACCAGGTTCGAAAAATCTATGCCGCCGATAAGATAGCCGATGGGCGGCATGATGATGTCGTCAACGAGGGACTTAACGATGGTGCCAAACGCGCCGCCAATGATGATCCCTACCGCCATGTCGACGACATTGCCCTTGAGGGCGAACTCCTGAAATTCCTTTAGCATCAGGTTTTTGTCTCCCTTACGGTTTATAGGATTTCTATCTACAGGCTTCTTCGACGCGCGCGAGAGCGGCGGACACCCCGCTCAATGAAAACACATAGCTGGTCGCGGTTCCGCGGCTCGATACAGCGCTGACGCGCATCTCCGCGCCGCGCTTCATCGCTGCGATCAAGCGCGCCTCGTCGGCAGATCTTTCGATGAACGCCTCGTTGTCGTCAGTGTACATCTCCCACTTTTCGGAATCGATCCGGATGGCGGGAGCCGGCGCCGCGTTGAGTTGGTAGCCCGTCATGAGGCTCGGCTGGTTGCGCGCCGCACCCGATTTCCATGACGCCACCAGGAAAAAAACCGACCCGTGATTGACCGAGGCCGGGGCCAACTCCTGCGCGTCGGTCGCTGCGTAGCAAATGCGCTCTCCACCGTCCTCCTTCACAAAAACGCTCCACTTTTTGAAGGTGGCGACCGGTTGCGGCTCGGCTGCCTTTATCGCGAGGGAGAATGGCGAGAAAAACGTCGCAATGGCGGCTACGAGAGGTATGGCTGAACGCATCAAAAAAACTCCTGATTGTTTCATTTCGGCGCCCTAACCCAGAGCGCGCTTTGCGGAGCGGACAGCCCGAATGTTCCCATTACGGTGAGAACTGCCCTTGGCGCCTCTGCGCTCAATTGCGTCACCGCAGGCAATCCGCCATAAGTTTCGCGAATCTTGTTGATTTCGCCAACGGAGGCAATCGGTGATCCCAGGCCGCGACGAATTGAAGACGAAAACGACGTTAAATGTGGGCGACAAAGCCTACGCGATCTATAGCCTCAAAGCGGCCGAACGTCATCTGGGAGATCTCGCGCGCCTTCCCGTTTCCCTCAAGGTCCTTCTGGAAAATCTGTTACGTTTCGAGGACGGCCGTTCGGTATCGGTAGAAGACGTAAAAGCGTTTGCGGACTGGCTCAAGACCGGCCGTTCCGATCGCGAGATCGCCTACCGCCCCGCCAGAGTTCTGATGCAGGATTTCACCGGCGTGCCGGCGGTCGTCGACCTCGCCGCTATGCGCGACGCTATGCGGTCGCTGGGGCGTGATCCGGAAAAGATTAACCCCTTGGCGCCCGTCGATCTTGTCATCGACCACTCGGTGATGGTCGACCATTTCGGCGGCGCGGATTCCTTCGCGCGGAATGTCGAGCGGGAATATGAACGCAACAACGAACGCTATCAGTTTCTGAAATGGGGACAGGGCGCCTTCGACAATTTCCGGGTCGTGCCGCCGGGCACGGGGATCTGCCATCAGGTCAATCTAGAATATCTGTCGCAGACCGTTTGGACGGCCGAGTACAAAGGCGAGACTTACGCCTACCCCGACACGCTCGTTGGCACGGACAGCCACACGACGATGGTAAACGGACTTTCAGTACTCGGATGGGGTGTCGGCGGCATTGAGGCGGAAGCGGCCATGCTGGGCCAGCCGGTTTCGATGCTGATTCCCGAGGTGATCGGATTCGAGCTGGCCGGACGCATGCCGGAAGGATCGACCGCCACCGATCTCGTGCTGACGGTAACGCAAATGCTGCGCAAGAAGGGCGTCGTCGGCAAATTTGTTGAATTTTTCGGTGACGGTCTCGATCACCTGTCGCTTGAGGATCAGGCGACGATCGCCAACATGGCCCCAGAATATGGCGCAACGTGCGGCTTCTTTCCCGTCACGGCAGAAACGCTGAGATATCTCAAAGCAACTGGCCGAAACCCGGAACGCGTTGCGCTCGTCGAGGCTTATGCAAAGGAGCAGGGGCTGTGGCGCGACGCTTCGAGCCCAACGCCGGTATTCACCGATACGCTGCGGCTCGATCTGTCGAGCGTATCTACCTCCCTCGCCGGGCCGAAACGGCCGCAAGACAGGGTGCTTCTGCGCGATGCGGCCGCGTCTTTTGCGACCGCTCTCGACAAAGAATACGGCCTCGCCGAAACGGCCAACAAGCGCGTGAAGGTTGGCGGCAAGGCTTTCGATATCGGGCATGGCGACGTCGCGATTGCCGCCATCACGTCATGCACCAACACGTCAAACCCGACCGTGCTGATCGCCGCCGGGCTCGTTGCCCGCAACGCCCGCCGGCGCGGCCTGTCCTCAAAGCCATGGGTGAAAACGTCGCTCGCGCCCGGCAGCAAAGTGGTGACGGACTATCTCGAAAAAGCGGGGCTCCAAGCCGATCTCGACGCGCTGGGGTTCAACCTGGTCGGTTACGGATGCACCACCTGCATCGGTAATTCAGGCCCGCTCGACGAGGCCATCAGCGAGGCAATTGCCAAAAACGACATTGCCGTCGCGGCTGTCCTGTCGGGCAACCGTAATTTCGAAGGCCGGATTTCACCTGATGTCAGGGCCAACTATCTGGCCTCGCCGCCCCTCGTGGTGGCCTACGCCATTGCGGGCTCGATGCGCATCAACCTGACAGAGGAACCGCTTGGTCAGGATCAGAACGGAAACGACGTATACCTCAAAGACATCTGGCCGACGAACCGCGAAATCGCCGAAGTTGTTCGCGAACATGTCACGGCGCGCCTCTTTGCGACCCGTTATGCCGATGTCTTCAAGGGTGACGAGCACTGGCAAGCGATCAACAGCGGGGATGGGCAAACTTATCGTTGGCCTGCCTCAACCTATGTTGCGAACCCGCCCTATTTCCGCGACATGACGCTGACGCCAAAGCCGGTGGAGCCAATCGCCAATGCGCGAATTCTGGCTCTCTTTGGCGACTCGATCACGACCGATCACATATCGCCCGCCGGTTCGATAAAAGAGTCGGGGCCCGCCGGATTGTACCTCAAGGCGCATCAAGTGGCGGCCTCAGAGTTCAACTCCTATGGTTCGCGTCGTGGCAATCATGATGTGATGATGCGGGGCACGTTCGCAAATATCCGTATTCGGAACCAAATGTTGACCGACATCGAAGGCGGCATGACGCGACACTTTCCGAGCGGCGAGATTTTGTCCATCTACGACGCGGCGATGCGCTATCAGGCTGAGAACGTCCCTCTCGTTGTATTTGCGGGCAAGGAATACGGCACTGGATCTTCGCGCGATTGGGCGGCGAAAGGAACGGCGCTACTCGGCGTGCGGGCCGTCATTGCCGAAAGCTTTGAGCGGATCCATCGGTCCAATCTGGTTGGCATGGGGATCCTTCCGCTACAGTTTACAGACGGTCAGTCCTGGCGTTCGCTTGGTCTGACCGGCGACGAGCGCATCACGATCCCCGAAGTCGGCAAATTAGGCCCTCGTCAGACGGTGAAAATGTTGGTCGCCGCGCCAGACGGGACTGCTCGCGAAATCGAAGTCGGCGTACGGATCGACACGGCCGACGAGCTTGAATATTTCCGCCATGGCGGCATCCTGCATTATGTCGTACGCAGTTTGGCCGCCTGAACCTGACGCGCTCCGGCTTGCTGACCCGCCGCCTCATTATATTCTGGGTGACGTCTGCACCTTAAGTTGCGGCGCCATAGGAGAAGATTAGATGGAAGTTGCGATTCTCGTTCCTCTGATCGTATTCGCCAGCATCGTGCTGATGATCGCCACGCCGTTTTATTTCAAACACCGCAATCAGCGTATTATCTACGAAGCGATCAAGACGACCGTTGAAAAAACCGGCTCCGCCGACCCGGCGTTGATTGACGCCATCGCTCAGGACAGCGTTGGCCCGCATCGCGACCTGCGGCGCGGCATCCTTTTATTGTGTCTTGCGATCGCCATTGGCGGTCTCAGGCTTTTTACCGATGCGGATTTTCCGTTTATAGGCGCAGCGCTCTTTCCCGGACTGATCGGCGCAGCATTCATCGGTTTCCATTTCTTCCTGCCGCGCGAAATCACTGTCTGATCACAACCGCGTAATCACAACCTAGGGTTGGTGGTTCGCCGACCCGACGGAAATATCGTTCCGCAACTCAAGGTCGAGCAGAAGCGAGGGGATCGCGTTCGACATCGGCGAAATTGCGGGGGCGGTAGACTTGGCTGGGGCTGGACGCAGGGCAAATTTCTTTTGCCTGATTGTTGCAAATTTTCTGATCGTAACTGGATGCGCAGATGCCTCCCCTTGGGGACGGGCGCCGGGCTCATTTTTTCTCTCGTCAAGGTTCGATTATTTTTCCGCCGGAGCGGCCGGAGCGCAGTTCGAACGCTATGAGAGCAACACCTACGGCGAAATTGGCCTGCCGGCGGCTTTCATAATTGGCGGTAAAGTTATTTACGGAACGTCGATTGCCACTGGCGATCTGTCGCCGACTGCAGCCTCCGGCGTTTCCGAGGCGGAATTGTTTCTGCAGCGAGAACTATTCCGGCAAGGCAGCTCGGTAGTCGCCTTCAAACTTACCGGAGCCTCGCCCACACGGTTCGCAGCGGGCGCGCGCCCAGGTTTCGTCAGCGACGGAGCGGACGTCGAAGCGCGTGTTCTTTATGGGGCAACGCTCGCAGAGCGACCGCTCAAAGTATTTGCGACGGCTGAAGCGGGGTATCGACGACGTTTTGGCGAGGGTGCGGACCAGATACGCCTCGACACCCTTATCGGCGTTGCACCGACGTCCCGACTGCTCTTCCTCGGTGAAGTGTTATCGTCCGTCTCTTCTCGTAACGAACTGCCGGGTGGCTCGGATTTCGATATCGTGCGGGCCCAATCGTCAGCGGTGATCAGACTTTCCAAGCGGTGGGCCGTTCAGGGTGGCGCCAGCTTCGAATTCGCCGGGCGCAACGTGCTATTGGGAGAGACCTACTTCATCGGTCTGTGGACGGAGTTCTAGTCGTGAAGCAGCACAAGAAGCATTGTCTGCGTCCCTACGCTCTCTGTCCACTCGATAAAGCCGTCTGATCCGCCATGCGTGACGCAATGAAGAGAGATACGCTTGAGCCGCAACTTCAATCCTTTGCTGAGCTGCGGCATTACGTGAAGGAGCGACGACTACCATTTCGCCGGTGCCAATACGGGCAGATCGAATATCTAGCGGGCAATCGTTCCGTTTCGGCGGACCAGAGAAAATTTCCACTGCGCCCGATCATTGTGGTTTCGGAGACAGAGTTTTCGCAAACGCTTTTGCGCCGTTTCAGCACGGAAATGACCGAGGCCGCGAGATCGACGCTTCGGCAGACGCGTCCGAAAGATTCGGCGCACAGGCTGCTGAACGCCTCTCAGTCTGTCGGACTATTGCTGATTTTGACGGTGCTGTCAGTTGCATTCTACCACGCGCCGTTAATGACGCTGATCGGGGCCAACGCGGTCGCAACATTCTACTACATCGCAATCATCGCCTTTCGTGTTCGCCTTGCGGCGTTGGCGCTCAACCCTGATGCGACGCCGAATTTCGCCGCGCCAGCGCTTGAAAATCATGCATTGCCTGTCATAACCGTCCTTGTACCCCTCTTTGACGAGGCGGATTGCTTGCCCACGCTTGCGCTCGCACTCGACAAAATCGACTATCCGCGAGAAAAACTGGACATCAAACTAATCTTTGAGGAAGCAGACTCGCGAACGCGCGCAGCGGCGACGGCGCTCAATCTTGGCGACCGGTTTGAATTAATCATCACACCCCGTTCGCACCCGCAGACGAAACCAAAAGCCTGCAACTTCGCCTTGCCGCTTTCGCGCGGCTCATTGGTCGTTGTCTATGACGCGGAGGACGAGCCGGAGCCAGACCAGATCCGAAAGGCCGCAGCTGCATTCGCGGCGGCGGCCGCTGACGTCGCCTGCGTCCAAGCGCGGCTGAATTTTTACAACGCCGACGAAAATTGGCTGACGCGCCTGTTTGCACTCGAATATGCATTGTGGTTCGACAACCTGCTTCCTGCCCTGCAACGGGTTAATGCCCCAATTCCGCTCGGCGGCACGTCCAACTTCCTCCGAACGCAAACGCTCCTCGAGCTTGGCGGCTGGGACGCTTACAATGTGACGGAAGACGCCGACCTAGGTATGCGCCTTGCGCGCGCCGGCTACCGAACCGAATTACTGGATTCCACAACCTTCGAGGAAGCAAATTGCTCGACCGGCAACTGGCTGCGGCAGCGCTCCCGGTGGATGAAAGGTTACATGCAGACGTGGGCGGTGCATCTTCGCGCAAGCAGCGATGCCAAAAAACAATCTTTGCGGGAGTCTTTAAGCGCCAAAGCGTCCGTGCACCTATTCTTGGCGGGCAATTTCTTCAGCGCATTGATCAATCCGCTCCTGTGGGCGATCTTCGTCTGGTGGCTGGCGACTGGGACGAAGGCCGTGGAAGCGCTGTTCCCCGGTCCGCTGTTGGGGCTTAATTTGTTTGCGCTGATCGCGGGTAATTTCCTTTTCATCTATCTGGCGATGATCGCGCCTTTAAAGCGTGGCTGGACTCACTTGGCGCCAGCCGCGCTGCTGGCGCCTGCCTATTGGTGGCTCACGTCAATGGCGGCGTATCGCGCCTTGTTTCAGCTCGTTTTCCGGCCGTTCTTTTGGGAAAAGACGCGCCATGGCATAAGCGCGGCGGCTAAGCTAAAGCGCGCTCAGGCGACCGGATCGCAAGAGCGCTCATGCGACAATCGCGGGGACTAAGGGGAGACTGCATCCTTGACGCCTGTTTCATCCACTGCGTCAGCTCCGGTGGGGTTGGCGTCGGCTACCGATCTCGCAACAGCTTTGCTGCCGAGCGCCGGCCTGTCTGCCGCCGCCGGATTGCTTGTTGTGGGCGCTCTCGCATGGACGGTTGGTCCTCGCCGGAGATTGGATGCGCGGTTGATCCGGACAATTCTCGTCCTTCTAAATCCTGTGGTGGCGCTCGCGGCGCTGACAGCGCCAGCAATTTTATACCTTCTGGCAGCAGCGCTGCTGATTTTTGACGGTCTAGGCAGGCTGCGCACCGAGCCGGGCGACAGCGCGACGGTAGGATTGGGGCTTAGGATTGCGGGCGGCGCAGTCCTTTCGAATGGCGTATTGGCGCTCTATCCCCTGCTCCTTGCGTCTACGCCGGCACTTTCACCCTGGCGAGATGAAAGTAGAAAAATCAGGGGGTTTTCTCTAATTCTGTGGACGCCGCTTGCGATGCTTGCAATCGGCGCGGGCTATCTTGCGTGGATCTGGGGGTGGCCGGATTTAACTGCGGCGCCATACGCTGCGCGCCGGGCGCTTGGGGGCTTGACGCAGGACGCTGCCGGCCTAGGCGGGGGAATGATGGCGCTGAGCCTCATTGGGCTAGCCGCCGTCGCTTCAGGCCGGCCCCGCCGTGGGTTAAAAAAGAAAGGAAATTTTGAAGGGGGAGCGCTGTGGGTCTTGTGGATCTTGGGCGGAATACTCGCATGGTTGCTCGTCGCCTGACGCGCCCGCCCTTGCAACCGGCGGAGGGCGCTTCTTATCTGGCAAGAGGCGGGTTCATCGAAACCACGAGAAATCTCGTCCCCAAGGAGTAACACACGTGACCTCGTTGAGTGGATTGCCCTATCGAAAAATGAACGGGCTTGGCAACGAGTTCGTCGTCATCGATTTACGCAGACAAGCCGCCAGAATGACGAGCGACGCGGCGATGGCGCTCGCCGATCGCACCTCAGGGATCGGCTGTGATCAGGTGATAACGATTGAAGACCGGGACGGCGGCCCCTTCATGGGGGTGTGGAACGCCGATGGCGGCGAGGTAGGCGCCTGCGGCAACGCTGCGCGCTGCGTTGGAGCCATCCTGATGGATGAAAGCGGCGAGCAAGACGTAGGCTTCGGCACGCTGTCTGGCGCCATTTCTGCTTCGCGCATTGCCGAAGGCAGGATCGCCGTTGATATGGGCGCGCCTAAATTCAACTGGCGGCAGATCCCACTCGCCGAGCAGGTAGACGATACGCGCTTTGTCGACATCAAGCTGGGACCGATCGACAAGCCCGTGCTGTGGGGTCCGTCCGCCGTGAACATGGGCAACCCGCATTGCATTTTCTTCGTGGAAGACGCCGAAGCGCAAGCCCTCGACCGGTTTGGACCGATGATTGAGAACCATCCCATGTTTCCTGAACGCGCGAATGTCAGCGTCGCGGAGGTGCGCGGCAAACATCTGATCAGATTGCGCGTTTGGGAGCGGGGCGCTGGCATTACGAAGGCCTGCGGCACGGCCGCATGCGCCGCACTGGTGGCGGCCGTCCGCCGCCGCCTCACAGCGCGAAAGGCAACCGTGGAAATCGATGGTGGACGCCTCGCCATCGAATGGCGCGATGACGATCACGTGATCATGACGGGCCCGTTTGAACTTGAATACGAGGGCGTACTTCCTGCCGGGCTGTGACCCTCGCAGCGCCTCCCACTCAACTGACGGATTACTCTGAAGGCGAATATTGCCCGCGTGCGCGGGCGCCGCCACTGTGCGCCGCACGCGCCAACCCGTTGTTTCCCGGAAAGCAAAAATGCCCCAGCAGTCGGAGCCCCTAACGCCGACAACGCCGCGTCAGCGCCGGGTCGCCTTCGCCATTTTGCTGGCTGGCGTCGTCTGCATGGGCATGGGTCAGACCATCGTGTTTGCTGTGCTGCCCCCCATAGCGCGGAGCATTGGACTTGGCGATGCGAGCGTCCTGTCGATATTTATGATCTCGGCGGCCTTCTGGGTGATTTCCAGCCCCATCTGGGGCGGCCTCAGCGATCGCTTTGGGCGCCGGATTTTCATCCTGCTCGGACTATCCGGCTACGCTCTTTCCATGACACTTTTCGCTACAACAATTGGGATCGGACAAACAGGCGCAATTTCCGGCGCCTTGCTATATTTATTACTGCTCCTTACACGAAGTATTTATGGCGTGATTGGATCTGCGACGCCAGGAGCCGCTCAGGCCTATATAGCTGACCGCACGCCGATCGAACGACGCGCAGCAAGCCTGTCGGGCTACTCGGCGGCATTCGGCTTTGGAGCGATGATCGGTCCAGCCTTCGCCAGCGCCTTCGCCAATGTTGGTCCGTTGGCGCCGCTTTACGGCGTTGCTGCAGTCGCCGCCGTTTGCGCCGGTTGCGTCATTGCATTCCTCCCAGAAAAGACGCCGCCACGCGAGCGCGTCCATCGCCCTCGCCTCAGCGCGTTGGACAAGCGGATCCGTCCGTTCCTGATCTTTGGATTGGCGACAGGGATCGCCTTATCGATACCAGTGCAATTTATCGGCTTTTACACGATCGACCGTTTAAATTTGTCCGGCCCGGCGGCGTTGCAGGCGGTAGGTATCGCGCTCAGCGCGTCAGCTGCGGCCTCACTTCTGGCGCAGCTTTTCCTCGTGCAGCGGATGAACTTTGAGCCAGTCCAATTGATGCGTGTAGGTCCCATTGCGCTGTGTATCGGTCATTCGCTGATCGCGTTTGGCTCATCGACCGCAATTGTCGCGTGCGGGATGGCGATGTCTGGTCTGGGCGCCGGTCTGTTGATCCCAGGGGCCGCCGCCGGCGCATCCGTCTCTGTATCGCCAGAGGAACAAGGCGGCGCCGCTGGGCTTTCGAATGCAGCGGGCGCGTCAGGCTTTATCTTCGCGCCCCTGATAGGGTTTTCGCTCTATTCCATTGATCCGCGCGCGGTGTTCCTCGCCACCGCATTAATCGGCGCTGGCGCAGCGAGTTAT
This sequence comes from Parvularculaceae bacterium, assembly GCA_041747095.1. Classification (GTDB taxonomy): domain Bacteria; phylum Pseudomonadota; class Alphaproteobacteria; order Caulobacterales; family Parvularculaceae; genus Amphiplicatus. The sequence continues at coordinate 16,370 of JBGTFV010000131.1, forward strand.
GCATTCGCCATGAAATCAACCCGCGCGCGGCGCTGAACGATAACCGTCAGCGCAGGGCGTTCAAGGTTTTGGCGTCGCGACCCGAATATGCAGTTCTTTGAGCTGTTTTTCGGTCGCCTCTGAAGGGGCCTGCATCATCAGGTCCTGGGCTTGCTGGTTCAGCGGGAAGGCGATGACTTCCCGCAGGTTCTCAACGTCTGCCAGCAACATGACAATGCGATCAATGCCCGGCGCCGATCCGCCATGCGGCGGCGCGCCAAACCGGAAAGCGTTCAGCATGCCGCCGAATTTGGCTTCGACGATATCGCGCGAATAGCCGGCGATTTCAAAAGCCTTGATCATGATGTCTGGCTTGTGATTGCGGATGGCGCCGGAGGAGAGTTCGACGCCGTTGCATACAATATCATACTGAAAAGCGGTCATATCGAGGATCGCCTCCGTATCCGCCTTATCAAGCGCCAGGAATTGGGCATGATCGAAATTGGGCATTGAAAACGGGTTGTGCGAAAAGTCGGTTTTCTTCTCGTCCTCGTTCCACTCGAACATGGGAAAATCGACTACCCAGCAGAAGCGAAATTCCCCTTCGGCAATGAGACCGAGTTCCCCGCCGACCCGATTGCGCGCAAGGCCGGCAAATTTGTAGAACTGATCGGGACGCCCTGCGACAAAGAACACTGCATCTCCCGAATTCAGACTGAACTGCATGCGGATGGCTTCTGCGCGTTCTGGTCCAATATTTTTTGCGACAGGGCCGGCAGCTTCCAATGCGCCGCTTTCCTCGCGCCAGAAAATGTATCCGAGTCCCGGCTGGCCCTCCCCTTGCGCCCAAGCGTTCATTCGGTCGCAAAACGCGCGGCTGCCGCCGGACGGGGCCGGAATGCCCCAGACTTCGACCTTTGCATCCTTCTCAAGCATGCCCGCGAAAACCTTGAAACCGGAGCCGCGGAAATGATCCGAGACAGCCTGCATCACGATCGGGTTGCGCAAATCCGGTTTGTCCGATCCGTACTGTCGAATAGCATCGCGATAAGCGATACGCGGAAATGGAGGCTTAGTGACCTGCCGTCCGGCGCTGAACTCCTCGAACACGCCAGCGAGCACCGGCTCAATCGCCGCGAAAACGTCTTCCTGCGTGACGAAGCTCATCTCGAAATCGAGTTGATAGAATTCTCCCGGACTGCGATCGGCCCGAGCGTCTTCATCTCGGAAACAAGGCGCAATCTGGAAATAACGATCGAAGCCAGCAACCATCAGCAACTGCTTGAATTGCTGCGGCGCCTGCGGGAGCGCATAAAATTTACCCGGGTGCATGCGCGACGGCACAAGAAAATCTCGCGCGCCTTCAGGACTGGATGCAGTAAGGATAGGGGTCTGAAATTCGGTGAACCCTTGCGCATTCATCCGTTCTCGGAGGGAAGAAATGACCTTGGCGCGCAGCGTAATATTCCGGTGAAGCGTCTCACGCCGCAAGTCAAGGAATCTGTAACGCAGACGCAAATCTTCAGGGTACTCTGGCTCGCCGAAGACGGGGACGGGCAAATCGTCCGCCGTCGACAAAAGCTCGAATTGGGTAATGCGAACCTCGATACCGCCCGTGGACAGATTGGGATTGACCGTCGCGTCGCTGCGCGCAACCACTTCGCCATCAATACGGATGACGCTTTCCTGACGGACGCGTTCAATTTCTCCGAAAAACTCCGCCTCGGGTTCGACAACCAGCTGGGTCAAGCCGTAATGATCGCGAAGGTCGATAAACAACAGCCCGCCATGGTCCCGTTTTCGGTGCACCCAACCAGAAAGCCGGACGATTTGTCCGACGGCGTCCGGGCGCAAGGCCCCGCACGTGTGCGAGCGATAGGGATGCATGAAAACCTCGTCTTTTGGAGCGTCCGGGAGTGGCGAGCCGTCCCCGGTTTGTCAAGGCTGGAAGGGGTGACGGCCAGCCGCCCCGCTGTTAGAAGCGCCTTCCATGCGAATAATCACCACAACCAACGATCTTGCTGATTTCGCCCGCGAGGCGCGTCAACGGCCATTCGTAGCCGTCGACACCGAGTTCATGCGGGAAAAGACCTACTGGCCAATTCTCTGCCTCATTCAGGCGGCCGCTGAAGGCGTCGAAGCGATCATCGACCCGATGGCGGAGGGCATTGACCTCGGACCCTTCATGGAGCTTCTGGCCGACCCGGACGTTGTCAAGGTTTTTCATGCGGCCAGACAAGACGTGGAGATTTTCCACTTCCTGACCCAAGACGCCCCGCGCCCGCTCTTTGATACCCAGATCGCAGCGATGGCGTGCGGCTTCGGCGATCAAATTGGCTATGAACCGCTGATGAGAACGCTCTTGGGCGCTACCATCGACAAAGGTTCAAGATTCACCGATTGGGCGCGCCGGCCGCTCTCAGAAGCGCAACTGACATATGCACTGTCAGACGTAACGTATCTGCGCAGCGCCTATCCATTATTACTGGAAAAGCTGGAAACGGAGGGGCGCCAGCGATGGGTCGAGGCCGAAATGCAGGCGCTAGCCGACCCGGCGCTTTATCGCATCGAACCTGCCACTGCATGGAAGCGACTGAAACTCCGCAGCGTTCGGCCCGGAGACCTTGGACCGATCATCAAGCTTGCTGAATGGCGTGAGCAAGAAGCCCAAGCGCGCGACCTCCCGAGGGGGCGCGTGTTGAAGGACGAAACGTTGTTTGAACTTGCCCGCCTTAAACCGGGCACAGCGGATGATCTGGGAAGAGCCCGTTCCCTGCCCACCGGCTACGAACGCTCCCGCGCCGGCGCGGCCATTCTGGATGCAATCGCTGCAGGGAGATCGATACAGCGGTCAGAATTGCCGAAGGTCAACGACGATACGCGCCGGCTGTCCCCGCCGGCAGACGTCGTTGACCTCTTGAAGGTGTTGCTGAAGCGTCAGTGCGAGAAATTCGGGGTCGCGCCAAAGCTAATCGCGTCTAGCGCCGATCTTGAAGCCATCGCATGCAGCGACAACGCAGATGTGCCAGCCATGAATGGCTGGCGACGTGAGATTTTTGGCGACTTCGCGTTGAAACTCAAAAATGGCGAGATTGGACTTCGATTAGTGGACGGGGCGATCGAACTTGTCGACGCCAATGGTCAGTCCACGTAACGCTCCGCCGCAATGACTCCGAACGAGTTTGCAAGGCTCTCGAGCCGGCGACGGGCCATATCTTCCATCAGAGGTCTTTGGCGAAGAGGCGCTTCGAGAACTAACGCACCACCCTCGAGTATCAAGCGGGCCGCCATCAGCGGCCCCGGCATTTTCGGGGAATAGGCCGCGGCAGCTCGGAGAGCGAGCCCGACCCGGATCGCGTGAAGTTTATCCTCTGGCGACAGAAGACCGAGAGGGGCTGGATCCGGATAGGCCGTACGCCTTCCCTCATGCCGACAATAAAGCGACAACGCGATAGCGACGCGGTCCGCGTGGGACAGTCCGGTGAAGGGCCCCCGAAGCGCCGTGTCGAAAGCCTGCGCGCCGCGCAGGTCCGGATGGAAAAACGATCCGATATCGATCAGCAGCGCAGCCGCAATCCGACGTCGACGGAGCATCGGCGACTCATCAATGAAGAGCGGCGCGATGAAGTTCGCGGCCACTTCGCCGCTCTCCGGCGTAGGCGACAGTCGCGAGGCAAGGAACCGCGCGCTTTCGAACAATGGGTCTATCTGACGCTGAGAATCGCTAAGAGCCTCATACAACAATCCCTCGCGCACGCCGCCGGCGCACACGACGACCTCTTGCAACCCTGCCCGCTCTATTACCGCCTTCATGACGAGAGCTGCGAAGGGCAGCGTATCTATCCGCCGCGAGGCGACGCCCGGGATTTCTTCCAGCGAAGCGCGGCTTTGCCGCGCGACTAAATCGCAAATCTCGATCGCCTGCCTTGCGGAGATCTCATAGTGATGGAGCACCGGCAAGGGATGGCTTTTGACGCGCATGTGAATGCGCGCCAAGGTGCGCCACGCGCCGCCGACGGCAAATAGGCGCGGGAAGCGCGATTTTACCAGCCACTCCACTTTGCCAAGGCTGACGTCGATCAGGCGCTTGGCGGCTGATTGGTCAGTTCCCGCCTGTTGCATTAAGCGGAGCGGTCCGATTGAAAGGCTCGTCATGTCACTGATGGAGCCTTCGACAAGGCTCACGAGTTCAAGACTGCCCCCACCCATGTCGCCTACGAGTCCGGTTGCGGATGGCTCAAGAGACACAACGCCAAGCGCAGCAAGGCAAGCCTCACGATCGCCGCCGATTACTTCAACATCAAAGCCAATACCGCGAACCGCTTCAACGAATTCAGGCCCGTCCGGGGCTTCGCGTACGGCGGCCGTCGCTATAACACGGGTCGTAGGCCGGCCGTTTTCATCAAGCAGCAGCCGGAAGCGGCGAAGCGTTGCAAACGCCGACGCAACGGCTGCCGGGTTCAACGCGCCATTCGGTCCTACGTCTCGGCCAAGCCCGCAGAGCGCTTTTTCATTGAAAATCGCAAATGGCGAACGCGGGGGGCCTTCGTAGATAACGAGACGGATCGAATTGGAGCCTATGTCGATCACGGCTTGCCTGCCGCGTCCTGCCGAGTCGCTTCCTGTGGTCAGCGCCTGCATGATTGCTCCGCCAGATCGCGACGTCTGGCCCGCACCTGAAATGTCTGACCCCAGGGAGCGCAGCCCCATTAGGACCGCGGCTTCAGCGGACGAGGGGCGCGATTGTCGATCGATGCTCCTCGGCCCGAAAGAGAAGGATTAATCATCATGAACGTGTGAACGTTAAACGGTGCGCCGTCCGTCGGCGGTTTGATGCGTTCGTAGGAGCCTGTCGGCCCAAGGCGCCAGCTCTGCGCTTCGTCATTCAAATTGGCCACCATAATCTGATCGAGCACTTGCCGATGCACTGTTGGGTTTTCAATCGGGCACAGAACCTCAACGCGGCGGTTGAGATTTCGCGGCATCAAGTCTGCCGAACCGATAAACAACTTAGCCTGCGGATTCGGCAACGGCTTGCCCGCGCCGAAGCAATAGACGCGTGCGTGTTCGAGAAATCGGCCTACAATGCTCTTGACACGAATGTTTTCGGAAAGTCCCGGAACGCCGGGACGAAGGCAGCACACGCCTCGCACGACGAGATCAACCTGCACCCCGGCCCGGCTTGCTTCATAGAGCTTGTCGATAATCGGACCATCAACCAATGCATTCATTTTTGCCCAGAACGCCGCAGGACGACCCGCCTGCGCATGGCGTATCTCGTCATCAATAAGGCTTGAAATTGTCGCTCGCATGTTGATCGGCGCAACGGCAAATTTCTCGAATGCGGCGGGCTTGGCGTACCCGGTGATGTAATTGAAAACCTTAGCGGCATCCCGCCCAATCGAGGGGTCGCAGGTGAAGAGAGAGAGATCGGTATAAAGGCGCGCAGTGACCGGATGGTAGTTTCCCGTGCCCACATGAATATAGGTACGAAGCCCCTCGCCTTCCTGCCGGGCGACAAGCGAGAGCTTTCCGTGGGTTTTATAGTCGAAGAAGCCGTAAACGACGTTCACGCCTGATCGTTCAAGGGCTCGCGCCCATTTGATGTTCGCTTCTTCGTCAAACCGGGCTTTCAATTCAACGAGGGCGGTAACATTTTTGCCCGCCTCGGCTGCCTCAATCAGCGCCTCGACAATGGGAGACTGCTTCGACGTGCGGTAGAGCGTTTGCTTGATCGCAACGACGTTGGGGTCGTTGGCAGCCTGTTTCAAAAATTGAACGACCACATCAAAAGACTCATACGGATGATGGACAATAAAGTCCTTGGCTCTGATGGCCGAGAAACAATCCCCGCCGTGTTCTCGAATTCGTTCGGGAAAGCGCGGTTCGAATGCCGGGAATTGAAGGTCGGGTCTGTCTGCCGGAATAAGTTCAGACGCCTGTGACAAGCCAAGTATGCCATTGACCTCAATAACGTCGGCGGGCGCAACGCGCGTGCGATCAACGACCAGCGCACGCAGGTGCTCGGGCGTGGACGCGTCGATCTTGAGGCGGATCACATCGCCTCGACGACGCCGTTTCAGCATGGTCTCGAAAACGCGGACAAGGTCCTCGGCTTCTTCTTCCACCTCAACGTCCGAGTCGCGAACGATCCGGAATGCGCCGTGCGCCGAGAGCGTAAACGTTGGGAACAAATGACCGATAAACCGAACGATCATCTTTTCCAGCGCGATGAACCGCACTGTCGGCCGCCCCTCCAACGCAGGCCCGGCGGGAAGCCGAAAAAATCGGGCGATCTTGTTTGGGAGCGGCAACAGGATGGTAAGCGGGCCGCCATCGCGCCGGCGCAACTCAAGGCTCAGAACAAAGCCGAGATTTGGAATGAACGGAAACGGGTGCGCTGGGTCGACCGCGATCGGAGTCAGGACTGGAAAAACCTTGTTTAGAAATTCGCTCTCAAGCCAGAGAGTTTCTTCCTCAGTAAGTTCATCCACACCGACAACTTCAATGCCTGCCGCGCGCATCTGTGGTACAAGATCGTTCCAGCAGGCCTGTTGACGGGCGATCAGCCCACACGCTTCATGATTGATCAGCGTCAACTGTTCCTGCGGGGTAAGCCCCTCCTGGCTAAGAGCGGTAATGCCTTCGCGGACCTGGCCTCTTAAACCGGCAACCCGAACCATGAAGAACTCGTCAAGGTTGCTCGCCGATATCGAAAGAAAACGCAGCCGCTCCAGCAGTGGGTGGGCGGGATTGGACGCCTCTTCGAGGACGCGAATATTGAAGGCAAGCCATGAAAGTTCGCGATTGATGAAGCGGGCGGGGGATGTGAAGTCGATTGGCGCGACGGCGGCGTCATCGCCAGTGGCGACGGTCAACAGGTCATTGGCGGCGGTCGTCCTCACGCCATCATCGCCATCCATGCCGGTAATCTCCCGATTCAGTCTTCAGCCACGCAGGCTACCAAGATTAACCGCGGAGCGCCTTCACCGAGGCGCAAGTTGACTTCATCACTATTGTTTCGGCTCAATCATTTTAATAAGCGTTATCGACGATCCCCCTGACAAGGGAAAGCGTGATCGGCGACTGGCGAGCCATAGCCAAAGCATCGGCAGAGGTTACAAACGCGGCGGCGGACGCAAAGGTGCGAGCTATTCGCGGCGCAACATAGTCGATAATTTGAGGTTCTACACGCAATTGCCTATCGGCAAATAGCTTCGCAATCACCGCACGAATCAAGTTTTCGTCGGGCTCCCCAAGAGATATTCGGGGAAGGGCTTCAAGCCGGGTGGCGAGATCGCGTAACCCGCCTGCCCACTCGCGCGGCGCGCCGCGACCCGCCAGGATGATGCGGACCCCGATAAGCCGGGCCCGCTCAAGGGCAGCCAGCAAGAGTTGAGGGCGCGTCAATCGTTCCAGTTCGTCAAGCGCAAACGGGCCGCCACCAGGCGAACCTCCCGGCACGACGTCAAGCCCGCCATCTTCGCCGACCTGAGAAATTTCGCCCCGGTATTCCGCAGTGATTATTGAACAGAGATGGGTCTTGCCAGATCCCGAGGGACCAGAGATCGCAATAGCTGGTTCACTGGACGCCCACCACGCATCAAGCATATCCAGAGGCGAGGTGGGGGCCGCTGTCGCGCGAACGAAGTTTTCACGTGCTAGCCGGGGACGCTCTACGGGTAACCCCAGCGCGATCTGGCTTGCGCGCGCTCCTCCGTTTCTCATCTAAGGATCTTTTCGTCCTCCGGCGAATTGTATGACGGAGACAAAGCAGGGACTGGCCTGAGCGTTCCGTTGTCGCCGACTTGCTCGCCAAAGACGCCGCGCCGTTCGCCCCGCAAGAAACGGCGACCGCGATACTGCGTTGCTACCGCAGGCGTCGCCATGAACCATCGTTCGCCGGTCTCCGTCCAAAACACGACGCCCTGATTTTCCAAGGCCACCTGAACGCGCGTTGGATTCCCGAAAAGCCTGACGTTCATCTCGGCGCCTCGACGCGACAGTGCAGATATTTGCACCGATCCAATGAGTGGGGTCGCAATCAATGCGGAGCGAATCCTCGACCAATCTTCCAGATTGTTAAAAAAGGCGGTTGCGGGAACGAGTGTTTCCGTCGCATGATCGATCAGTGTACGGCGTTTCCACCCGCTGGCGTATTTCGCCACCACGCCGTCAATCGCCTTTTCAGCTAGCGCAGGAAACCGACCAGATGGTTCTGTTAGCGTAAAGACCGCGAGCGATTCTCCGATCTTGGCGGCAAAGTCCTCATCATCAGCAACGCCGTAGGCGAGAGATCCTTCCGGATCATATTCGAGCACGTCTTCTCCCAGCGATTCAATTACTGCCGCATCAGCCTTACCGGATTCGCGATGCCCGTTCAGCAGGGTGACCGTGAGTTGGTCCATACCATCCCGCTGCCGCAGACGCGCATGAGCGACGATCACTTGGCTCACGTTATAATGCGTAGCAATTTCCCGCAGCGCCTCAGCGTCGAGACCCAGCGCGGCGCGCGCCGTGATTTTCGATGTGTCCTCAAGATCGCCAAGCGGAGCTGTCAGTGGCGTCAATTCGTGGGTGTAGGGCCGAGCTTTCCACGCCGCCATCCAGGGGTTGTTCGCTTCCCAAAGGTAAAGTCCTGTCTCAGTCTGCAGCACAGGCAGCACCAACGCCCGCCGCGTTTGAGCTTCGCTATATGGAATCCGCGCTGACTTCAGAAGGCCTCGAACTGCGTCAGGCTTGAAGCGATAGGTAATAAAGGCACGGTAAGTGGTTGAAGATGACCGTTCGTCGTATACCTCGAACCCGGCTTCAAGCGCCTCGATTTCCGCCGACGATAACACGATCGCAGATTTCCCATCGCCACCGCCGGTGACGGCCGCGTTCTCTTGGGATGCAAGCCGCGGGAGATAAGACCAGTCTTCCTCAGGCGTGAGGCGGCGCAACAAAATATCAATCGCCCGGCGACGGCCCGCCGCTTGTGCGACGTCCTTCGCTTGGGTTGCGCTGTCTGCCTGCGCCTGCACGGGCACGCGCGGTACGATAAACACACCCTCGCTCGCCGCTTCTGAACGCGAACTCAGAGCCATCGCACCAATTAACGCCACGGCGCCTGCGCAGGCGAGGGACGCCAATCGCCGAAATCTCCAGTAACCAAATTCCGCACCCATACCGACCCTCGATTTACCGATCCGACGACGCTCTCTTTAACCTTTTGAGATGGACGTCGGTTCGCAGATTCGTTGAGGTAACACCTTCAATATACAGCGCTGACGGGCGGGGCGCACCCCACCGCGCGATACGTTCTTGCCCCGATGCGCCGACCCTGCCTAGATGCAATTCATGAGCGAAGCGTATCGACGCGCGGGCGTTGACATTGATGCAGGCGAACGGGTGGTTGACGCCATCGCGCCGCTGGCCCGCGCTACAGCAAGAGCAGGCGCAAGTGCGACGCTCGGCGGTTTTGGCGGGGTGTTCGACCTCAAAGCCGCCGGATTCATTGACCCCCTGCTCGTTTCAGGCGCTGACGGCGTCGGAACGAAGCTAAAACTGGCGTTCGCGACCGGAAAACACGACACGATCGGCATCGACCTTGTGGCCATGTGCGCGAACGACGTTCTCGCGCAAGGGGCAGAGCCGTTGTTTTTCTTGGATTATTTTGCAACGGGCAAGATTGACGAAGCTGTCGCGGCAGCCGTCGTAAAAGGCATCGCAGACGGCTGCCTGCTCGCCGGCTGCGCGCTCATCGGCGGTGAGACAGCAGAAATGCCCGGGATGTATGCGCCGGGTGAATACGATCTTGCTGGCTTTTGCGTCGGCGCCGTCGAGCGGGATTACCTGCTGCCGCGGCCATCCGCTAAAGGCGACATTCTCATCGGCCTCGCGTCCTCGGGGCCACACTCCAACGGCTATTCGCTGATCAGGCGCATCTGTGCGGAGGCTGGCCTTGCTTTCGGCGATCCAGCGCCTTTTTCGCAAGGACAGACCCTCGGTGAGGCGCTGCTTGAACCGACGCGCATTTATGTTCCCACGGTATTGCCACAGCTGCGAATTAAGGGTGTTCGCGGCTTTGCCCACATCACCGGGGGCGGCCTGACCGACAATACGCCGAGGGCTCTCGGTGACGGGCACGCCGCGCGTTATGATGAGGCCGCACTGCGCTTGCCGCCGATCTTCAGGTGGCTCATGGAAACCGGGAAGCTTTCGCTGGAAGAAATGCGGCGAACCTTCAATTGCGGCATTGGCGGCGTAGTTGTTGTCGCACCTGATGCGGTCGAACAGGTGTTGAATGAACTTCGCGCCGCTGGCGAGGCTGCATCGATCATTGGCGACGTCGTCGAGGCTTCAGCATTGTGAACCGGGCGCGCGTTGCGGTGCTGATTTCGGGACGCGGCTCAAACCTGCAGGCGCTGCTTGACGCCGCCGCGATGGATTCCTACCCCGCCGAAATCGCGCTCGTCGTCTCGAATAATCCGGCAGCGGCTGGATTGGCGCTCGCCGCCGCTCAGGGAGTTCAGACCAGCGTTATCAATCACAAGGATTATGGCCGCGGCGAAGCGGCGCGTAAACCATTCGACGAAGCCATAGATGCGATGCTGGGTAAAGCGCGAATAGATTTCGTCTGCCTCGCCGGTTTCATGCGATTGTTATCCGAGCCTTTTGTTCAAAAGTGGCGCGGCAAGCTGATCAATATCCACCCATCGCTGTTGCCCTCGTTCAAGGGGCTCAACGTTCATCAGCGCATGATCGACGCGGGCGTAAAAATAGCCGGCTGCACCGTGCACTTCGTCAGTTCCGAGATGGATGGCGGGCCGGTCATCGGCCAGGCAGCGGTTCCCGTTTTCGCTGGGGATGACGCCTCGAGTCTGGCCGCCCGCATTCTCGAGGCCGAGCACAGGCTATACCGGGTATGTCTGGAAGCCTTGGCGGAAGGACGCGTACGGCTGACGCCAGACGGCCGGGTCCTAATTGCCAACCCGACCAAGGCGCCTGCGTCATGGGATACGCTAATCAACCTCGGTTGATCGTTTGCGCTTGTGACGAACCCGGTCCTTAGCGCCGCTTGATCTCGATGCGCCGGGAACGAGCTTCGCTCTGTGGCGGTTTTGGCAGCGTGAGCTTCAGTACGCCATTACGGAACGTAGCTTCGACGCGATCAGGATCGACTTCAAACGGGAGCGACAATGAGCGAGCGAATGACCCGTGAGCCCGTTCAACCAGGCGAAACTGCTTGTCTTTGTTTTCTTCCCGTTCGAATTTCTTTTCGGCGCGAATGGTCAACATGTTGTCAGCCACCTGAACGTCGAGATCAGATTCCTCAACGCCGGGAAGGTCTGCCTCAATCTCCAGCGATGCATCCGATTCCCTAACGTCGAGGCGGATGGACGCCCCAGTCGTCCAGCTTTGCGGCAGTCCGGAATTGGCGGGCGACAAGCCGAACGCGCTAAACGCGCCGCTGAAAGCGTCGTCGAACAGCCGGTTCATTTCATGCTGCAAGCGGAACCAGGGGTCGGGCGTGGGGTCAGCGATGCTCGCCGGTTGGTTCCGAGTCCTGTTGAACAGCGATAATGGTTGGAACATGTGGCTTCTCCTCAGGAAAATTTCTTAACCCGATCGTCGCCGCGAGCGACGCCTTGGTGGAGCCCGGGCGACAATTGCGACATAATTACTTGCCTGCCGAGTTCAAGATCGGCATCCAGAAAAATCAGATCGCTCGCAGCCATCCGCGGTCAATTCCCGAGCAGGGATGCGAACGCATCAGCCGTGCGATGGACCAGGAAACCGATCAACGCGCGTCCGGTTTTCATTGACAAGGAATGCCGCGGCGGGTGTGCTGCTACAAAATGGGCGGCGCTTCATACAGCGTGGCCTGAGCGCCTCGGCTATGCCTCAGCGCCTCGGATATATTGCGATCGGTAACGAAACGGAGGCTCGCTTTGAAGTCTATCCTTCTGGCCACGGATTTTTCAGACCGCGCTCAACGCGCGCTCGCCCGAGCGATGGCAATCGCCAAGTCTCACGGCGCAACCCTCCATATCGTCCATATTGTCGATGGGGATTTGCGCCCGCGAATAGCGGAACAGCATGAACGCGCCGCTTCCGGCCAGCTCGATGAATACGCCAAGGAAGCCGAGGAGAGTGGCGTTAAGTGCATGGTTTCCGTCAGGCTTGGCGAACCGTTTGTTGCCCTCAGCGAGGGGGCGCGCGAAGCGGGCGCCGAACTGATCATCATCGGGTCGCACCGTCGCGACCCGATGCGCAACGCGTTTGTCGGCACCACCGCCGAACGCATGCTGCGCGTGACATCGACACCGGCGCTCGTCGTGCGCTCCGACAACATGCAGCCCTATCGGTGCGCCGTTGTAGCGGTTGACCTTGCAGAGGACGGAGCGTCTCACATCTCGCGTTTACGCAAGCTCCGCCTCGCCGCCGACGACGCTATTGTGCCAGTTTTCGCTTATGAAGCCGGGCAATTCCACCTGATGCGCCGCGCCGGGGCTACGCTTGCGGAGCTCAAGGCAATGTTCGAAAAAGAAAAAGCGGGCGTTATGCCGGCGATCAACGCCCAGATCAGTGCGGCTGGTCTGAAACCGGAAAAGGCCGTCGTGAAGCCCATATTGTTCAATACACCGGATACGATCCTCGAGGCGGCGGCGGAGGCGCAGGCGGACCTTCTAGTCGTTGGTTCGCGGCGGAAGACGGCGATGAAACGCTTTACGCTGGGTAGCGTTTCAGAAGGCTGTTTGCGCCGCGCCGACATGGACGTACTGGTCTTTCCACCGGAAGAGTAAGTCGATCACTCGTTGCACATGACTGCCCGCAGAAATATGCCGTTGAACGGGTGAGGCTCTCTCAGACACCACCAAGCGTGCGAGTCACGCGGCTTGTTGAAGTCTCTGCAGGAAAGCCTGCGCGCGGGCGCCATTCGCCCCGAGATCGGATCCGCCGACACGCGATTTTGAGCGCACGTCTATTCGAGTTTGCGACGGGGAAAGCGCCGTCAGCCGGACGATGAAATCGTCTTTGAAGCCGAACCACATGGAAGTAGCTACAGCTTCGATGCGCCAACCGCTGCCCGCCTCGTCGCTATCGGGACCTTGGGCGATGATCTCCATCTTCATCGCGCCGATGGCATTCTGCGCGGCGCTCTTCGCATCGGCTAGCGACATGTCGAGCACGAGGGGCGTGATTTCGGGAAAGGCGGCGCGCTGCGCCTCCGCGACGGTCAACCCCTCTGCGCTGCGTGGCACGGGATCCGCGCCTTTGTATGCGGGTGGGTTCGAGCGCGGCAGTTCGGCGGCGGCGATAATGGCCGGCGGGTTCTCGAAATCGGTTGTGACGTCGTGAATGAAAGGATTGGATTCGACTGCCTTCCTGAGTTGCAACGGCGCGACCGCAGCGCTCGCGGAAGCAATGAGGGCGATCAACGGCAACAGAGACAGGCCGCGCGCCTTCCAGAGGGACAGGATCAGCGCCAGCGCAGCAGCGCCAGCAGCCGCCAACACGGGCAACGCCATTGTTCGGATGAGTCCCAGACCAGTGGAATAATCCCAAACGCCAAAACGCGTCCCGGGCCCGCCCGCGGCGAGAACCAAAGCCGCACCAATGGCGGCAAGCGAAACAACCCAGATGACAAGACGGATCATCAAGCATCCCCTTCTGTGAAACGACCGGCCCCACCCGCTCGCTACGGAACTTCTACCCCCAACTCCCCGTTTTTGCACGGTCCAACGCAGCCTTTGGGAGCGCCCTTGATTACGGCCTTGCATCTGCGACGCGCGTGCCGATCTCTATAGTCAAAAGGAGCCTGCCATGCCGAGACCGATTTCGATTATGCTCAATCATGATCTTGGCAAAGAAGAAGCCAGACGCCGCATCGCCGAGGGATTCGGAAAGATCAAGGCGACGCTCTCGGGCGGCGTGAAGCTCAAATTCAGTGAAGAGTGGTCAACCGAGGACAGCTTTGCTTTTAGCGCCCGCGGCTTTGGCCAAGCGATCGAGGGCACAATAGATATCTTCCCGCAGCACGTCCGAATTAACGCCACGCTGCCCGGCGCCTTGGCGGCCATTGCGGAGATCATCGCTGGACGGGTGGAAAAACAGGGCGCGCTGCTCCTCGAAAAGAAGTAGGCGGAATTTGCGTTGCGGCTGTCGCTCATTCCGCAGCGGACTTTTTATGTGCCGTCTCAGCAATCGGCTGACGCTGCTCGCGCACGGGATCAAGACAATATTCCGCAGCAGGAGATTCCTGCATTTTCGCAAATCTGGCAATGCCGCGTTCGATCAAATCAGGACGATTGAGAAGCGCCATTTTCTCGTCCCGCTGCATGCGCGCCCAGGCGTCGTTAAACGTCGAACCCGTTTCAAGTCGCGCCGCCGCCATCGCAGCAGGCGGGTAAATGTCCCCATCGGGCAAAGGCCATACAGGATCAACGATTTCAGCGTGATAAGCGCGGTTGGGAACGTCGCTCAGGAACATGCCAACGCTCGCTGGTGGAGTCGGCGCAGTAAAGCTGGAACGCAGACTTTCCAAGCGAGAAACAACGTTAGGGACATTGATCTCCTCTGGGATAAGCAACAGTCCCGACTTGCGGAACTTACGGCCGGCGGAGGTCGATCCAGTCCAATACGAAATCGGGCCGGCGAGCAGCAAGCTGACCGCTGCGGGCGAGAGCCATGCCGCAAATACCGGCGAGATAGCGAGAGCAGCGCCAAGCAGCACGGCGCCGCTGGCCATATGAACGATGTGCTGACGCATGACGTCGCCGAAGGAGTATTGATCTCCTTCGCGCTTTTGCGGCTTCCAGCCCGCATCGCCGCCCGACAGGATCGACAGCACGAAACCCGTTTGGGCCACCATGAGAATTGGCGCGACCAGCGCTGAAATAATGGTTTCCGCAAGCAAGCCCGTGATCATTCGAAATGGGCCGACGGTCCGTCGCCAGCTCTCTTTCGTCAGACCCCAGACCAATCCATAAACTTTGGGGATCAGCAATATGGCCATCGTCACGCCGAAAAGCGCAAGCGCGCGGGCATCGTCAATTACCGGCCAATCCGGGAACAACTGGAATTCAGACGTGAAATATTCAGGCCGCAGGAACCTTGCTTGCAGCGACAGCGCCATACCAACGAGGATCAGCACCATCCACATTGGCGACGCGAGATATCCCATCACGCCAATCATCAGATGCAATCGACTTGTCCAGAGAAAACCGCGGCCGCGAAGCAGAAATCCCGCATGTTGAAGGTTTCCCTGACACCATCGACGGTCGCGCGTCATCAAATCGATAATCGACGGAGGGGAGTCTTCATACGACCCCTCAATATCCGTATCTATGCGGACGCTCCAGCCGGCGCGACGCAACAGAGCGGCTTCAACGAAATCGTGGCTTAAGATCGGTCCGCCCAACGGGGCCTCCCCCGGTAGCGTTGGCAAGCCGGCGGCCTCTGCAAAAGCCCGCACACGAACAATGGCGTTATGGCCCCAATAGTTGCCCTCGCGCTGCGCCCACCACGCCACGCCCTCGCCCAGCAATGGTCCGTAAAGACCGTTTGCGAATTGCTGCGCCCGGGCAAAGATCGTCTGCCCGCCGACCAGTCTTGGTAAGGTTTGGATGAGTCCGGCTTCCGGATCGGCTTCCATCCGGCCAGCAAGCAGAAGGATCGTCTCAGTCTCCATGACGCTATCAGCGTCGAAGACGATCATGTGGTCGTATCGCCCGCCCCAGCGTTCGCAGAAATCATGGATGTTCCCTGACTTGCGCGATTTATTGATGGTTCGCCGCCGGTAAAAGATCGCTACGCCCTCTGGCAGGCGGCTGCGTATCGCCAAGAATGCGGCTTCTTCCTCGAGCGCAATGTTGGGGTCGGTGGTGTCGCTCAGGATAAATCCTTCAAAACGACCGGGCGCAGCAATGGCTAGAGAAGAGAGCGTCGCCTCAATCGTCGGAAAAACCCGATTGATGGTCTCATTGTATACCGGGAATACGATCACGTTTCGTGACGCGACTGGACGCATGGCGCCAGCACGGTCGGCCCTGCGCGACATGATGCCAAGAAATCCGGCCGTCGCTGTAACGAACGCAAAAGAAATCCAGGTGAAATTGATCCAGAATACGCCGAGAATTACCCACTCAAGACTGGTCACGCCAGCGGGCGCCACGACCTCGTACATTTCACGCGCCGCGAAGATCGCGAGCGCTACGGCGCCGACGCCAACAAGCGTCTTTCGCCAATATGCGGACGGACGCGCGAGCCGCACCTTCGGCCGACGGCCCACCAGCGGCTGAACGGGCATGGATAGCCGCGCTTCGGGCGGACGCGCCGGTTGCAAAGAACTGATTGAAACAGCCGCGGTCATGAGCGCGTCCAGCGATGCAACCACGTTTCGCTGACAGGCGCGCCGAGCTTCGTCAGAACAACGCGCAATTCAGACAGCGTGGCGAGTTGCGGATCAAAATCAAAGGACAAACGCAAACCGCCCTCGACATCGTTGCGCTGTAAACTGATGTTTCGAATCTGACCGGCGGAAGCCTCAACCAGCGCAGTCAAGCCCTCCACCTGATCCAGATAAGCGCCTTCGAAATCAATCACGACGTGGGCTGCGCTGCCCCTCCGCCCTATGCGCGTAGAGGCAACCCTTGCAACGGTTGGCAGTTGCGGCGCATCGGCGGCCCAATGAATCGCGTAGCGGTAACGCTTCTCCTCGCCCGCCTTCCAGACTTCGCTTGGGCGCCAATAGGCGGCTATGTTGTCGTGCACTTCGCTGTTTGTAGGAATCTCGAGCAAGGAGACCTCGCCTTTACCCCAATCTCCTTTCGGTTCGATCCAGATGCTTGGTCGCCGCTCGTAGCGCGCCTCAAGATCGGAATAATGCGAGAAGTCACGCGCGCGCTGCATCAATCCGAAACCTAGCGGAGCGTCGCGCGTGAAGCTGCTGATTTCGAGCACTGCCGGATTAACGAGCGGGCGCCAGATTGATTCTCCCGCCTGCGTCAGGATGAGCAAGCCGTCGGAGTCGTGCACTGAAGGCCTGAAATCATCGACGCCTCGCCGATCCTGCGGCCCGAAGAAAAACATCGATGACATCGGCGCGACGCCAACGTGGGCAAGGTCTTGCCGCGGGTAGAAGACGGCATCGACATCAACAATCGTGGTTGCGCCCGGCGTTACCTTAAACTGGAACGCGCCCGAAACGCGCGGGCTATCCATCAAGGCGTAGAAAATCACTTCACGCGCGCCGACCGTTGGGTCGATGATCCAGAACTCGCGAAAGACCGGAAATTCCTCGCCAGTCTTTTCGGCGGTGTCGATGGCAAGTCCCCTGGCGGAAACGCCGTAGGCAGCGCCCGCATGCAGCGCGCGAAAATAACTGGCTCCCTGGAAGACGATAAGTTCGTCAAAAACGCCAGCCTTGTTCAGGGGCGTGAGCACCCGAAATCCAGAAAAGCCGAGCGAAGCGCTTGCGTCGTCAGGCGCCTCGACATTATCGAACAGGAATTCGCTCGCGCGATAAGGGCGCGGCCGCGCCACGCCGTCGCGCACGAGATTGACCCTGATCTCGTCATTAAAGATAAAGCCGCGCGGCAGATAATTCAGCTGGAAAGGCGATGCGGCGAATGGCGTCCTGATGTTCGCCCAGTCATTGGCCTCAGGACGGAAGCTGACGCGGCGATAGTCGTCGTAGGAGTAAGTTGAAAAAGGGGCTGGAGACGGCTGCGATCGTTCAAAGCCCTGTTTGGAAAGGGCCGCGGCACGGGCCTTGACCTCTGCGAATTCAAACGGCGCAGCCGGCTCGGACGGAACGGTCTGCGCCGCCGCCCCGAAGAGAGCGGCCCCCAAAATCAGATGCATCCCTACAGCGAAATAAGCGGCCCGCACTCGACGACGCACCCTTCTTGATATTGCACCGCACAAAACATGGACGCCCGCGTACCGAAGGCAAGATGTCGCTGTTTCCCGGCGGAAGCCCGCATTTTTGAGATCTCGAGATTTTCGGCTGCGAAACCTAGCGTTTTCGCCGATCAAGAGCGGCATTAACGGCGGACGACGGGAAAACGCCAGAGGGGTTAAATCGAAGTAAGAAATAAATATTGCGTGTGGCGCGCCGGACGGATGCGCTTCCTGATCCAGTGGGCCGTTCCTTCGGATGAGCGCGAAATTCCACCGCATTGCTCGCAAAGGTGGATTTTGCGGGTTCACTTCCCCGAAGACCTGATTAAGTCCTATCGCAGGCGATGGATGCCGCCACGCCGCTGCTGCCCTTCCACCTGACGCGAGAAATCGATGACCGAAGAAGCCAAGGCCAATATGAACTACCGGCTTTCCGGGCGCGAATTGAGCGAACTCAAGGCCTATGGCGAGGTGCGCTGGCACGCAGCCGGCGCGCGACTCGTCGAGGTCGGCGACCGCGGGGTTGACTGCCTCGTCGTGCTGTCCGGCCAATTGAACATCTATGCCGAAGAGCATGGCGACCTGCGCCGGGTGGGATGGCTCGAGCCGACGCAATTTTCGGGCGACGTCTCGATGATTACCGGTCAACCCTCGCTGGTTCTGGCGCGCATGGAGGCCGATGGCGAAGTTCTGCATGTTCCCCCTGACAAGATGAAACGACTGCTTGTCGAGAACTCCCATCTCTCGGACGTTTTCGTTACGACCTTCATCGCCCGGCGCGCGTGGGCGAGGGCCAATGGCCGCGCCAGCGTCGTCCTGATTGGCGAGGCGCTGAACCAACAGGCTTTCGCCATTCGCGCGCTGTTGACCCGTCACGGCGTGCCCCACCTGTGGGTCGACGCAGCGACCGATCCGCAAGCAGAGATCATCCTCGGCCGGCTGGGTCTCAGCGCGGACGATCCTCCCGTGCTCGTTACGGGCACGCGGAGCTTCCTGATCAAGCCGACGCCGCTTGACGTTGCGCACGCGCTCGGCCTCGATCTGCTGCCAGACAACGCCTGCGCAGACGTCGTCGTTGTTGGCGCAGGCCCCGGCGGTCTCGCAGCCGCGGTCTACGCCGCATCCGAGGGGCTTAGCGTTGTTGCCCTCGATGCAGACGCCCCGGGAGGCCAGGCGAGCGCCAGCTCGAAGATCGAAAATTATCTCGGTTTTCCGTCCGGGGTGTCGGGCGCCGATCTCGCGGACCGGGCGCGGATCCAGGCGCAGAAGTTCGGCGCCCGGATCGCAACGCCTGCAACCGTAAAGGAACTGACGAAGACCGAAGGCGACTACAGCCTCACGCTGGCCGACGGCCGACATCTGCGCGCCCGCGCTGTCGTCATCGCAACGGGTGCGGACTATCAGCGTCTCGCGATTCCTGACCTCGAACGATATGAAGGCAGCGGCGTCTATTACGGCGCGACCGCCATGGAAGCGCAACTCTGCCGCGATGCGCGCGTCGCCGTTGTCGGGGCAGGCAACTCTGCCGGACAGGGAGCAGTGTATCTCTCCGGCGTCGCGCGCGAGGTAAACATCCTCTACCGCCGCCCCGATATTCGGGAAACCATGTCTGAGTATCTCGTTCGTCGATTGGAGGAGACGCCGAACATCATCCTGCGGCCGGAGACCGAAGTCACCGCGCTGAACGGAGACGAGCGGCGTCTGCGGTCGCTCGACATCCGCACAAAGGCAGGTCCGCCAGAAATTCTTGATGCGGATTTCCTTTTCCTGTTCATAGGGGCCCGGCCCTGCACGACTTGGCTCGATCAAACGCTCGCCTGCGACGCGGGCGGCTTTCTCAAGACCGGCGGCGACATTGCGCCGATGGAGCTGGTGCGCGCCGGCTGGTCTCTCGACCGCATGCCGGCTCAATATGAGACCAGCTGGCCGCGGGTCTACGCTATTGGCGACGTGCGTTCTGGATCTGTGAAGCGCGTGGCGGCAAGCGTTGGCGAAGGCTCAACTGTCGTGCACCACATCCACCGCGCGCTTGCAGAAACCTCCGCGCCGACGAGCGTGGCGGTCAGAAACGCCTAAAATTTGCTGACAAGTAGAATTAACCGAAGCGTACGGTGCCGTATGGACGGGAGGTGACGCAAATGTCACCTTGCGGCGCGCCAGATCGCAACGTTCCGGGTTACTTGGATAACGCTCGCTTAAAACTTCAAGCCTAGGTTTCTGTCTGTAGCGTTCGCCAGAGCGCGGCTTGCGGGGCGCGATATGAGCGGCATTGGATTTTCGGCGGTCGTCGTTTTTGCGGTGGCGATCACGCCGGCTGCGGCTGATGTATTTGAAGTAAAGCCAGATGGCTCGGTCGTTGTGATTTCGGGCGTGATGCCAGCGGGCGTAAACGCGCCGGCCGCTGGGCAATCGTTCGGAATACAATCGACGTCCATCCCGACTCGGACAAAAAAACGCGCGATACCGTCTATCGCTTACGCTTCGCTTATCGAGGCGGCCGCGATTCGCCACGGACTGGATCCGGCGCTTGTTGACGCCATCGCTTATGTTGAGTCGCGATACCGGCCTGCCGCCGTGTCGCCGGCTGGCGCCGTCGGCTTTATGCAAATCATGCCAGCAACCGCTGCGGAACTCGGCGTCGAAGATCTGACAGATGCGCGTCAGAATATCGAGGCCGGCGCAGCGTATCTGCGAGCGATGCTCGACGCGTTCGACAACAACATCGAGCATGCGCTTGCCGCCTACAACGCTGGACCAACCGCTGTCCGGCGCCATGGCGGCGTGCCGCCGTTTCGCGCGACAGAGGATTATGTCCGCCGAGTGCTTGATCGCCTGGCCGCCATGTCGCCAGCCGGCTCTGTTTGAGATCAACCGTAAAGGACGCCTCTGTATGAAAGCGCAATCATCCTGCTTCCGGCGCTTCTTCTCAGTCGCTGCGTTGCTCCTCCTGCCGGCGGCGGCGAGCGCCCAGACCGTTCGCGCCGATCCGCAAGGGTCCGGACCGATTCTTGCTGCGATGAATTGGGTGCAGGGCACGCTGCTCGGCAATCTCGCCACGACCGCAGCGGTCATCGCCGTCGCTGCTGTCGGTTTCATGATGCTCACCGGGCGCATGAACTGGCGCTTCGGGGCGACGGTCATTCTCGGGACATTTGTTCTTTTCGGCGCGGCCTCCATCGTCGCCGGCATTCGCGCCGTCGCGTCCGCAGGTTGACCATGACCCAACTCGCCCGCACCCCGGTGTTTCGCGCCTTGACGCAACCCCAGATGTTTGCCGGCGTCACCTATTCGTACTTCATCATCAACGCGATGATCACGACAGAGGTTTTCCTGGTCACGCGTTCGTTCTGGGCCATCCCCGCAGCGTTTGCGATCCATGGCGTCGGCTATCTGTCGTCGCTTCGCGAGCCGCGCATCTTCGATCTCTGGATAACCCGGGTGAGCAAATGCGGGCGCACACGGAATTTCTCGTTCTGGCGCTGCAACAGTTACGCCGCCTGAAAACGTCATGACCGCGGCCTCACCCCTCGCGAAACTGGCAAGGCGCGAGCCCCGCGCCGGCGACCGCCTGCCCTATGCGCGTCATCTTGACGCCAGCACAATAGAGCTGCGTGACGGCGCGCTGATGCAGATGGTGCAGGTGGAAGGCTTCGCGTTTGAGACTGCAGACAGCGACACGCTGAACCATCTGCACGCCGTGCGCGATGTCGTTCTGCGCGGCGTCGGCGGCGCTCACATTGTTCTTTACTGTCACGTCAATCGTCGGCGGGTTGCTGCTGACCTCGCCGGACGTTTCGAACCCGGCGCAGCTGCCGACATCGACGCGCAATGGCGTGCGCGCCTCGCCCAAAAACGTCTTTACGTCAACGATATCATTCTGACGCTGCTGCGCCGCCCACCTGTCGGCAAAGTCGGCATGATTGAGCGGATGGGAAACGGACTGCGCCGTATGCGCTCGAGCGAGGACCGGGCGACTGCGCACGCCAAAGCGCGTCGCGAGCTTGATGCTGCGCGCATAAATCTGATCGCCTCGCTCGGTCGATACCGGCCACGGCTTTTGTCGTTGCAGCAGGGGTCGGCAGGAACGTATTCCGAGCCGCTCGAAAGTCTCTCGGCGCTTTACAACGGCGACAGCCAACCGGTTCTCCAGCCGACCGGGGATTGCGGTCAGTACATCCCCTATAAGCGCGTTAGTTTCGGGCTCGACACCATCGAGTTTCGTGGAGCGGGGGCCGGCGACATAAAGTTTGGCGCGATTATCTCTGTCAAGGAATATCCCGCGACGACAACGCCTGGCATTCTCGATAACTTGCTCCGGCTTCCCCATGAAATCGCTCTTTCTGAAAGTTTCGCGTTCATCGACCGGCAAATTGCGGACGAGCGCATCTCGCTTGCTTTGCGTCGCTTGCGGGCAGCCTCCGATGAGACGACAACGCTGCGCCAGGGACTGCTCGCCGCCAAAGACGACCTCGCCGCAGGCGCAGCCGCTTACGGTGAACACCATCTGACTGTGCTTGTCCGCGCCGCCTCGCTCGACGCGCTCGACCGTGCGGCGGCGGAAGTTCAGTCGGCGCTGGCTGATGTTGGCGCCATCGCTGTTCGCGAAGACCTTAACCTCGAACCCGCTTTCTGGGCGCAATTCCCCGGCAATGGCGAGTACATCGCGCGGCGCGCGCTTATTTCGACGGGCAATTTTGCCGGACTTGCCTCGCTGCACGGCTTCCCGGTCGGCGAACCGGCGGGCGGGCCGTGGGGCGAACCTGTAACCGTATTGGAGACCACGTCGGCGACGCCGTACTTCTTCAACTTCCACAAGGGCGATCTTGGTAACTTCACGCTGATTGGCCCTTCCGGATCGGGCAAGACAGTCGTTCTCAATTTCCTTATCGCGCAGGCCCAGAAATATCAGCCAACAACGTTCTTCTTTGACAAGGACCGCGGGGCCGAGATCTTCATCCGGGCTATAGGCGGCGTCTACAACGTGCTGCGTCCCGGCGAGCCGTCGGGATTCAATCCGCTCCTGTTGCCGGACAACGCGGCCAACCGCGCTTTCCTGAAGCGCTTCCTTACCCGACTCGTTGAACCGCAAGGCGGCTCCCTGTCGCCCGACGAACTTGCCATCGTCTCCGACGCCATCGACAGCAATTTCGATCAGCGCCCAGAGCATCGCCGTCTCCGCTTCCTTGTTGAGTTGTTGTCCGGCGGCTCGCGACCAACGCGCGCGGACCTCGCGGCCCGGCTGGCGCCGTGGATAAATAGCGGGGAACGCGCCTGGCTGTTCGACAATGAGCGGGACGAGGTGCGCGCTAAGATCCGTACCTCGGGTTTTGACATGACAGCGCTCCTCGACGCGCCAGCGCTTCGCACGCCCGCGATGATGTATCTCTTCCACCGCGTCGAGGAGCGCCTCGACGGTCGTCCGGCGCTCATCGTCATCGACGAAGGCTGGAAAGCGCTCGACGACGATGCATTCATCGCCCGCTTGAAAGACTGGATGAAAACCGTCCGCAAGCGCAACGGGGTTGTCGGGTTCGCGACGCAAAGCGCGAGCGACGCGCTGGAGAGCCGCATCGCCAGCACGATCATCGAACAGGCGGCAACGCAGATGTTCATGAGCAACGCCAAAGCGCAGGCCTCGGAATATTGCGATGGCTTTGGGCTGACTGCCCACGAGCTCGAACTCGTTCGGTCGCTGCCCGAGCATTTGCGCTGCGTGCTGATCAAACAGGGCGGATCGAGCGTTGTCGCGCGCCTCGATATGGACGACATGCCTGACGCGATCGCGGTTCTGTCGGGTCGCGAAGCGTCCGTCCGTCTGCTCGACCGCATTCGCGCAAAGGTCGGCGACGACCCGCGCAATTGGCTCCCGGTCTTTTTGAGAACGCAGCGGGGAGCAAAGTCATGAGCCAGTGCCCCGGCGTCAGCGCGCGCGATGCAGCGGCCACCAGCATTGTCGAAGCGGTCGACTGTCAGGTCGGCGCCAGCGTTCACGACGCATACGCGGCGCTGCTGGGACCGGCGAGCCCGTTCAACCAGTTCCTGACTGCCGCATTGACGATATACGTTGCCTTTATCGGCTACCGGATGATTTTCGGACGCGGCGGATTGAGCATCAGTGAGATCGCGCCGCGCGCGGTAATGATCGGCATTGTCCTGACCCTGACCACGAATTGGGCGGCATATCAGACGCTCGTCTATGACGTC
This sequence comes from Parvularculaceae bacterium, assembly GCA_041747095.1. GTDB lineage: Bacteria > Pseudomonadota > Alphaproteobacteria > Caulobacterales > Parvularculaceae > Amphiplicatus. Next base: position 40,445 of record JBGTFV010000131.1, read on the forward strand.
CTCACAGATGGCCCTGAAGAGATCGTCGCTTCCATCGCCGCCGCGCAGGGTCGGCCAACCGCCGTTTTTGATCGCATCGACAACGTGGTGGGAACGCTTTCCGATCTTGCCGAGGGTCAGAGCGTCATTTCTTCGCCCGGCGCGATACAGCAGGCCGCACCTGACGCGGCTCCGCCGACGCCCGAAGCCGCGTTTAATGCTGGGCGGGGCGCCTTGCGCGGCGCCGCTGCCGCAAATCTCCTGTTGTCGACGGCGTTGCTCCTGATGCTGACGTCCGTCGGTGTCGTCGTGGTGGCGAAGATTCTTATCGCCGCCATCCTGGCGGTTGGCCCGTTTTTCATTGCGCTGGGGCTTTTCTCCGCCACGCGTGGCCTCGCGATAGGCTGGCTGCGCGCAGCCGTTGCGCTCGCGCTCACGCCAGCCTTGTGTATCCTCGTCACGGCAGGCGGTCTTGCCTTCATCGAGCCGGTCGTCAATGAACTCGTCAGAGGGCGTAATTTCGGCGCGAACGATTTGCGGCCTGCGCTGACATTGCTTGCAATTGCGCTCGTTATGGCGGCCGTCAGCTTCCAGCTCTACCGCATTGTCGGCATGATTGCGGGCAGCCTCGGGGCCGGGCGCATCGGCGGACACGCTGCAGGCGCCTACGCCGAAGCTGCTGACCGGATCTCCGCTTCGCCTGCCCCTGCTGCTGCAAGCCGCATCGAGACAATCGTAATGGGCGCTGACAGGCAGGCTACGGCGGACGTGGGCGCAAGCCGGACGATTATCAGCCTTGCCGGAGCGATCGCAGGCGCGACCGCATCGAACGCCAGCGCGTCGCCCGGGTCTGCGCGCAGCGTCACACCATCCGCAATTGGCAACCGCAGCAGCGCCGCGCGTCCTGTGCTCAAACCAGTCAGGGGAGCGCAGTGATCCGTATTTTGACATCACTGCTCCTCGCTGGCTTGTTGGCCATCGCCGCGCCGAAGGCCGACGCGGGCGATCCGCGGATCCGTTATGTCGATTATGATCCCGATCAGGTGCTGCGCGTTGTTGCCCATACCGGCTTTCAGACAACAATCGAGTTTCAGCCCGACGAGACAATCAGCAACGTCGCGGTCGGCGATGCAGGCGGCTGGCAAATCACTGCAAACGCCGGCGCCAGCCTTTTGTTCCTGAAGCCCGTCGACGTCGCCGCGCCGACGAATCTGACCGTCGTCACCAGCAGGCGTTCTTACAATTTCGAACTCCACGCGCGCTCGGGCGCAGGCGTTTCGATCCGCGACGTGACGTTCTCGGTCCGCTTCCGCCGAAAAGAGGCGGAGAAAGAAAAAGAGCCGCGCGGCCCGGAGCCGCTGATCCTCGCCGCGCCGCCAGAGTTGTGGAACCGCGCTTACACTTACGAAGGCTCGGCGGCGAATGTGCCCGACGAGGTCTTTGATAACGGGCGCGCCACCTTTTTCCGCTGGGACGGAGATGCGCCGACGCCTGCGATTTTTGTCATCTCCGATGAGGCTGGCGAGAGCGTCGTCAATTTCTCCGTACAGGGTCGATATGTCGTCGTCGAGCACGTCGCTGCTGAGTTCGTGCTGCGGCGAGGCAAGGAAATAACCTACCTGTTCAATGACAGTTTTGTGGCGCGCGCGCCTGGCCCTGACGCGCCGCCGGCCCGCGACAAGAAGCGCCGAAAGAAAAAGAAGAGGAGCAAGTCGTGACCCGTCCGACCGCCCCAACGAGCCCAACGCGTCCGGAGCTGCTCGTCGCGTC
>JBGTFV010000132.1:0-22871 GCA_041747095.1 Parvularculaceae bacterium
GCCGCAGTCCTCGCCGCCCGGCTCCGAGCCGGCGCCGGGAAGCGAAATCGCGCCGCCCGCATTTTGGAGACGGCCTTCGCAGCCGCTCCCCATCCGGCGCTAACGGCGGCCCATGCGGCGCTTTACGCTGATCTGCCCCTCGATCAACGAGCAGAGAAAATGCATCGCCTTGCCGAGCAGAAGCCGGAGGCGCGCGAGGCGCAGATCGTTCGCGCGCGCCGGGTCATGATGCTGGGCGATCACCGCGATGCAATAACCCGCCTTGAGCCGCTCTTGCGCAACGGCGCGGTCGCCAGCGACTATGCCTTCATGGGAGAGGCGGTAGCAGGTCTTCAGGGCGAGGCGGCAGCGCGTCTGTGGTTCGTCAAAGCAGCGGCTGCGCCGCGCGATCCGACGACGGGGACGGATGGACGGTTTCATTTTACCCGCGACGGCTGGGCGCGCGTCATCCGCGAATATATGCAGCACGGACGGCTCGCTCCGCCGCCGCTTGAGGAAGCCTTGAGCCTCTCAGATGAAGAGCTCGGGATGTTGTCCGCGCCGATACGCGAGGCTGACGTTCCTGAGGCTGATGATATGCATGCCGCTCCCAACGTTGAAGCTGAAACCCCCGCCGATGAGCCGCCCCCGGTCCCCCTGCGACTGATCGATGGTCGTCCCGAGGCGGCTTCCACCAAAATCGCAGGGTCCGCCTCATGACCGAGCGCAAAGCCGCATTGATCGTTGGGGCGGGCGATGGAATTGGCGCGGCGCTAGGGCGGGCGTTCGCTGGGGCGGGCTATGACACGTGTCTCGTCCGGCGGCCGAGACACGCGGACGCTCTCGAAGCGCTGGCTGCGGAAATCCGCGCGGCGGGCGGAACCGCTCATGCCTTCGCAGGTGATGCGCGCGATGAAGCAGAAGTGATCGCACTTTTCGACAGGATCGAACGCGAGGTCGCGCCGATAGAGGTCGTTGTCTTCAACATCGGCGCGAATGTCAGCTTCCCGATCGCGGACACGACCGCACAGGTATTTCGAAAGGTCTGGGAAATGGCTTGCTATGCTGGCTTTCTCACCGGGCGGGAGGCCGCAAAGCGAATGGCGCCTCGAAGAAAAGGCACGATCATTTTTACCGGCGCAACCGCAAGCCTGCGCGGAGCGTCGTCGTTTTCGGCGTTCGCCAGCGCCAAGACGGGCCTTCGCGCAGTTGCGCAGAGTATGGCGAGGGAGCTCGGCCCGCAAAACATTCACGTCGCCCATGTCGTCATCGACGGCGCCGTGGATGGCGCGTTCATCCGCGATCTGTTTAATGATGCGGCGGATCGGAAGGCTGAAGACGCCATACTGGATCCTGACGCCATCGCCGCAGCCTATCTTGCGCTCCACCGTCAGCCGCGCAGCGCGTGGACGCATGAACTGGACCTGAGGCCATGGAAGGAGGCCTGGTGACATGAAGCGCGTTCTCGAATTCGTTTTCGATGTTGGCAGTCCGAACGCCTATCTTGCGCACACGCAATTGGCGCGAATCGCCGCCGCGACGGGGGCGGACCTGATTTATACGCCGTGCCTTTTGGGCGGCATCTTCAAGCTGACGCAGAACCAGTCGCCAATAACCGCCTATGCCGGCGTGAAGAACAAATTGGCGTACGAATTTCTTGAGATGGAACGCTTCGCCCGCCGCCACGGGGTGAAATTCGCCATAAACGCGCATTTTCCAATCAATACATTGACGCTGATGCGTGGCGCGATCGCAGCCGAGCGCCAAGACGTTGGCAAAGCGTATGTGGAGTCAGTCTTTGCTGCCATCTGGCGCGACAATGAAAATATGGCGGACCCCGAAGTCGTTGGACGGGTCCTGGCTGCCCACAACCTCGACAGCGAAGCGATTTTTGCGCTCGCCGCCGATCCCGGCGTGAAGCAGGCGCTACTGGAGAACACAGAAAACGCCGTTGCGAGGGGCGCATTCGGCGCCCCGACGTTTTTCGTCGGCGCCGAAATGTGGTTCGGCAAAGAGCGGCTTGCCGACGTCTGTGAGCATTTAGGCGAAGCGCCAGCCGCCAGCTGAAATTGTCCGCCGCCGCGGTTAACGCTTTTTCATGCCTTGCCGGGTTAGGCAAAGGCATGAGCCAGCCGACAACGTTTTTCCGCGTCCCCGGCCTCGCGGGGGTTGTTCGCGTTGCCGGGTTCGGCGCGGCGGCGACCCTGTGGACGATCTATGCGGCGATTGCCGCTTTGGCGACAATCCTGTTCCCTCCGGCGATACTGCTATTCCTTGCCCCCGCCGGCTTTCTGATCATTGCCAACATGCCGACGACGCGGGGCGTACCACAGAGCGTCATGCTGACGCTGATGACGCTTGCGGTCGCGCTCGCGCCGCTGTGGCCGGTTTATCTGCACGTGAAGCTCGGCCCTATGCCGATTCTGACGCCGCCCCGAATCGTGCTCTACGCGATTACGGCATGTTGGCTCTACGACATGGCGGCCTCCCGGTGGCGGCGAGACCAGTTCATTCTCGCCATACGCCGGAATGCCTGGCTGGTTGGCAGCGTATTCACGATTTTCGGCGTCGGAGCGCTCAGCCTGCCGTTGGCTGAGGGTCGCGCCTACGCCATCCCGGAATTCCTCCGCCAAGCGATCATCTGGCTCGCCCCTTTCTGCGCCTTTATGACATACGTGCGCCGTCGGCGGGATTTCATCCGTCTATTGAAGGCTTTGGCCATCGGCGGCGCAATCTCGGGCGCAATCGCTGTTGCAGAGGCGGGAACGGGAACGCTGTTGGCGAAACTTCTGTCGCCCTTTATCGCCGACGACGCGGAATGGCTGCGGCAGGTGCAGGAGCAGAAAATTCGCGACGGAATTTTCCGGGCGCAAGCCGGACATACCCATCCGCTGTCGCTTGGCGAGTATCTCGCCATGAGCGCACCGCTCTCGCTCGCCTTCGCCGCCTCCGCCCGCATGACCCGCTGGCGCCTTTTCTGGTTCGCGGCTCTCGTGATGACCATCGCCGGCGCTGCGGCGACGAATTCCCGCGGGGCGCTGCTCGCGCTTGCCATTTCCGGCGCCGTTGGCACCTTTATCGCCGCCAAACGCTATCTGATGCGGCCGCGCTCATCGCGCATTCTGCCGGTTGCCGGGGTTGTCGGGCTGATATTGCTTGTCGCCTCGCCGGTTATTGCGGCGGGGGCGTATATTCTCGTGACGGGCAAGGGCGCGACGAGCGCAGCGAATTCCTCGCAGTCGAGGATCGAGCAGATCGAGCAGGCGCTGCCCAAGATCATGAAGCGGCCCGTCGGAGGATATGGCGCGGGGCGCGCCGCGCGCGTCCTCGGCTATTGGGGACGCACCCTGACGATCGATAACTACTACCTGTCTCTCGCCCTTGATTACGGCGTGCCGGGGCCTGCGGCGTTCGTCTCGTTGCTGGCGGCCCTGATGTTTGGGGCGTGGCGTCAGTCTCGGGAGGGGCCTCCGTCCGCACGCCTCGTTTTTCTGGGTCTGATGGCATCGATCCTCGCCTTCGCAATCAGTCGCTCAATAACGTCGCAGGCGTTCAACCTCACGACGTTCTACCTCATGGCCGGCGGATTTGCGGGTATGCGGAGCGGGGCGTTCGCGCCGTTCAATGCTGAATTCAGGCGCGGTCGCGCTGATTGATTGAAGCGCCGGTTCGGCAGATGATCGTTCAGACGAACCATCGAGGGGCGGACGCATGAACTATAAAAACAAATGGGCCCTTGTGACCGGCGCCAGCGCCGGCATCGGCGCGACGTTCGCGCGCTCCCTCGCGGCAAAGGGCGCGAATGTCGTGCTCGTTGCGCGGCGCGAGGACAGATTGGAGGAACTGGCCCGTGAACTGGCCAGCAAGCATGGCGTTGCGACGATGATAGTCGCAGCCGACCTTGCTGCAGTTGAAACGCCCGCCGACATTTTTGTCGCGATACGCCGGAAAAACCTCACAATCGACATTCTTGTCAACAATGCCGGCTTTGGCCTTCCAGGCGCGTTTCATGAAAGCGACTGGCAAGCCCATCGCGATTTCATGCAGCTAATGGCGACAAGTTACGCGCATCTGGCCTATCTGGCGCTTGCCGACATGCGCGCGAAAGGCTGGGGGCGGATCATTCAGGTCGCGTCAGTGGCGGGGCTTGTTCCCGGTTCGGCGGGACACACGCTATACGGCGCGACGAAGAGCTTCCTCGTCAGCTTTTCACAGTCGTTGGCGGCGGAAAACGCGGGCTCGCAGATCAAAGTCAGCGCCGTCTGTCCAGGTTTCACTTATTCTGAATTTCACGACGTTAACGCGACGCGCGGCATGGTCGCCGAGTTGCCCAAATACATGTTTATGGCCCCTGAGCCGGTAGTGGAGGGCGCAATCGCTGCGGTTGAGCGCGGACATGTTGTCTATGTTCCGGGGCGCTGGAACAAGTTCGTCGTTTGGCTGATGGGCGCGTTACCGAAGCCGATGGCCGAAAACATCGTGCGCGCGCAATCGCAGAAATTCCGGCGAAAGGAAGCGTAGAGGCGTTTGCCGCTCTGCGACGCCCTCAGTCGGTGCGTTGCGTCCATGATCGATGCTCGACATCAAGGTCGTATGCGGCCATGGCGGCTAGGGTGACGATATCCGGCACGCGCGCGCCGACCTGCGTGATCTGAACGGGGCGCTCCAGCCCTACGAGGATCGGCCCAAGAACGGTTGCGCCCCCAACTTCTCCGAGCAGTTTCGTTGAGATCGCCGCCGAGTGAACGCCCGGCGTGATCAGTACGTTCGCTTCGCCGGTTAGGCGCGAGAACGGGTAGATTGAACGGTATTTCTCGTTAAGCGCCATGCGCGGCGTCATCTCGCCTTCATATTCGAAATCAACATCTCCCCGTTTATCGAGAATGGCGACTGCGCCGGCGACGCGGCGCGAATGCTCCGTATCGGGATTGCCGAAGTTTGAATAGGAAACAAAAGCGACCTTCGGCGTGGCGCCGAGATGGCGCGCCGCATGAGCGACCTGAACAGCGATCTCCGCCAGGTCCTGCGACGAGGGTAGTTCCGAAATATTCGTATCTGCGACGTAGAGAGTTCGGCCCTTGGCGAGAATGACCGAAACGCCGATCAGGCGTTCGCCTTTCCGCGGGCCTAGCGCCAGCCGGATGTTTTCCAAAGCAACGTCGTAATGACGGGTGACGCCCGTCACCATGCCGTCGGCGTGGCCCAGCGCTAGCATGCAAGCGCCAAAAACGTTGCGGTCGGTATTGACGAGCCGCTGGGCGTCGCGGTGCAAATAGCCTTTTCGTTGCAGGCGGGCGTAAAGATACTCGGTATACGCTGGATTATGCGTCGATAACTGGGCGTTGTGGATTTCAAGGAAGCAATCGGTGGGCAGGCCGGCTTCCGCCAGCCGTTGCTTGACGCGCTCTTCCCGGCCGATGAGTACGGCCGTTCCCAGCCCCTCCTGTTGGAACGCATAGGCGGCGCGAATAACCGATTCTTCCTCCCCTTCGGCAAACACAATGCGCTTGGGCGACGACGAAGCGCGCAGCGTTGCATAGATTTTTTGCAAAAAGGAGGCGGACGGATCGGTGCGCGCAGCCAGGCTGGCCGCATAGGCCGTGAGGTCGGCTATGGGCCGGCGCGCGACCCCAGATTCTGCGGCGGCCCGCGCAACTGCTGGCGGGATAGTTGAGATCAGGCGTGGGTCGAACGGCGTCGGAATGATGTACCCAGGTCCGTATTTGAGGCGCTTGCCATAGGCGGCGGCGACTTCGTCGGGCACATCTTCGCGTGCGAGGGCGGCAAGGGCTTTGGCGCAGGCGATCTTCATCTCCTCATTGATTGTCCTCGCTCGCGCATCGAGCGCGCCCCGGAAGATATAGGGAAAGCCAAGCACGTTGTTGACCTGGTTCGGATAGTCCGAGCGCCCCGTTGCGATGATTGCGTCTGACCTGACGGCGCGAATTTCCTCCGGCGAGATTTCAGGCGTTGGATTGGCCATGGCGAAGATGATCGGGTTTTTCGCCATGCGGGCGACCATATCGCGCGTCACAGCGCCGCCTACGGATAATCCAATAAAGACGTCGGCGCCGTCCATCGCTTCCGTCAGCGTACGTTTGTCCGTGTTTACGGCATGGGCCGAGCGCCACTGGTCGAGCGTGCGCCCGGTGTGGAGAACCCCTTTGGAATCGCACACGAGCGCGTTCTCGTGCGGTAACCCCATCGCCTTGATCAAGCCGATGACCGATAACGCCGACGATCCTGCGCCGGAGATGGCAATCTTCACTTCCCTGATCGACTTGCCCGTGATGTCGAGCGCATTGATCAGCCCAGCCGCAGCAATGATGGCCGTGCCATGCTGGTCGTCATGGAACACCGGAATGTCCATCAACTCCTTCAGGCGTTGCTCGATCTCGAAGCTTTCGGGCGCTGCAATGTCTTCGAGGTTGATGCCCCCGAATGCCGGGCCGAGATAGCGCACGCAGTTGATGAACGCCTCAGGGTCTTTGGTGTCGACCTCGATGTCGATGCTGTCGATGTCGGCGAACCGCTTGAAGAGAACCGACTTACCCTCCATCACGGGCTTTGAGGCAAGCGCGCCAAGGTCGCCAAGGCCCAAAATCGCCGTGCCGTTGGAAATAACGGCGACCATGTTGCCCTTCGATGTGTAGTCGTAGGCAAGGTCAGGGTTCTCGGCGATGGCTTTGACAGGCACGGCCACGCCGGGTGAATAGGCCAGCGACAGGTCGCGTTGGGTCGCCATCGGCTTCGTCGGCGTGATCTCCAGCTTGCCGGGCTTGCCGCGGCTATGGAACGAGAGCGCTTCCTCGTCGGAGAACTTCGTTGAATTGTCGTCCATCGGGGGGTCCGGTCTTTAGGGCGCGGCGGGACCGCGCGGGCAAGTAGTGGTCTAGTCTGCGCGAGGGGCGTCCCGCAATGCGCCCCCAAGCCTTCTTTCGACAGTTGCCGGCGCAGCGCGCGCACCTTATCTCCCAATTTGAGCGATGCCCGCCAAATGGCGGCCGCCCGCTCGGAAGGACACTGAAATCATGTATATCCAGACCGAAGACACGCCGAACCCGCATTCCCTGAAATTCGTGCCGGACCAGAAGGTCCTTGGCCTCGACAAAACAGGGCGGCCGGCGGCCGGCATGGATTTTCCGAACCGGGACACAGCGGCGGCGTCGCCGCTGGCGGCGGCGGTCTTCGAGATTGAGGGCGTTACTGGCGTCTTTCTTGGCCCCGACTTCGTTACCGTTACCAAGGATGAGGCGATCGCCTGGCCCCATCTTAAAGCCCCGATCCTTGGGGTCATCGCCGATCACCTGACTGCGGGTCTGCCCGTCGTCACGGAAGGGGCGCCGCGCGTTGCATCGTCGTCGGCTCCTGCAACGAGCCTCGATGAATATGAGGCTGAGGATCGCGAGGTTGTCGAGCAGATCATTGAATTGATCGACACGCGCGTTCGGCCCGCAGTGGCGGCTGATGGCGGCGACATTGTCTTCAAACATTACGAGCCGCGCACGGGCGTCGTGTTCCTGTCGCTTCACGGCTCATGCGCGGGCTGCCCTTCGTCAACCATGACCTTGAAGGCCGGGATCGAGAACATGCTGAAGCATTATGTTCCCGAGGTTGTCCGGGTCGAGCCAGTCGCCTGATCGGTCTGGCGCCTGATCGGTCTGGCGGTCGCCGCTGCATTCACAGGGCTCATGCGATGCTCTAGGAAAGTGAAATCGGAAAGCCGTTTCCGCCGTCCCATATTCAGCCCTCCAGGAGCCCTCCGCTAATGACCGAACGCATCCTCTCCGACGAAGGCCTCGATCTCATTTTCCGCGAGGCCCGCACCCATAACGGATGGGAGCAACGCTCCGTTTCTACGGCGATGATGCAGGCCGTTTACGACTTGATGAAATGGGGCGCGACGTCGGCGAATTGCTCGCCAGCGCGTTTCTTATTCATCGCTTCTGCGGAAGCGAAGGCGCGCCTGAAGCCCTTTTTGCTCGGGACAAACGTCGAGAAAACCATGGCAGCCCCAGCCTGCGTTCTGATCGCGCACGACATGGCGTTCTACGACAAGCTACCGCAACTCTTTCCTCATACGGATGCGCGCGCCTGGTTTACGGGTAATGATGCGTTGATCGAGGAAACCGCCTTCCGCAACGGATCATTGCAGGGCGCCTATTTCATGATCGCTGCGCGCGCACTGGGGCTCGATTGCGGCCCCATGTCCGGTTTCGACAAAGAGGGCGTCGACAAGGAGTTCCTGTCCGGCACGGGCTGGCGGTCGAATTTCCTGTGCAACATCGGTTACGGCACCGACGCCAACCTATTCCCGCGCAGCCCGCGCCTGCCGTTTGAGGAAGCGTGCCGCATCATTTGACGGCGTTATCCTTCAGGGGATTGCGGCGCGGTCGGCGAAGCGTCAATTAGGTCAGCGATGATCGTTTTGGCCATCGATACCGCGCTCGACGTCTGTAGCGCTGCGCTTCTTCGGAACGGCTCCGTGTTGGGGCGCGGTCGTGCGCCGGACGGGGTAAGCCGCAGCGATGCGCTTGCGCCTCTGATCGCGGCTCTCCTTGACCAGACCGAGCTTGGGTCGCGAGAAATTGATCGCATTGGCGCCGTGATTGGTCCAGGTGGCTTCGCCGGCATTCGCGCTGGGCTTTCTTTTGCGCGCGCATTCGCCTTTGCGATCGGCTCGCCCGTCATTGGCGTCGACACCATGACGGCGCTTGCTGCGAGTGAAAGCGATGGAGGCCGTTCCTGGACGGCGCCGCTGGTCGACGCACGTCGCGGCCAGGTTTATGCGGCGCTGTTCGATCCAAATGGGCTGCCGGCGTTGGGCCCTTTCGTCGCTGACGTTGAGGACGCCCTAGCGCGCCTGACAAGTGCCGCCAGGGCTCCCGTTAGCGTGTTTGGTACCGGCGCGCCGCTATTGCCCGCGTTGCCCGATGGCTGGAAGATTCGTCACGAGCGCGCTGAAATCGATGTCGCTGCAGTCGCCCGGTTGACGGCTCAAGCTGTGCCGTCGGACGGACCCCCTTCGCCGTTATACCTGCGCCCACCGGACGCCATCGCTTCTGCCGCCAGCTTGTTCGACGGACTCATCGGGCCGGCGCAATGAAGATGGGATGGACGATTCGCTCAGCCGGCAAGGAAGACGCGGCGACCGTTGCGCGCCTTGAAGAACTTGCGTTTGCTGGCGGCGGGTGGGGCGCGAGCGCTGTCATGGACGGCATGTCCGGCCATTCCGTCGCGACGCTGATCGCCGAGGACGATCGCGCTAAGGCGTTCGGTTTTGCAATGTGGCGCAGCCTCGGCGACGCGAGCGAGATCCTCACTCTCGGCGTCGATCCTGCGGTCCGACGGCGCCGCGCAGGACGGGCGTTGCTTGACGGCGTCGTCAGGGCCGCGCGGTCAATCGGCGCGCGCGAACTGCTGCTGGAGGTTGATCCACGTAATCGCGCCGCAGTGGCGCTTTATGAGAATGCCGGTTTTCAGCGCATAGGACGCAGGCCGCGCTATTATCGCGATGGCGGAGACGCACTATTGATGCGTCTCGATCTTTGAGCGATGCCGCCTCGCCCGGTGTTTGTTGCAACCACTGAGCAGCCTGTGATTAAAGAAACTGGTATGCAGTCCCAGAACGGAGGCGCCTATGGAACGGCTCGAAAAGGTCTGCGTCGAAAAAGGGATGCGGATGACGGAGCAGCGCCGGGTCATCGCGCGCGTGCTCTCGATTGCGCAGGACCATCCGGACGTCGAGGAAATCCATCGTCGCGCGACGGCGATTGATCCGAAAATCTCGATTGCCACTGTTTACCGAACGATGCGCCTGTTCGAGGAATCCGGCGTCGTCGAGCGGCATGATTTTCAGGACGGACGCTCGCGTTATGAGGAGGCGTCCGACGATCATCACGACCATCTGATCGATCTGCGCTCTGGCGAAGTCGTGGAATTCGTTAATCAGGAGATCGAAGCCTTGCAGCAGCGCATCGCCGAGGGCCTCGGGTACAAGCTGGTGGCGCACCGCCTCGAACTTTATGGCGTCCCGATCGACAATAAAAAATGAGCGCGCGGGGCAAGCGCTGGCGCCCTGTTGGAGGTTTCTGCCAAAATGATGTGGCGCCGCTACGGGTTCATTGACCGTTAAAGGTAAACTACCTAGTTTACTTGCTGAGCGGATCGACGGGCGTCGATCCCCGTCGCCTTGCGGTCGCCGCCCGATGCTCTGTCGCGTTTCTACCGAGCTTAAAGCGACCACGGTATTATTCCGGAGCGCTGAGCCATGTCCCTTCGCGACCTTTATCCCATCCCGAACATCGACCCGGTCTGGACGGTGCCGCAGAATTTCGAGGCTTCGTTCGACTGGGACTACGACGATGGTCGCCGGCAGATGATGCACCTCTATCAGAAAGGCAAAGATATGCAGTGGGATGCGCTCTCGCGCATCGACTGGACGGAGGAACTCGACCCGGAAAACCCGATGCAGATGGCCGATGAACTGTCGGGCATTTATTACACGCCGATCTGGCAGAAGATGAACCGGCGTGAAAAAGCCGAGATGCGCCTGCACTTCCAAGCGTGGAGCATTTCGCAATTCATGCAAGGCGAACAAGCGGCCCTGATCTGCGCCGCCAAGATCGTGCAGCAGGCGCCCGACCTTGACGCAAAATTCTATGCCGCCACGCAAGTGATGGACGAAGCGCGGCATGTCGAGGCTTACAAGAAATTGCTGCAGAAGTTCGGCGTCGCCTATCCGATGACGAAACCGTTGCAGACCCTCGTGGATCAGGCTCTGCGCGACAGCCGCTGGGACATGACCTATCTCGCCATGCAAGTCGTCATCGAGGGCCTGGCGCTTGCCGCCTTCAACAGCTTGCGCGAGACGTCTGGCAACCCCCTCGCTCAGCAGGTCAACGCCTTCGTGATGCAGGACGAGTCTCGTCACGTCGCCTTTGGGCGCCTCGCGCTCAAGGAGTTCTACCCGCAATTGTCCGATGCCGAACGCCGCGAACGCGAGGAATTCCTTGTAGAGGCTTGCTACCACATGCGCGATCGTTTCGATCAACGCGAGAGCTATGAAGTGCTCGGCCTGCCCGTCGAAGAATGCATCGCCGCCCAGCGCGATTCCGGTTACATGCAAATGTTCCGGACTACGCTCTTCCAGCGTATTGTACCGATTGTGCGCGACATAGGGCTCTGGTCCGACAAGATTCAAGCCGCCTATGCCGATATGGGCGTTCTTGGTTTTGCCGACACAGATTATGAAGCGTTGTCGGCCAACGACCACCGTCGGGCGGAAGAATTGGACGCCGCCAACAGGCTGAAGCGGCAGGCCTATGTCGAGGAAGTGGCCGCCTACGGTCGGGCGGCGGCGCAATAGCCGCGGTTTACGCTCCCGCCTGCCTGCTGCTATGATTGACCAAATTGCAAGCGGTCGGGATTGCCTTCCCGCCGTCGGGTAGAGGAGTAAATTGGCGCATGCGGCGCGACGAACGTCCTGGAGCGCGGCGGTGACGGACCACAACCTGACGCCCGGGCGCGGTGTGCGCATCACAGACGAGCGACATTCTGGCGAGGGACATTCCGGGAGGCGGGTCTATATCAAGACCTATGGCTGCCAAATGAATGTCTATGACAGCGAGCGGATCGCTGAATTACTCGCCCCGATCGGCTATGCGGCCGCATCAGCGCCCGACGAAGCCGATCTTATCGTTGTTAACACATGTCACATTCGCGAGAAGGCGTCGGAAAAACTCTACTCTGACCTCGGCCGTTTGCGCCCGATCAAGGCCAGAGGCGAAGCGAAAGGAAAGCCCGTCACGATTGCTGTTGCGGGCTGCGTCGCGCAAGCGGAGGGCGCGGAGATCGCCGTGCGCGCGCCTGTGGTTGATCTTATCCTCGGCCCGCAGTCCTATCACCGCCTGCCGGAACTGATTGCCCGCTCAGCACGCGAACGCGGCGCAACGCTCGACACCGATTTTGCGGTTGAAGAGAAATTTGACCGGCTTGGGGTCGACCGTGAACCCGCCGGAGTGACGGCTTTCCTGACAGTTCAAGAGGGGTGCGATAAATTTTGCACTTTCTGCGTCGTTCCGTATACGCGCGGCCCTGAGGCCGCCCGTAGCGCCGTCTCGATTATTGGCGAGGCGGAGAGCCTTGTTGCGCGGGGCGTCAGAGAGATTACGCTCCTTGGACAGAACGTCAACGCGTGGGCGGCGACGCCTGCGCCAGACGAAATCAGCTCTACAATCACGCCGCGCGCAGATGGCAAATGGGGACTAGCCGCGCTTTGCCGGCGCCTTGCGTCAATCGACCAACTGGATCGCATCAGGTTTACCACGTCGCATCCGCGCGACATGGACGATGAATTGATCGCTGCTTTTGGCGAGCTTTCGGCGCTTATGCCGTACTTGCATCTACCGGTGCAGTCCGGGTCGGATCGTATACTGAAGGCAATGAACCGAGGCCATACAGCCGCCGATTACCGGCGCATGGTAGAGGCTGTGCGCCGCGCGCGGCCTGATATCGCCCTTTCCGGCGATTTTATCGTTGGGTTTCCGGGCGAGACGAAGGACGACTTCGAGGAGACGATGCGGCTCGTTCACGAGGTGGGATTTGCCTCGGCGTTCGCGTTTAAATACTCCCGCCGCCCCGGAACGCCTGCTTCCGCAATGGGTGGTCAAGTCTCCGAAGACGAGAAGGACAGGCGATTAGCGAAGCTTCTTGACCTCCTTGATACGCAACGCCGTGATTTCAACGCATCTCTTGTTGGGGCTGAGATCTCAGTGTTGTTCGAAAAGCCCGGCCGCATGCCCGGCCAGATGATCGGTCGGACGCCCTATCTCCAAAGTGTGCATGTCAGCGCTGACGCCTCAATCATCGGTACGATCAAAAAGGTGCGTATCGTCGGCGTCACGAGCAATGCGCTTGCAGGCGAGCTTGTCGACCGGCTGCATTATGAAGAGGCGCCCAACGCGGCTTCGGCCCATGAACTTGCCTCCGCGTGAGCGACGACCTGCCCAATCTCGGCGATCAAAAGTTTTCGCCGTCCGCGCATGAAGCCCGCAGCGCCGACATTTCCCTCGTCGCGTTTGAGGATAATCTGCGTACGGCGGAACTTGCTGGCGAGCGCGACGCAAACCTCATTCTGATCGAACAGATGCTCGGCGTCAGGATTGACCCGCGCGGCAACAGATTTGCGATTAGCGGCGCAGAAGACTCTCGCGCCCGGGCGGTCCAGCTTCTGCAGACGCTGTACAAGCGACTTGCATTGGGCCAGCCGATCTCATCCGAAGAGGTGCGAGCCGCCGCTCGCCTTGCGCCATCAATTCCAGATCGTCCGCAGCCAGACGGCGCGGTTCAGTCCATCAAGACCCCCAAGCGGCTCATTCAGGCCCGTACGGCGGCTCAGCGCATCTATCTTGATGCGTTGGCTGGGGGAGAGCTTGTTTTCGGCGTTGGACCGGCGGGTACGGGCAAGACATACCTCGCCGTCGCCCATGCCGTGTCCTTGCTGTTGTCCGGCGCGGTGGATCGGATCGTCCTGTCGCGCCCGGCGCTTGAGGCCGGCGAGCGGATCGGTTTCCTGCCTGGCGATTTAAAGGAAAAGGTCGATCCGTATCTCCGCCCGCTCTATGACGCGCTCTATGACATGCTGCCCGGCGATTATGTCGAGCGGCGTATCCTCGCCGGCGATATTGAGATTGCCCCGCTTGCCTTTATGCGCGGCCGGACGCTCGCTCGAGCGGCGATCATCCTCGATGAGGCTCAAAACGCGACGGTGGCGCAAACAAAAATGTTCCTGACGCGGTTAGGCGAGGGCGCGCGGATGACGCTAACCGGCGATCCAACGCAAAGCGATCTGCCGCGCGGTGAAACCTCGGGTCTGGCCGATGCGCTCGGCCTTCTGGCTGGCGTGCCCGGCGTCAGGGCGGCGCATTTCACGGCGGCGGACGTCGTCAGACATCCGCTGGTCGGGCGCATCATCGCCGCCTATGAGGCGCGGACAGCGCGGCAAAATCTGACCGGCGGCGCGACATGATCGGCGGCGATTTATGTCTCGATGCGGTCGAGACGATCATTAACGACGAGCGCTGGCGCGCCGCGATAGGCGAGCCAGAAAGCCTTGCTATGGCCTGCCTGCATGCCGTCTCCGCAAGGGAACCTGCGGTCGCCGGAGCGGGCATTGCCGTCCTGTTGACGGATGATGCCGCGTTACGCGACCTCAACCGTCGGTTTCGCGGCTTTGACAAGCCGACGAACGTGCTCGCGTTTCCCGCCGCAGACGATGGCTCGCGCTTTCTTGGCGATCTCGCCATAGCCTACGAAACATGCGTTGCGGAGGCAGGGACGCGCGGCGTTCCGCCGGTGGAGCACGCTGCGCATTTGATCGTTCACGGCGTGCTGCACCTCGTTGGTTATGATCATCAGGACGATACCGAGGCGACGCAAATGGAAGCTTTGGAAAGCGAGATCATGGCGGCAATGGGTTACGCTGATCCCCATGCCGATCGATAACGCGTGACTGCAGGCGAAACAGGAGACAAGCCGGCGTGACTAACGAAGCTAATCTTTCTCAACGGTCAGATGATGAAGGTGAGGGCGAACAATCGAGTCTGATGGACCGATTGAAGTCGTTCTTCGGTCGCAATGGTGACGAAGGCGATATGTCTGACGGCCTTGACGATGGCCAGCGCGATGCGGTGGCGCGTATGCCGCGCGGACGCCGGGAAATGATCGAGCGGGTCATCGCCTTCGACGCCAAGCGGGTGGTCGATGTGATGGCGCCGCGCGCAGATATCGTCGCCGTCGATGTAGCGACTACGCTCGACGAGTTGGTGAAGGTTTTTGCTGAAGCGGGGCATTCCCGATTGCCCGTCTACCGTGTTGATCTCGACGATCCAATAGGCATGGTCCACATCAAGGATGTAGTTCACCGCCTCGCCAATCCATCTGATGAGGCGGCGGGCGACGGCCCGATCCTCAAAAAAATCCGCCGGGACGTGCTTTACGTGCCGCCGTCAATGCGAATTACCGACCTGCTGCTCAAGATGCAGGCATCGCGTATCCATATGGCGCTTGTTGTTGACGAATTTGGCGGCACGGACGGCCTCGTCACCATCGAAGACCTTGTCGAAGAGGTCGTTGGCGACATCAATGATGAGCACGACGATGAAGAAGCGCCGACAATAGTCCCGCGGGCTGGCGGCGGATGGGAAGTCGACGCCCGCGTTGAACTAGGCGCCTTCACCGAGGCGACGGGCGTAGTGATGAACAGCGAGGATGACGAAGTCGACACCCTCGGAGGTCTCGCTTTTTCCCTTGCCGGTCGCGTGCCGCAGCGTGGCGAAGTTCTCAGTCATCCTGACGGATTCGACTTTGAAGTGACTGAAGCGGACGTGCGCAAAGTTCGAAAAATCCTGATCCGCCGGCGATCTTCGATCGCGCCAAACCCAGACGCAGCCGAGGTAGCCGAATGACCGCTGTGTCGGCGCGCGATAGCGGCGATGCGCCCAACCGTCCGCAGGCGCAGCGTTTCATCGAAGTAATTCGCAACGTCGCTGGATGGCGCGCCGGCGGCATCGCGAGTCTTGCCGGCATTGCCGCTGCGCTCTCGATGGCGCCGTTCTATGCCTTGCCGGGTCTCGCTGTCGGGTTTTCGGCGCTCGTTCTCCTGATTGACGGCGCGGGCCGCCGTGAGCGGCCGTTGCGCGCGGCCTTTTTTCGAGGATGGTGCTTCGGTTTCGGTTTTTTCCTGCTCGGTCTTTATTGGCTCGGCTTTGCCTTTCTCGTTCAGGCGGACAGCTTTGCCTGGATGGCGCCGTTCGCAGTGTTGGGAATGCCAGCATTTCTGGGCATTTTCACTGGCGCCGCAAGCGCTGCTGCTGCCTGTTTCTGGCGTCCGGGTTGGTCGAGGGCGTTGACGCTCGCCGCTTGTCTGG
This sequence comes from Parvularculaceae bacterium, assembly GCA_041747095.1. Lineage (GTDB taxonomy): Bacteria > Pseudomonadota > Alphaproteobacteria > Caulobacterales > Parvularculaceae > Amphiplicatus. Next base: position 15,909 of record JBGTFV010000132.1, read on the forward strand.
CCGTCACTGAGTACCTGCGCGGACACATCCTTACAGGCTTGCCGTGGAACCTCCCGGGGCAGGCGTTTGCGGGCCTTGCTGCGGGCGGGCAGACGGCCGCATGGTACGGGGCCTATGGCCTTTCCTTGATCGCGCTTTTGCTCGCGACGGCGCCCGCTGCGACGATTGACGAGGTCGGCGCGCGTCGCTGGGCCGGGATGTTCGTCGCTGTCTTGGGAACATTTGCCCTATACGGCGTCGGCGCAGTCCGGCTTGCTTTGTCGCCCGTTTCGACTCACCAAGACGTCGCCGTCCGGATCGTCCAACCGAACATTCCCCAGCGGGAAAAAATCGATTGGGATCTCTGGTGGCGCAACCTCGATATTCATCTGAATCTGTCCGCGGCTCCCCCGACCGCCTCGCGCAATTTCGTGATCTGGCCTGAAAACGCTGCCCCATCTCTTAATGAAAGCGTCGAGGCGCAGGCGGAAATCGACAAGCGCCTGCCGCCAAACTCAACGTTGATTTACGGCACGGCGCGGCGCGAGAGCGACGCAGACGGGCGCGATCGCTACTTTAATTCGATCGCTGTTGCGCCGGCTGGTAACGGGCGACAGCCGACTGAATATTACGACAAGCACCACCTTGCCCCCTTTGGCGAATATCTGCCGATGCAGGGGCTTTTGCGCGCCGTAGGGCTTGCCCAGCTAGCCCCCTATGACGACGGCTTTACCAAAGGGGCCGGCCCGGCAGTGATCACAACCGGTGGGCTGTCATTCGCGCCGCTAATCTGTTTCGAAGCTGTCTTTCCAAACGCCGTTCATCCGCCCACGCAACGACCTGACTGGATTGTCACCGTTACAAATGACGCGTGGTTTGGCGACACGTCGGGCCCGCGCCAGCATCTTGACCAGGCGCGCCTGCGCTCAATCGAAACCGGGCTCCCGATGGCCCGATCGGCGAATACGGGCGTTTCGGCCTTGATTGATCCGGCAGGCCGTTATGTTGCCCGAATTTCACTTTACGAGCCTGGCGTCATCAATGCTTTGCTACCGAAGCCTCTTGCTCCGACGCTTTATTCTCGGTTTGGGAACTCGTTTTTTTGGGCAATGTTGATCCTGATTATTGCCGCTTCAGGGTTCCTCGGACGTCGAAGCGCCCGTTGAGCGCACATGCCGGGCCCCGTCACGGGCGCGAATGTGCGCCGAAGTTGCGCGGCGGCAAAAACTCCCTATATGTCCGTATTGGGAGAGAACATGCAGCATAAGGACGGCAGACCCCTGCTGCATGTGGGACGGGAAATGTGAAAGAAGACAAAAAACCGCATCCAATAGATGTGCACGTAGGCGGACGGGTAAGGCTGCGTCGCACAATGCTGGGCATGAGCCAGGACAAGCTCGGGGAGGCGTTGGGCCTGACTTTTCAGCAAATTCAAAAATATGAGAAAGGCGTCAACCGGATTGGCGCGAGCAGGGTCTTCGAAATTTCGAAGGTGCTCGGCGTTCCGATCCAGTTTTTCTTTGACGACTTTGGCGGCGGCGCAAACCGGACGTATGGGTTTGCAGAATCCGGCTCCGAGGTCGACGCTTCGCCTCTCATGGACTTGTTGAATACGCCCGAGGGCGTCCAACTCTGTCGCTTTTTCGCCGACATCAAAGACCCAAAGGTCCGCAAACGCGTGTTGGACCTTGTCAGAACGCTTGCTGACGGCGAACGCACCGCGACGATTGACAGCTAAATTCAATCCTTCTTCCCTGCTTTAGGACGCTGGATTTAACGGGTCGCTTCATGTTTTTTGCACGCCAGTGGACAACCGCTCCGGTCGCCACTATGACACCCCATAACCTGACATAAACATATCCTTATATGGGGAATTGCCGGCATGCCGCGTCAGAATTACCTGTTCACTAGCGAAAGCGTTGCCGAAGGTCACCCGGACAAGGTCTGCGACCGCATCTCCGATGAAATCGTGGACCTCGTTTATCGAGCTGCGACAGACGACGGCATGAATCCCTGGAATGTGCGCGTTGCTTGCGAAACGCTCGCAACGACCAACCGTGTGGTGATCGCCGGTGAAGTGCGCGTTCCGGAAGCCTTACTGGCGCGCGATTCGAAGGGCGGGATCAGGCTCGACAACGCGGGCGCCCCTGCGGTCAACCCCGAGCCGTTCATTGAGGCGGCGCGCGCGGCGATCCGCGATATCGGATACCAGCAGGACGGGTTTCATTGGCGCACGGCCGATGTGGAAGTCCTTCTGCATGCGCAGTCGGCGGACATTGCTCAGGGGGTCGACAAGGCCTCGGACGGCAATGCGGAAGGCGCGGGCGATCAGGGCATCATGTTCGGCTATGCTTGTCGCGAGACATCGGCGCTTATGCCGGCCCCCATCCACTACAGCCATCTCATTCTGAAAAATCTCGCCGCCGCCAGGCATGCCGGGAGGGGCGACGCAGGAACGCTCGGTCCGGACGCCAAGAGCCAGGTGACCGTACGCTATGAAGGCGGCAAGCCAGTGGAAGCGGTCAGCATTGTCGTCTCAACCCAGCACCTTGACGGAGGCTGGACCTCGGCCAAGGTGCGAGATGTCGTCGAGCCATATGTTCGGGCCGCGCTTTCCGATCTTCCCATCGCCGCCAATTGCGACTGGCATGTCAATCCAACCGGTAAATTCGTTATCGGCGGTCCGGACGGCGACGCTGGTTTGACCGGCCGCAAGATTATCGTGGACACCTATGGCGGCGCGGCGCCTCATGGCGGCGGCGCATTCTCGGGCAAGGATACGACCAAAGTCGATCGCTCCGCCGCCTATGCGGCTCGGTATCTGGCGAAAAATGTTGTCGCGGCTGGGTTGTCTGACCGGTGCACAATCCAGCTCTCCTACGCTATTGGCGTCGCCCGCCCATTGTCCATTTATGTCGATCTGCATGGCTCCGGGAAGGTGCAGGAAGAGCAGATCGAGAAGGCGCTATCGGAAGTGATGGACTTGTCGCCGAGCGGCATCCGTCGTCATCTCGATCTCAACAAGCCTATTTACGCGAGAACGTCCGCCTACGGCCATTTCGGTCGCGAGCCTGACGCCGACGGCGGCTTCTCTTGGGAGCGAACGGACCTCGCAGAGACGCTTGCAAACAAACTCGGGCGCTAGGCCGCTATCTCAAGCAGCGCAAAATGGCTGCGCGTCGTGCGTCAGCGTTGACGCTTCAACACCGTGTTCATTCGGGTGCGCAATTGCGGCTCATAGCCGTGCGCGGCCAATAAATCGACCGCCGGCGATGAACGGGCGCTACGATCGGTCTCGAGAATAATGAGCGTCGGCAACAAATCTGCGTCGGCGGCCTTTAGAAAAGGTGCAAGCGCCGTTTCCTCATGACCTTCGATATCAAGCTTCATCGCGTCAATCTTTGGCAGGCCTGCCTCATTCACCAGTTGAATGAGCGGCTTGCCCTCAACCGAGATCTCGCCAGCCCTGTCAACCTTGCTGCCTCCCCGGCTGTGCAGGTCGATGTGGAACCGCAATATTCTGGCGGTATCGGTTGCTGCAAAAGGCGCAACCACGACGTCTGATAAAGCGCCCGATTGCTTCAAATTGAAGGTCAGTCGTCTGATCATGTCTGGGTCTGGCTCGACGCACAGAGCTTTGACTTTGCGTCCGACCGCTTCGCCTGCCGATCTTGCGAATAGCGTGTATAGGCCGACATTCGCGCCGATATCGGCAAACCAGAATGGTTGTTCCCGCGCCCTGGAGCCGATGAGTTTGGCGAGTTCGGCCCGCTCCGCCGCGTCCCATAATTGAGGGGCGATAAAGACGCGCTTCTCGCAAATATTGTCATGGGGGTGCAGTCTTGCGCGCTGCGATCCAAAAAGAGTGCAATCGACAGGGCGGCCGCTTCTGCCTCCTGCTGGCCCAAGAAGCAGGGAGGCGCCTTTGCGCCCGACATAGCCAGGGGGCAAGCGCGATCCAAGGGCTCTGAACGCTTCATTGACGGTCGAGGGCGCAAACGAACCGAAAGGAGCGTCCGTGTACGACGCTTCGACGTCTGCCTTTGATTGAGGCGACGCCATCATTTCTCGGATGCGTGACCGCCCCAGTGGGCGGCGATCCACGGTGTCGGGCGAACGTGTTTGTAGATGCGCTTGTGCAAAGGCGCTGGCCAAAAGCCGTCGCGCGCTTCGTCAGGATCAGGACGACCGCTGAAAATCACGACCCGCGCAGAAGGCGGCAGAGACGGCGCCTTGATCCAGTTCAGCGGGAAGGGCGGCAGCAAGCAATGTTTGAAGCTAACGCACCATTCCTCCGGCCAGAAGCGCTGCTGCGGCAGGCGGGCCGAGATGTATTGTTGTTCTATACGGAAGGATGAAAGTACGGATTCTGGATCACGGTCGAATTCATCAAATATTTCCGTGTAACCCCCGGCTGGAAATCTGAACACCGACGTGTTGCCAACGCCTTGACCCTTCTGCGTCCAGTTCTCGATGACGCAGTATTCGCCGGGGTGGTAATCAAACAGGGCGTTGATGTTGCCCGTTATGACAATATCGAGGTCGAGAAACAGGACGTCGCCTGAAAGCCCCGCGAGCGGATAACGCCAGATCGCGAGTTTTCGCCAGGGCGTTGAGGCGACTCGCGTCGGCAGATTAATCTCAGGCAGAGGGTAAACCTCGACGCCCTCGATTTCGAGGGTCGCGTCGTCAGTAAAACAGATGAAGCGCAGCGGCCCGATTATGTTGCGCCGCGCGGCGCCGAACAACCGCGCAACATAGTTTGCGCCATATCGATCGCCCCATTTCATGCAAATGATGGTTGGGACTGACATTTATTTCCGCTGATGCGAAGCGCCTCGCGAGCCTGCCTGTTATTAAGCTGCCGCTTGTTCCGAGATCCATCGATCTACTTCTTCCTCGAGAATGGCGAGCGGCATCGCCCCTCCACCGATCAGGATATCGTGAAACTCCCGGACGTCGAATCGGTCGCCGAGGGCGGTTTCCGCTCGCCTGCGCAACTCCTGCATCTTCAGCATGCCGATCTTATAGGCCGTGGCCTGACCGGGCATGACGATGTAGCGCTCGATCGCCTTGACGGCATCGCCTTCCGGATTGGGCGTATTCTCGACGAGGTATGAAATAGCTTCAGCACGCGTCCAGCGCTTATGGTGGAGGCCGGTGTCTACCACGAGGCGCGCGGCGCGCCACAGCTCCATCGCGAGCCGCCCGAAATCAGAGTACGGATCTTCGTAAAACCCCACCTCTTTGCCTAGCGCTTCCGAATAAAGCCCCCAGCCTTCTGAGAAGGCCGTGAACCCTCCGAAGCGCCGAAAGCTCGGCAGATCAGTCAGTTCTTGCGCAATAGCAATCTGCATGTGATGGCCCGGGATGCCCTCGTGATAGGCGAGCGCCTCGAGTTGATAAGTTGGCATGTCGGCCATATTGGCAAGGTTCGCGTAGTAGACGCCCGGTCGCGATCCGTCGGGCGCAGGACGCTGGTAGAACGCTTTGCCGGCAGATTTCTCCCGAAACGGTTCGACGCGTTTAACGATCATGTCCGCTTTGGGCTTTGTAAGGAACAACTCGTCGAGCCGGGCGCGCATGGCGTCGATGCGCGCCGTTGCCTCCGCCAGATAAGCCTCACGTCCGGCCTCATCATTCGAGAGCGTGAAGCGGCCATCGGGATCGGTGCGCATGTAGACCATGAAGTCGTTGAGCGACCCATCAAAGCCGACCGCGATGCGAATTTGCTCCATTTCGTCGCGAATGCGGGCAACTTCCTCGAGGCCGAGTTCGTGTATTGCATCGGCTGTAAGCTCGGTCGTCGTCATTTCCTGAAGGCGCGCTGCGTAATAGGCGGCGCCGTCAGGCAGCTTCCAAGCTCCATCGTCGTCTGTCGCCGTCGCCTCATGCCGTTCCAGCATGCCGATCAAATCCTCATAGGCGGGCTTCACAGAACCGATCAACGCTGCTTCCGCCTGCCGAAGTAGCTCGCCCTGCTCGGCCGGCGGCAAGCCCAGCGCTGTAATCTTCGAGGTAACGTCCGCATAGAGCGCGGACGGCGGCTCGCCGGGAACAAAAGGCGCGCCTGAAATGACGTTGCGGGCGGTGGCGATCATTTGCGGGTAGGTCCATCGCGGGGGCTGGACGCCCGCGGCGACCTGAGCTTCAGCGACGTCTCGATGGGCCGCCATAATTGGCGCGAACCCCTTGAGCCGCCGGATATAAGCTTGGGCCTCCTCGATCGACGCTACCTGATGCTGGTTGATCAAGAACGCCGGCATGCCAGAATGGGGGCCCCGGAACTGATGGAACCGATACTGATGATTGCGGAAGGGGAAGGACTTGGCCGATTGCTGGATTCGGTACTCATAGAGCCGCCACGACAATTTTGCCTCATCGCTGAGTTCGGCGTAGCGAAACTGGTCTCGCATCGCGCCGAGCGAAAGCATGCGCAGCGCCTGATCCTCGATCGCGCGGGCGTCTGAGGGATCGTCCCACTGGTCGTAATTGGTGCGGCGGCCGAGGAACGTCTGTTGCTCGGGCGACCGCGCTACTTCAGCCTCCCACTGCTCCTCGAGCCAGGCGGAAAAACGTTCGGTCTCCGCAACCGAGGGTATGGCTGGCGCTTCGGCCGTCGCCGCATCCGCGGGCGTTGTCCTTGCATTGCGGTCACAGGCGCCGGCGGCCAGCGCGGTGGCGAGGATGATCAAAGCGGTTAGTTTTCCGTCGAATTTCGTCGCCATTGCGCAGCTTTTCCGATGTCTGGTTTCATGAGCCGAGCGTCGATCCGCAATCCCAAATCAAACCCGGCGGGGCGTCAGGTTATGCGCGCCGGCCCCGGGTTTCAATCGAAGGCAAAGCTGAAGGGGGCCGCGATGCGCCGGTGTTCGTCCGTGACGATCCGGCGCTTGAGCGGGGGATGCGCACGCGCCCGGCACTCAATACGCTCGCACAACCGGCAGGTGACGCCGACTGGCGTCGACGCGACGGTGTCCGGAT
>JBGTFV010000133.1:0-3215 GCA_041747095.1 Parvularculaceae bacterium
CTGGCGCGCAGCCGCTTCGCGCGCCGTCGCCGCTGAAGCCGCAGCGCAGGCGTTTAGCGTTGAACTCGCTGCGGCCGAAGCGCGCAACGAAGAACTCGCCAGCCTTCGCGATGCGTTGCAATTCGCAACCGAACAAAAGAACCGCCTTGAGGCGGAAGCGGCCGCCAACGCCGTTCGCCTCGCCGAGCGCGAGAAAGCATTGAATGAACTCCGCGCGCGGATGGAGACGGAATTCCGCGCCGCCGCGAGCCAGATGCTCGACGGCGCCCACCGCGCTTTCCTTCAGCGCGCCAATGAAACTTTCGAGCGGCACCGCGAGGCCTCACAAAGCGAAGCGGACAAACGCCGTGCAGCCCTCGACGAACTCATCCGCCCGATGTCTGAGACCCTTACCCGTTATGAGAAAAGCCTCGCCGAGATGCGCACAGAGCAAATGCGCACGGCGGGCGATCTCGTCGGCCGCATTGGCGAGCTGACGAAATCGGCGGTCGAAGTGCGCCTTGAGGCGCAGAAGCTTGCTTCGGCGCTGCGCGCCGGTCCGAAAACACGCGGCCGCTGGGGCGAAGAACAGTTGCGCAATGTCGTCGAAACCGCCGGCATGCGCGCCTATGTCGATTTTCTCGAACAGCCCTCTCATGATGACGGCGAGCGGCGCAAACAGCCGGACATGGTGGTGAACCTGCCGGGCGGGCGCAAGATCGCCATCGATTCAAAGGTTTCCATCAACGCCTATCTCGACGCGGTTGACGCTGAGAGCGAAAGCGAACGCGCCGCGCACTTTGCGCGACACGCAGACGACGTCTGGCTGCATGTAAAGACGCTATCGGGGCGCGACTACGCGGCGAGCCTTAAGGAATCTCTCGACGTCGTTGTCATGTTCGTGCCCGGAGAAAACTATTTCGCCGCCGCTGTCGAGGCGCGCCCGGCGCTGATTCAGGAAGCGTTTGATCGCAAAATTTTAATCGCCAGCCCGATGACCCTCGTCGCCATGCTGAAAGCCGCATCCTTCAGCTGGCGCCAGGAGAAGGCGACGCAGAACGCGCGGGAAGTCGCCAGCATGGCGCGCGATCTTTACGACAGCCTGCGCGTGATGACCGGCCACCTCACGGCCCTCGGGCGCGCGCTTGACGGCGCGGTTGGCAAATACAACGCTGCAATCGGCGGCTTTGAGCGGCGCGTACTGCCGCGCGCGCGCCGCTTCTCGGAGTACGAACTCCCGGGCGCGGAGGAAGCAATCCCTGAATTGCCGATGATCGATTCAGCGCCCGGAGCTTTGCGCGCGCAAGCGGACCTGTTTCCCGCATCTGCCGACAGCGAGGCCGATCAGTCGGCAGCGTAGTCGGTTGCTGCCGAACGCTTGCCCCTGAGATGCGACAGAAAGTTGAGGGCGTGGTCAGCGCAGGGGGAATAGCGGCGCCGGATCCTCGCGCTCGGCGCCGTCATCCTCAAACGCCGAGATCCGCGATGGCGATGGTGCGTCGGCGGTTCCATTCGGAAGCGCGCCAGTGTCGATCAAGCTGCGTTCGACGCGCTCATGGTCTGACGTCTCCAATGACCGTTCGAACCCGGAAAGGTTTTCGGGCCGACGCTTGAGGCCGTCTGCGGCGGCAAGGATTGAACGAAGCTCGTTCCTTCCGTTGTCAAAACGCTTTTGCAAGCCGCCGATGCGCTGGCGCAACTGGTCGACATCGCCTCCACCGCCCGATGTCTCGCCGGACATCGTGGCTTCACGCCTGTCGGCATCATTCATCACCGCGCGCATGGCGTTCAAGGTCGCCGTCAGCGTCGTTGGCGAGACTGTCCAGACGCGGGCGCGATAACCGTCCTGCACGACGTCGGGGAAGTTCGCATGAAGTTCAGCGTGCATGGTCTCGGAAGGCAAGAACAAGAGGGCGCAGTCTGCAGTCGCGCCCGGCGCAATCAGCCGTTCTGACACATCGATGATGTGGCCAAGCGCGGCGCGGCGGAAATCGTTTTCCGCTTCGCTCCTGTCGCTGCGGCGGCCCTCATAAAGGGTGGCGAACGCCTCAGCTGGGAAATTCGCGTCGATGGCGATCGGTCCGGGCGGATAGGGCAGCATCACCAGGCAGTCGGCGCGCTGATCGTTCTGGAGCGTACCCGGCATCTTGTATGCCGTCGGCGGCAGCGCATTGCGTACAATTTCCTGAAGCGGAACGTCTTGAGGCTGATCAGCCTGGCTGGCGGCGCGCCCTCTCGCAACGCTGGCGCCGGCGAAATTCTCCAGCGCAGCCCCGGCCGCTTCATCCGCAGGCGCTGCAAGAAATTCGGCGAAGGCCTGACGCAGCTCGGCAATCTCGCGCCCAAGCGCGGAGACTGCGACCTCATCGGGTTCTGCGACGGATATTGGCGCGGCCGCCTCAGGTTCGGGTTCAGGCCGTGGTTCATGGCGTTCAGCCTCGCGCGCAGCCGGAAGATCAACCCTTGCCTCCAGCGCGGAAATCTTCTGGCGGATCCCCGCAAGGTTCTCGGCGACGCTTTCGCGGTGGCTGGCGAGCTCACTGCGGAGCGCAGTGATCGAGTTTGCCGTCGCCTGCGGTATTGACTGGGCGAGCGCGTCAAAGCGCGCTTCCATTTTACCGGCAAACGCCTTCAGCAACTGTTCCGTTTCCGCGCGTAATGCATCGCTTTGGGCATGCAGCGCCTCTTCGACCGTAGACAGCGCCGCCGCCAGTGCATGTTCGGTTTCAATCGGCGCGGCCGGCGGCGCAGGTTCAGGGCGAATTGCGGGCGGCGTATTCAGGCGTTCCTCCAGCGCCGCCGCGAGCGCCTTGAAGCGATCGTCGAACTGGCGGGCGAGCGAGTCGCCGATCGCGCCGGTTTCCCGCCTCAACGCCTCTTGGATCGCAATCGGGGAAGGCGCAGGCGCGGCTTTTGCCGATGCGTCAGTCATCGCAGCCTGACTGGCCGAATGGCTGGCCGACGCAAGCGAGGCAAACAATGCCGGTCCGGTAGAGGTTGGACGCGAAGCATGCGCTGCACGGGATATATCGTCGCGCTGCTGCCGGGCTTGTTCGGCCCGCTCGTATTCCTCGAGGGCTCGCATGGCGGCTTCTTGCGCGGCGATCTCCTCGGCTTCGCTGGCAAGCTCCGTATCTGGCGCGTCGGCATCAACCGGGCGTTCGGGCATTTTCGGTTCGCGAGAAAACCACCGGCGCCGCGCTTTTTTTACCGCCGGCGCGCGGTCGTCCTGACCG
>JBGTFV010000134.1:0-6317 GCA_041747095.1 Parvularculaceae bacterium
CCGGCGCGGTCGTGGTTGACGGCCCCATTGGCGTGCCGGACCCCGACGAGGGATATACCGTCATCCGCAAACGCAAACCGGACGAGGAAGGGCTCGCCGAGCCGCGCCCGAACAAGGTCTACGCCACGATCGAAGAGCCGATTTCCCGTTTCAGGTTCCTGCCTAACCAGGGTTCAACCGAACTCTATCTCGTCGACTACATCGCCCGGTCGGGCTTGACGAACGCCCCGCGTGAGGGCGGGGCGGGGTGGACGTGGAAATTCGATCCTTCGCACGGGCGCAATTTTGAAATTCATTTCGATCGCGACCTTTTCCTCGCTGCGCGCTGTCCGCTTGCCTTCATTTATGGCGAGAAATCTGCGTTCGCGCTGGGCGACGGCTTTGAGCATCTGCGCGCGCAGGCGCGCGGCCGGTCGCCGTTCATCGTCATGCCAACGGTCCATCACCATTTGATGATGGAGGAGCCGTTGGCGTTCATTTCTTCATTGCGGACGCTATTGACATGCTGGCCCGTGCGGGTCGGCGTCTGAAAAGCCCATCAAGCTCCGGGGAGCCTTGCGCCGGAACAGCCGATCGCACTTGCCGATCCCGCTGAATTCGGCCAGAAAACAGCCCGCGATTGTTGATATTCCTCAAATACGGCGGAACCGGATGACCATGGCTGATGATGCGGAAAAAAGCGCTGGCGACGCAGAAGCGCACCGCAAGACTTACGCGCAGATCATGCGCGCGACCGGCGAGATCGGCCTGCCATTTGCGTTGGCGCTGACAGTTTTCTTCACCAACCTCGTTATGGCGAACGGCATCGCTCTTGCGTTGGTCGGGGCGGTCATCACCTATGTGTTTGTGTTTTTTCTCGTCAAAACTTTTTTCTCACATTGAGCGTAAAGTTTCGAGCGACGTCGGCCCGGCCTCGCCACGCTTTTCGCCAGACTGACAGCGCTCGCGCCAGGAGGAATCATGAAAATCGCCGTCCTGAAGGAGACGCGAGCCGGCGAGACCCGGGTCGCCGCCTCTCCCGAAACCGTGAAGAAATTCATCAGCCTCGGCGCGACCGTAACCGTTGAGAGCGCAGCCGGCGCTGGCGCGAATTTCTCCGATGACGCATTTCGCGCGAACGGGGCAGAGGTCGCCTCGAACGCGGCTGATGCGGCGAACGGAGCCGATCTGGTTCTCAAGGTTGCGCCGCCGACTGCCGAAGAAATCGCGTTGATGCCAAAGGGCGCGCGTCTCGTTGCGATCATGCAGCCCCATTCGAACGCCGATGCGATTGCCGCTTGCGCTGAAGCGGGCGTTGAGGCTTTCGCCATGGATCTGATGCCGCGCATCACCCGCGCGCAGTCGATGGACGTACTGTCGTCCCAATCGAACCTTGCCGGGTACAAAGCGGTGATCGACGCAGCGGCTTATTTCGGCCGGGCCATGCCAATGATGATGACGGCGGCCGGCACCATTGCGCCAGCCAAGGTATTCATTATGGGCGCAGGCGTCGCCGGTTTGCAGGCGATCGCTACGGCCCGCCGCATGGGTGCGGTCGTCTCCGCGACCGATGTTCGCTTCGCAGCGAAAGAACAGGTGGAAAGCCTCGGAGCGACATTCGTCACGGTCGATGAAGAGGCGATGAAAAACGCCGAAACCTCCGGCGGTTACGCCAAGGAAATGTCTGACGACTTCAAAACGCGTCAGGCCGCTTTCGTCGCGGAGCATATCCGGAAACAGAATATTGTCGTGACGACGGCGCTGATACCGGGCCGGCCGGCGCCAAAGCTTGTGAGCGAGGAAATGGTTCGCTCGATGGCGCCTGGTTCGGTGATCGTCGACCTCGCGGTAGAGCAGGGCGGCAATGTCGCGCTCAGCCGCCTTGGCGAAGCGATTGACGTCGGCGGCGTCATCATCATTGGCTTCGCCAATGTGGCTGGGCGCTTGCCGGCCGACGCATCAAGCCTTTACGCGCGCAACCTCTTCAACTTCGTCTCGGCGTTCTGGAACAAGGACTCGTCCACGCTCGCGATCGACTGGAACGACGACATCATCAAGGGCGTTGCGCTGACGCGCGACGGCGCAATCGTGCATCCGCAATTCGGCGGCGCGGCGCCCGCGCCCGCTGTTGAGCAAGCTCCCGCCGCCGCCGCCGCCGATCCGTCATAGGAGGACGCTGATAATGGCTGATACGGACAAACAGAAAGCTGCGGAAGAAGCTGCCCGCATCGCTGAGGAATTGGCGAGGTCGGCTGAAGCGGCGGCGGTCAGCGCCACCGATAACGCACAGTCGGCGCAAACGGCGGCTGAGCAGGCGCGGCTGATTTCCGAGCGATTGGCAGGCTTCGCCGATTATCTGAATTCCCCGTCCGAGTTCGTCTATCTCTTCGGGATTTTCATCCTTGCGATTTTCGTTGGCTATTACGTCGTCTGGTCCGTTACGCCCGCGCTCCATACGCCGCTGATGTCGGTCACGAACGCGATTTCCTCAGTTGTCATCGTCGGCGCGTTGATTGCTGTCGGCGCGGATCTGACTGGATCGGCCGCAGGCGGATGGTCGAAAGCTGCGGGCTTCGTCGCCGTGGCGCTCGCAAGCGTGAACATCTTCGGCGGGTTCCTCGTGACCCAGCGGATGCTCGCCATGTATCGCAAAAAAGAACGGTAGAGACAGATGGCTCAGAACCTTCCGCCCCTTCTCTACATCGCGTCGGGCATCCTCTTCATCCTGGCCCTTCGGGGCCTGTCATCGCCTGAAACGTCGCGCGAAGGCAATCGCTTCGGCATGATCGGCATGGGGATTGCCGTTGCGACGACGCTATTTGTTCTGCAGGACAAAGGGCTGTCGACCTGGGGTCTTGTTGCGCTCGCCGTTGCGGCGGGAGCCATTCCGGGCGCCTACATCGCGCGCAACGTTCAGATGACGCAGATGCCGCAGCTCGTCGCGGCGTTTCACGCGCTCGTCGGTCTTGCCGCGGTGCTGATCGCCTGGGCGGCGTTCCTCGCGCCAGCGGCTTTCGGGATCGGCGAGCCAGGACACATCCATCTGCAGTCGGTCCTCGAAATGTCGATCGGCGTCGCCATTGGCGCGATCACCTTTTCGGGGTCTATCATTGCGGCGCTCAAACTTAACGGCAATATGTCGGGCAAGCCGATTTTGCTGCCGGCGCGTCACTCGATCAATCTCGCGCTCGCCCTCGTCATCTTCATTCTCATCGGCATGCTGATGACCGGCAACCAATCGCCCGTGATCTTCACGCTGCTGACGCTTGCCGCGTTCGTGCTCGGCTTTCTCATCATCGTGCCGATTGGCGGCGCGGACATGCCCGTCGTCGTTTCGATGCTCAACAGCTATTCCGGCTGGGCGGCTGCAGGGATCGGGTTCACGCTGGAGAATATCGCGCTGATCATTACAGGCGCACTTGTCGGCTCGTCGGGCGCGATTCTGTCTTACATCATGTGCAAAGGCATGAACCGCTCGTTTATCTCCGTCATCCTCGGGGGCTTTGGCGGCGAAGAGGCAGCGGGCGGGGGCGGCGTCGATGACAGGCCGGTCAAACAGGGCTCGGCCGAAGACGCAGCGTTCGTCATGAAGAACGCGGGTAAGGTAATCATTGTACCGGGCTACGGCATGGCCGTCGCGCAGGCGCAGCACGCGCTGAAAGAGATGGCCGACTCGCTGAAAGCAGAAGGCGTCGACGTGAAGTATGCAATCCATCCCGTGGCCGGGCGCATGCCGGGACACATGAACGTGCTGCTTGCGGAGGCGCAGGTGCCTTATGATGAGGTCTTCGAACTTGAGGACATCAACGCTGAGTTCCGCACCGCTGACGTCGCTTTCGTCATTGGCGCAAACGACGTAACCAACCCGGCCGCCAAGACGGACAAGACCTCGGCGATCTACGGCATGCCGATCCTCGATGTTGAGAACGCGCGCACGGTTCTTTTCATCAAGCGATCAATGGCGTCAGGCTATGCGGGGGTGCAGAACGAGTTGTTTTTCCGCGACAACACCATGATGTTGTTCGGCGACGCCAAGAAGGTGACGGAGAGCATCGTCAAGTCTCTGAAATAACGCCATCGGGCTAGCGTCAATTATGTTTCAAGGAATACGGCCGAGCCTCAATCCGCTATTGCCGTTGGAGCGCTGACGTGAGGCTTTTGTTCAGGAGTCTTTCATCCTGAATTCGAACTCGCGCATGATGTGGAAACCGGCTCTGAACTGGTGGCGGTCACCCAAGAGTTCGATGATTGGGGTCTCCGCAATGCCGTCCAGAATATAATTGTAGGTAATATAGGGGTTTAGCGACCAGCGCTTACGGATATTGATATACCCGTTGAGGCTGCCGCCTATGTCCCGGAAGCCTTTATCAGCTCTGAACTCTGGTAGCCCGGAGGCCGCCGACTGAGCCGGCGTTATGGTGAAATACGTGTCGGCGTATTGCTGGCCTATCCAGCTCGTCTGCGCCGTGACGGATGTCGCAACGGGGCCAAGGCGGAACAGCAGCGCGGTTGTCGAAGCGTCTACGATCAACCCGCGATGGCCCGTGTCGATACCTTTCCGAACTTTGAACCGGAGTGAGTAGCGATCAAACACCGTAGCGGCGGCGAACCCGCCAAGTTCGAATGTGAGGCCGACGTCTCCAAGGCCCTGAAGCGCCGGATTTTCATCTTCGCGCCGGTCGCCAACAATCCTCAGCGACGGGCCAAATCTAAAACTTGAAAATCCAAAAAGCGCAATATCTGCGCCGTCATCGTCAAGGAAAGTAAAGTTGCGGAATCTTACGAATACCGATGGGTCGACATCGATTCGGTAATCGTCTGAGCCAAAATAATCGGGCCGGTAAACCGGGCCTGCGCCGACGCTTAAATCCGTCGTGCCAGGCGCAAGAAACGTCAGTACGCCGGTGAAATCTTGAACTGGGGTCCAACGCTTCGGTTTGTCAAAGGCAGAGTCGTCAGTCACCTCGCCGTCATCCCGCCGAACGTTGGAATCGTCGTCCGTCTGCTCGTCCTTACTTTCAGTTCGCTCACGCTCGGGACGCTTGCGCCCTATAAAGGGCTTCAGGCGCGGCTCGTCGATGTGTTGTTGGGCAGCAGCTGGCGTAGGCGCGGCGACCAACCCCAACGAAGACATCCCCACAGCTATTGCGGTTGAGCTCAGTGCGAGACGGCCAACTTTGGAAGACCTGTCGAACTTTTGCGACATAGCGTTTCTTTCCCCGGGCGCCGATGCAGGCGTTCGCCCTCTGCGCCGCCGCATCGATTTTCTGTTCACCGCACCGTCGCCATCTACTTGAGCGGGCGCTCTTCTATGCGGTCTGGAATCTTTTGGCTTTGTTCGTCAGCAGGTTGAACGTCGACTCCCATCATGACCGATTATAGTTGACGAGGTCCTGCAAAAAACCCGCCGAGCTAGGCAACATCGCGTTTTCAAACTAACCAGCATGCAAAATCGGGACAAATTGATGACCAATTGGCGACGGTTAGTTCACCGCCCGTTCAATAGCTTCCCCGGCGCTTTCAATGTCGCGACCAACGCCCTTGACTGTCTCGCAGGCGGGCGTCGCCAAGCACACTATAATCAGGGCTAGTAAACCACTGCTGATGCGCCTCATTCCGATCTCGTCCCTCTTTCAGTCGCGTTCGGGGTTTACCCGTTGCACGACCCAATCAGGTTGCGTCAGGAGCGGCAAGTAAAAAAGCATCAATCCGGTCGGCCTCAGTGACAGCATGGCTAACGCCGCGCCTTCTGTTGCGGCGATAGCAACTTCCAGCGCGCCTTATAAGAAAAAGGGCGCTCCACGTATTGGAACGCCCTTCAAATCCTGCGGTTCCCGAGGTGGGCCGGTTTCGGAGCACAATCAGGCGGGGCCGCCTTCGCGCTGGAGTTTCTTGCGGACGAGTTTGCGGGCGCGACGAACGGCTTCCGCCTTTTGGCGGGCGCGCTTTTCAGACGGCTTTTCATAGAATTTCCGGCGCTTCATTTCGCGGAAAGTTCCCTCGCGCTGCATTTTCTTTTTCAGCGCGCGCAAGGCTTGCTCGACATTATTGTCGCGAACAAAGATCTGAACGATGGCTAGGCCCTCCTTCGAAGCAAAAACGTCACGGTCCGATTAACCGCGACGCCTGATATTCTCTGATGATGCAATGGCGTTTCATGCGCCTTGCCTGAAGCGTGGTGCTAGCAAACGACCCGGCGCGTGTCCATATGTTCGCTGTCGCCGGGCGGCAAATAAGCGAAGCGGAGCTCAAATGACTGAAATTGGCGGGTTATCGGGCTCTGGGACTGAGAATGGCGAGCTTCCTTTTGACGCCGACCGCCGCGCTATCCTTGCGGC
>JBGTFV010000135.1:0-4472 GCA_041747095.1 Parvularculaceae bacterium
GGGGTAGACGCGCCGGAGTCGCAGCGGTCGCGCGGGGCGAGGAAGTGCGAAAAGCTGCTCTCCGACGGCTTCGAAGGTTAAGTTTTGCAAAAGTTTTCGCGGCCGCCGGGTGAGCCATTTGGTGAGCATCACCGAGAGGAAGAGATCGTTCCGTCAGGGGAATAATCGCCGCCACGCGAAATGCCGACCCTGAAACGGGGCATTGCGCCTTTGGGCGAATGACGATGGCCGGAATGATCATCCCCTTAAACCCGGCGGCGCCGGAGGGGTCGGCCTTGCTTTCAATGAGACAGAACTCCTATAATTAGTCAGGGGACGACGTTTATCCGTCGAAAAAGACAGTGAAAGCCGAAAGCTGCGGAACATCGACCGTCGATCGCTCGCCTGTCGAGACGATCAACGTCGACACAGTCGCGTATGGGGGGTGCGGCAATGGCGGGAGCGGCCAAAGCGTTGCGCGGGCAACGGATCGGACGGGTCATTTTTACTTGCTTTGCCGCGGTTTCCCTCCTTTCGGGTGAGGCGGGCGCTCAGGCGCCGCCGCCCCTGAATGACCAGCTGCAAGGATTTCCGGTGCGCAGCGCGCTGGAGACGGCGGGTCGGGAATTTACAGCGTCAGCCGGTTCTGCCGAATTTCCGCGCGCCGTGTTGTCGTCACTCGCCGGACCTGCAGAACTCTCCCAGACCGTTCTGGCCGCGCAGATTGTGATCGGCGGCGCGCCGCAGACCCTGCATACCCGGCTTTCCGAGGCCATTGGCCTTGCTGCCCCGCTAACGCTGGCCGACGTCGTTGAGACGACCGACCGCCTCGTTCGGATGGATGCCGCAGCCGATGGCGTCGTCCGTATCGCGATGATCGAGCCGACGCCCGTTGATCGCGGAATTGTGCGAATTGACGTTGAGGAACCGCTGCTCGAAATGGCGGATGTAGCAGGGGCGCCGAGCGGGGTTCGAACCTATCTCGACGCGATGTTTTCGCGCTTGCGGACCGGCGGGCCGCTGACCGAGCGCCGGCTTGAGCGTTATCTTCTGCTTTTCAATCGCGTGCCTGGCTGCGAGGCGCGCTTCGCGCTACAGGCGGGCGATTCTCACACGCGTCGGGCGAGACTTGTTCTCCACGTAAAATTCGATCGCGCCAAGATTCGCGCAGATGTCAGCAATCGATTCCCACAAGGCCTCGGACGTGAGGCGCTCGCCGCCAAGGTCGTCGTCAGCGACCTTCTTATCGGAGCAGACATTATCGATTTTCGTATTCGAAGCAATGTCGCGCCTGGCGAAGGGCTGATTCTGGATGCGACCTACGGCGTCAACCTTGATGCGCAAGGTCTCCTTCTCGAAATCGGCGCATTCGCCTCGTCGATACGCCCTGCCTTGAACCGAACGGGCGGTCGGCAATTTGCGATAAAAGGCCGCTTCAACACGCTATCGCTAACCAGACCCTTCTATCTGACAGAGGAAAGCCAGTTCTTCCTTTCAGCGGGCCTCTCTTCTGCGGGGTTTATCATCTCGATTGACGATGTAGCAGTCGTCGACGAAGACAGATGGATGGCATTCGCCGAGGCGGAGTGGATCTACCGCGGCTTTGGCGGCCTCAACTCAACAATCGTCTCCGTCAATCGCAGTCTCGATATTTTTGGCGCGTCAGAGCGTGGAGCGCCTCTGGCCGCGCGCGGCGGAGAAGGGGCGGCGGTTACCTTTTTAACGCTAGAATTCAACCGTGAGCGCATTTGGGCCCCATGGGCGCGCCTTGTCAGCGAAGCCTTCGCGCAGGTCTCGACTCACGCGCTCCAGATCGCCGATCAGTGCACGTTCGGCGGGCGCGATTTTGGCCGTGGTTTTGAGAACAATTCGATCTTCGGCGACAGCTGCTTCTTGGCGAAGTCGGAGCTTCAGTTCCGGCCGGATTTTCTACGTACGGAACATTTCCGGCTCGAGCCCTATCTCTACGCCGATGTTGGCGTCTTGCATCAGGTCGGCGCGCCCGACCCATCCCAGTCGCGCGACGCATCGCGCATGTCGGCGGCGGTTGGTACGATGATCAAAGGATCGCACGGGCTTTCCGCAAGGGTGGAATTCACGCAGGCGCTGAATCGCGAATCTACGGTCGGCGATAATGACGAACGGTCTTTTTTCTTCGAACTCGGCGCTGATTTTTAGCGGCTTGCAGGCGGCACGCCTCCGTGCGCCCCACCCCTCAAAACTTCGGCGTGAATTTCTGCCTTATCGTCACGAGTTCCTCCGCCGCCGTTGGGTGCAGGGCGCAGGTGTCGTCGAACTGGGCCTTGGTGACGCCCGCCTTGATGGCGATGGCGAGACACTGGATCATTTCCGGCGCGCCTTCGCCGACAATATGGCAGCCGAGCACGCGATCCGTAGACGGATCGACGACGAGCTTCATCAGCGTGCGCTGCTCGTTGCCCGTCAGCATGTTCTTCATCTGCCGGAAATCGGTTTTGTAGATGTCGACTGCGCCAAATTCCCGGCGCGCGTCGTGCTCCGACCAGCCGACGGTGCCCACGGGCGGCTGGCTGAAGACGGCCTTCGGAATGAACGTGTAATCCATCTTCTGGGGGTTATCGTGGAAGACGGTTTCCGCGAACGCCGCCCCCTCGCGGATGGCGACAGGCGTCAGGTTCACCCGGTCGGTGACGTCGCCGATGGCGTAGATGTTGGGCGTCGAGGTCTGCGACCACTCATCGACGATGACGGCGCCGTCCGGATTGGTCGCAACGCCCGCCTCCTCAAGGCCGAGGCCCTTGGTGTTGGGCTTGCGCCCGACCGCCCAGAACACGAGATCGCAGTCGAGATGGACGCCGTTCGAGAGCGTGACGCGGCGGTTGTCGCCGCCTTGCGCCTCGATCTCGGTGAACACCGCATTGGTGATGACCCGCACGCCGAGCCGTTTCAGTTCGGTGTGCACCTGCACCGAGATGTCGCGGTCGAAATAGCGCAGCACGTCGTCGCCCCGGTAGACGAGGCAGACCTCTGCGCCGAGGCCGCGGAAAATGCAGGCGAACTCGACCGCGATATAGCCGCCGCCGGCGATCACGACATGGCGCGGCATCTTCTCCAGATGAAACGCTTCGTTCGAGGTGATGGCGAGGTCATGGCCGGGCACGGACGTATCGACCCAGGGCGCGCCGCCGGTGGCGATCAGGATGCGTTCGGCGGTGACGGTGCGGCCTTTGGCGGTCAGCTCAACCGTGTGGGCGTCGCGGATGACTGCGCGCGAATTGAAGATCTCAACGCCGGCGTTCTTCAGATTGCGGATATAGATGCCGTTAAGGCGATCGATCTCATTGTCCTTGTTGGCGATCAGCGTCGGCCAGTCGAAGCGCGGGGCTTCGGCGGTCCAGCCATAGCCGC
This sequence comes from Parvularculaceae bacterium, assembly GCA_041747095.1. Lineage (GTDB taxonomy): Bacteria > Pseudomonadota > Alphaproteobacteria > Caulobacterales > Parvularculaceae > Amphiplicatus. The sequence continues at coordinate 3,367 of JBGTFV010000135.1, forward strand.
GGGCTTCTTCAAACAAATGTCCAAATTCGCTGGCGTAGACGAGAAGCTTTTTCGGCACGCACCCCCGGATGACGCAGGTGCCGCCAACGCGGTGCTCCTCGGCGATGGCGACGCGCGCCCCGTATAGCGCGGCCAGCCGCGACGCGCGAACCCCGCCAGAGCCGGCCCCGATGGTGAAAAGGTCATAGTCATAGGCTGTCATCGAAGTTCCTTTGCAGATGGCGGCGCAGATGCTGGGGCGAGGGGATCAGCCGGGCAGAAAACCGATGCCTGTCTTGTAGCGCGCATCGCGGAACTCATCGACCTTTAGCTGGAAGGTTTGAATGAATTCGAGATGGATGGCGGCGAAGACCGGATCAAGGGCCCCTTCGAAGGCGAGCGGAACGCGGAATTCCGGTTGCTTTCCGACAACTACGAGGAAATCCGCGCCTGTTACCTCCATCGATACCGGCGCGCGAAGCCAAAGCGATCCTTCGTCTTCGGCATTGCCAACGATGAGCGCCAGCCCGAAAATCACCGGCTCCAGAACGATCACTTCGCGCTGGCTGAAACTGAAGGCGGCGTCGCCATATTCCTTGCGCGGATCAAATGGCCCGGTCGCGGGCGCAGCCGAGACGTTTCCCGGCGGGCACCCCTCATAGGCGGCAAAGCCCGCAACGATCGCCTCGCCCAGCGCGCGGCAACGCAACAGATTCTGGAATGCAGCGTGGCCATAGTCGCGGATCGCCCCTTGCAGTTCGGCAAAGCGCGTCTGGCCGGATTGCATCAATCCCTTGCTCATCGCCTGAAAATGCGTCGGCGCTGCACCCAGCGTCAACTGCGCGGGCGTTCACGGAAAGGTCAGGCTGCCGTGAGCCGCTCGACGCCGCCGGGTCCGGCGAGCAACGCCTCATCGGCCATGCCGATGAAAAGCCCTGTCTCGATCACGCCTGGCAGCGCGCGCAGTTGTTCGTCCAATATTGGGGGGTTCTCGATCCGACCGAGCGCGCAATCGAGGATGTAGTGCCCGCCATCGGTGACCAAGGCCGACTGGCCCTTGTCCGGCGAGGGCCGCATCGCGATGCGCGCCGAGGCGAACCCGAGATCGCCGAGCGTCCGGCGAACGG
>JBGTFV010000136.1:0-2011 GCA_041747095.1 Parvularculaceae bacterium
TCCGCAGGTGTCCGTCCCGATCGAAAACCCTCACCGCGTCGGCCTCGTCCGCATCGGCGGCGGCGGTCGGCGCGGGCCGCGTCGGCGCGTTCGCAACGAAGTCAACCTCATCGTCGTCGACGACGGGCGGTCCGAGATCTACGCCCGCTGCTGCGAATTCGCTCGCGAGCAGCGGGAAGTCCGCCGCTGTCAGATAGGCGCCTTCAGCAAGGACAACGGACCGGAAAATTGCATTTTCAAGCTGGCGGACGTTTCCGGGCCAGGGCTGGCGCATCAGCACCTCGAGCACTTCGTGGCGCACGCCGCGCACATCGCGGCGTTCTTCCGCGTTGTAGCGCTGGATGCAATGGTCGATCAGCGCCGGGATATCCTCGGGTCGGTCGCGCAAGGGCGGCGCCGTAATTGGAAAAACGTTCAGGCGATAGAAGAGATCCTCGCGGAACCGCCCGGCCTTGACCTCTTCGGCCAGATCGCGATTGGTCGCTGAGATAATCCGTACATCAACCTTGACCGGGCGCTTCGAGCCGACGGCGTCGACCTCGCCCTCCTGCAGCACGCGCAGCAGCTTGACCTGCATGTCGGCGGGCAATTCGCCAATTTCGTCGAGGAAGATCGTGCCGCCGTCCGCTTCCTGAAATTTCCCGACATGGCGGGCGGTCGCCCCCGTGAATGAACCCTTCTCGTGTCCGAAGAGAATGCTCTCGACGAGGTTCTCAGGGATGGCCCCGCAATTGACCGTAATAAAGGGACGCCCCGCGCGCTCGGAAGAGCCCTGGATCGCCCGCGCAATCATTTCCTTGCCGACGCCGGACTCGCCTGAAATGAGGATCGGGATAGACGACGCTGCGGCGCGTTCGCCAAGGCGCATAACGGACTTAAGGGCTGCGCTTTCGCCGATCAGGTCTTTGAAACTCAAGGCGCCATCCCGCTTGCGCTTGAGGCGCGAAACCTCGCCCTTGAGCGTATGAATATTGAGCGCGTTATTGATCGAAACGATAACGCGTTCGGGGCTTGCAGGCTTGACGAAGAAGTCAGACGCGCCGTTCTGCATCGCCTCGACGACCGTATCGATGCCGCCCTGAGCCGTCAGCACAATGACAGGCAGGTCTTCACGGATCGACTTGATACGCTTCAACGCTTCCATGCCTCCAAGCCCCGGCATGCGCAGATCGAGAAGAACGAGACCGGATTCAGCGCCTTCGGGGGTCTTCAGCAATTCGATCGCCGCCTCGCCGCTGTCGGCCTGCAGCACCGGAAAACCGCCCTTCTCGCATACGGCGCGCATCAGCCGGCGTTGCGTCGGGTCATCATCAACGATCAGGATTTTCGTCGCCATTCCGGCAGCCCCTCGAGAACTCATGAAAACAGACTGCTGAACGTAAACGCGGTGGGTTAAGGTAGGCTTTAAGCGTTTCATTCAGGGAAATTCGGCTCGAATTGCCGGGGCAAAGTCAATCGTTCGTTTACCAATTATTGACGGCCGGCTTGGCTACGTGCCAAAGCGCCTTTCGCAGGCGCCGCAAAAAGCCCTAAAATGACGTCGCGCAGTTTAGCGGATCAGACTCTATGACGAATGAGACTTTTGATCACGAACGGCCATTGGCCGGCCTTAACGGGGTCGCTCCATTGGCGCCTGAGTGGTTCCAATGGGCGCTCGCCCAACCTTCCGACGAAGGTGAGGTGGTCGTAGCGGGCGCACGGATCCGCTATAGCGCATGGGGCGAAGTGGGCAGACGCGGGCTCGTCTTCATCCATGGCGGACGGGCGCATCGGAACTGGTGGCGACCATTCGCCCCATACTTTGCGGCGAACCACAGGGTCGTCGCCTTCGATATGTCAGGCATGGGCGATTCGGACTGGCGCGCCCGTTACTGCCTGAGCGAAGCGATTGAAGAGGTCTTCGCCGTCATTCATGCCGCCGGCGCGGACGAGGGCGGACGCCCGCTCGTCGTGGGCCACAGTTTCGGGGCATGGGTCACGCTGGCGGCGGTCGAACACGCCGGCGAGCGCC
>JBGTFV010000137.1:0-3461 GCA_041747095.1 Parvularculaceae bacterium
ACGTTCGCCGCGCGCTGCGACTCGGCCGAGACGATGTTGGCGCGCGCTGCAGAAAGGGTCTCAAAAGCCTGGGTGACCGCGACGCGCGCGCGCCGCTCGGCCTCGATGATCCGCTTGCGATCGGCGTCGTTCGTTGCTTTCGCCTCGCGGATGCGAGACAGGTTCGCGCCGCCAGCAAATAGCGGCACAGAGGCGCGCACGCCGTAGGCGAACTGCTCATCCGTCAGAACGATAGGGCTCGGTTCATCTGCATACTGATAGCGCGCTGTCAGGGAGACCTGCGGGCTTAGCGCGCCGCGCGCGATAGCGATTTGACGACGGGAAGCTTTTTCCCTTTCACGCGCCTCGATCAGGGCGGGCGCATATTCGGCGGCCATCGCCTGCGCCGTCTCTTCAGTCTCCGGTGCGCTGGGCAATGCGGGATTGTCTTCGAGCGTGCCAGGCGTTTCGCCGACCAGTTCGATAAAGCTCGCCCTGCTCACTGCGAGCTGCGCCTGCGCGCTGGTCAATTGCGCCCGCGCTCCGGCCAATCGCGCCTCTGCTTGGGCAACGTCCGTACGCGTAATTTCACCGACTTCGAAACGAAGCTGCGCTTCCTCGAGTTGGCGCGCCAGCACGGAGACATTATTCGCGGTCGATGCGTAAACTTTCGCGTCGCGTCCAACGTCGAAATAGGCGCTGGCCGCGCGCAAGATCACGTCTTGTTCGATTGCAGCCAGTTGCGCGCCGCCGGCGCGAACCCGCGCGCGCGCCTGACGGATCGCGTTCCAGTTGCGGAAACCGGTAAAGACCGGCAGTTCGCCCGTCACTTCGCCCGCAAGCGTGTTGAGATCGAAGCTCTGGGTCGATGACCCGACGCCGCCGAAGAATTCATTGTTGATGGTCTGATCGTTGGTCACGACCTCGTAGGAGCCTCCGGCGTTGATTTGCGGCAGGGCATTGGCTCGCGCCTGCGGCGCCAATTCGCGGGTCGCCCGCTGGCGCGCCCGCTCCGCCTGAACGGTCGGGTTGGTCTGGTACGCCATCGACAGGGCTTCCTGCAGCGTCTGGGCCTGCAATTGCGCCTCGGCCATAAGCAGGAACGCCGTAGAAACGGCCAAAATCAATCGGAAGCGACGGAGGCGGCGCGGCTCAACTTCCTTCGCGTTATCGTTTGCCTCGTGCGCCATTCGCCCCCCACCCTCGTCTGCACCTGTCAGACCTTACGCAACACCATATCAGCGGCTTACGTCGGCAACGTTTAAGATAAGTCAAGCGCGCCCGCCTCCCGACGACCTGCGCCGCCAGCCCATATTGCCGCGCCGCCACCCGATACAAGCGGACGGTCAGAAAACGAAAGACCTCGGGCGCTCGAAACCGGGCAACACGAGGCGGGCTGACGCCTCGAAACCTTCCCGGCCGGCGACCGCGCCGCCTGATCGCGTAAAAATTATGCCCTTCGACAACGGCCCCGAGGCGACAATGGCGCCGAGCCGCCCACCATCTTTTAACTGATCGAGAAGCGCCTGCGGCACGATCTCGACGGCTTGCGCGATCAGTATGAGGTCAAACGGGCCTTCGGTCGGCGCACCCACCGCAGGATCGCCCTCGATCATGACGGCGCGGTCAACGCCAAGATTAGCCCACGTCTCCTGCGCCGTTGCGACAAGCTCGGCGTCCTGCTCCACGCCAATGACGACATCGACGAGCCGCGCGAGGACTGCGGAGGCGTAGCCTGTGCCGCTGGCGATATCGAGCGCGAGATCGGTCGGGCGTGGATCGAGCGCTGCAAGCAATTTTGCGAAGTCGCGCGGCTTTATCAGAGAGCGCCCAACCCCATAGACGACTTCCGTATCGGCATAGGCGAGATGCTTTAAGCCAGAGGGAAGGAACGCTTCGCGCGGCGCCTTGTCGATGGCGGCGATCACGCGCGGGTCGTTGACGCCGTTGGGGCGGACCTGACTGTCGATCATGTGACGGCGAGCGGCGTCGAAATCCATCGGTGCGGTCCAGTGGGGGCCGGGAGACGCCAGCCAGCATGGGCCGGCGCGGGGCCTTGAAAGCATCATCAATCACGCTGGCGTACATGCGCCGCACAATCGCTGCAACTGGCCTAAATCCCTTTTGACCAGCATTAGGCGACACGCTATGACGCTCGTCCGCGGTGATCCGCCGGAATTTACGCAGAACGCTTGCGCTCCGGTGTTACCTGTTAATGAGGCCACGTGGCGGAGTGGTGACGCAGCGGCCTGCAAAGCCGTGCACGCCGGTTCGATTCCGGCCGTGGCCTCCAGACCTGCCCGCGTTTGTTTGAAGCAGTTTTTTGAGTCGGCTTTACGCCGTCGATTAACGCGGTGAGCCGAATGCCGCCGCCTAGGCGTATGCCTTCTGAATTATCGTTAATTCGACGGAAATGGTTAACGTTCGCGAATTAGGCTATCGCCCGCGCACCCAGTGGCGGCGTTCGGCTGCCGCTGGTCGCACCGAAACATCCGCCCATCGCTTCACGGTTGAAGTGCAACCGTTGAGCCGGGCATGGAAACGCGGGGGCTAACAACCAGCCAGCCGCGAGAGGGAGTCTGGAATGAAACGCTGGGGCTTGGCGGCTGCTTTAATGGCGACGGCTGGTTGCGGAACTGTTGATAAAACGCTTCTCGAGGCGAACCTGCCCGAGCCGCCCGCACAATGGACGGCGGGCGAGGACGTCTCCGAAATACCAACCGGCGACTGGGTCGGCGCATTCAGCGACCGTAACCTTCAGGCGCTTGTTGACGAGGCGATGCTGCGAAACAATTCACTGCTCGCGGCGTACGCAAATCTCGATGCAGCGCGTCAAGGCGCGCGGATTTCACGCGCAGACCTGTTTCCGACATTTGACGTCTCCGGGCGCGGCAGCCGCAACGCGATCGTTACTGATCCTTCCATCGCCGCGCAGGTAGGTGGCGGCGGCGCTGGGCTGTCAGGCCTCAGAGCCCGCGAACTCGAAAGAAGGTTTGGTATTGACGCCAACAATGACGGCCGGCTGGACGGCCTCGATCTCGATGGCGACGGTACTGTCGACGCGCCTTTGCCCAATCGTCGTCTTTACATCAATAACTATTCCATCGGCGCGCAGATCCAGTGGGAAATTGATCTCTGGGGACGCCTGCGCGACGAGACCAAAGCCGCATACAAGGACGCTGCTTCCGCTGTTCTCGATCTCAAGGCAGCGCAACTCTCGATCGCGGGAGCCGTAGCGCAGGGCTGGTTCCTTCTGATCGAGGCCCGTCAGCAACGCGAGCTTGGCGACCGGGACGTCGCGGCGCGCGAGAGCAACCTTCGCGTCACAGAGCGCCGCTTCCAGAGCGGCGTTGCGTCAAGCCTCGACGTGCGGCTTGCCCGGTCCGCCCTTGCCTCAAGCCAAGCGAACCTCGCTGCGCGCCAGCGCAACGAGAAAGAGGCCGCGCGCCGCCTCGAAGTGCTGCTTGGCCGGTACCCGGCCG
>JBGTFV010000138.1:0-2050 GCA_041747095.1 Parvularculaceae bacterium
CGCGGACTGGGGACAGCGATCCGGCTTCGACCAGAACCGCGTGTTCGCCGGCGGCGCCTGGCGCCCCGCGCCGCGTCTGCGCTTCGAAGGCGGCTACCTCAACAACTACATCGACCTCGCCGGGCCGGGCGGCCAGACGAACCACAATGTCGTGGCGTTTGCGTTCGTCAGTCTGTGACTGGCGGCAGAACCAACCCCAAGATTTGCAAAAAATGGCGAAGAACGCCCCAATAAATTGCGATTGACTTGCAATATCATATTTTATAACCACTCCCGGGTTTAAGGCAGACGGGGTTGGCAAATGAAATTCGGTACGACGGGTATAATCCTCGCGCTCGGCGCAATGCAGGTCGCAGGCGAGAGCGCGCTCGCTCAAGAAGTCGAGGCGGAAACCCCGGCCAATACAACGGCAGAAGCTGACGTCTTTGCCGAGGCGCAAGGCGAAGCGCGCGACCGCATCATCGTTACAGGCGTGCGGGGCGGCAGCTATCCGAATGGTCTTGAAAAGAAGGCTGATTTCGGCGCCTTTGGCGACCGCGACCTGTTCAATACGCCCATCAACGGCAAAGCATTCGCCGAACAGTTCATCAACGACCAGATCGCGCTGACCTCAGGCGACCTCACGGGCCGCGATGCATCGTTTGCGGAGGGAAATTCGAGCAATCTTACCGGGCAGGTGCAAGGGTTCCTGCGCGGCTTCGCAATCAGCCAGAGCTTTGACGGCGGCCCGCTGCTGTTCGGACGGCGCTTTCCGCTGGAAATCTATGAGCGGGTGGAAATCCTGAAAGGTCCCAACACCTTCCATTCCGGCATCAGGTTCAATGGCGGCGTCGGCGGATCGATCAACTACGTCACCAAGAAGCCGACCGATGCGGACCTCACCCGGATCACGGCGCTTTACGGCGGCGGATCGCAGTTCGGCGGCGGCGCCGATGTCAGCCGGCGTTTCGGTCCCGACGAAGCGTTCGGCGTTCGCGCCAACCTTGCCTATCGCGACGGCGAAATTTCCGTCAACGGCGTGCGCGAGGAAAACCGGATCGGTCATATTGCGTTCAACTGGCGCAATGACGTCGTCAACGTCGATCTGCAATATGGCGACACCTTCGGCCGGGTTGACGGCACTTTATCCGGCATCGGCCTCGCGCCGGGCGTTTCGATCCCAGAGCCGCCGGACGGTCGCCGCTTCGCCGGGCCCGAATTCGCGTTTCAGGAATTCGACTACCAGTTTGCGCGCGGCGCCGTCACCGCGCAGGCGGGCGAGAACTGGTCGTTCTTCGTCAATGGCGGCCTTGGCAGGGCGAACGAGGAATTCCTGTTCAACTTCCCGACGGTCATCAATGAAGCCGGAGACATTCCGATCAATCCGGCGAGCGTATTCCGTGAAACGGTGCGGAGCGACTGGGGAGACATTTATACGCTCGACGGCGGGGTGAGGGGGTATTTTGAGACGGGCACTATAACCCATCGCCTGGTGATATCCGCGGGCCGCAACCAGACGGCGGACCAAGGGGGCTTCGGCCTGCCGATCGACCCCGGCGCACCCTTCATTGCGAACTTCAACGATCCGCGCTCGCTGCAATTCCCCGCGCCCACCTTCACCGAGCCGCAGGTCTTCCCGTTCCGCCGGAATACCGGAACGGGCGTTCTGTTTGCGGATGAAATCGGATTTTTCGACGAGCGCATCAGCATCATCGCGGGCTTCCGATGGTCGCAGCTCAACCAGCAGACGCGCCCCTTCGGCGCGCCGTCGCCGAACGGCCCGACGCGGGAGTTCCGGCAGAGCGATATTTCCCCCTCCTTCGGCGTGATCGTGCGGGCGACGCCCTATCTCAACATTTTCGGCAACGTTCTGCGCTCGCTCGAATTCGGATCGGTCGCGCCGCAGACGGCGGTCAACGCGGGCGAGGCGACGCCGCCGGTGGTCGGCACGCAATATGAGGCGGGCGCCAAGTTCGATCTCGGCGATTACGGCGCAACCGTATCGGTCTTCCAGATCGAGCGGCCGAACCCGATCCTCGATCCCGATACGCTCGTGTTTGGATTGTTCGGC
>JBGTFV010000139.1:0-2073 GCA_041747095.1 Parvularculaceae bacterium
GCCGCAGGGGGTGGGGGATAAAAGTTATATTTCGGCGATGAAACTTATAATTCCCGCGGAACGGGCGCCGCGATCGAGCGACCCGTCTTTGTCATCCCGGCCGGAGCGACAGCGCAGGGCCGGGATCCCGGATCGCCTGCAGCGTCCGGGATGACGACCCGATGCTGATGCCCGATGCTGATGCCCGACGCTGATGAGTTCGCCTCGCCCTTCGAGACGCCGCTTCGCGGCTCCTCAGGGTGAGGCCACAGGTGAGCCTCAATGCGTCAGACCGACGCCTCTTCCATCGCCGCCCGCGCCTTGCGCGCGGCAATCCGGACGGCCAGCACCGACAGCTCATAGAGCGCAAGGACGCAGCCGCCGAGCACGACCTGGCTGAAGGGATCGGGCGGGGTCAGGAACGCGGCGATGATAAAGATAATGACCACCGCATAGCGACGGTTTCTCGTCAGGAATTCCGGGGTGACGAGCCCCGCCTGCGCCATCAGCGTCAGGACGACCGGCAATTGGAAGGCGAAACCGAAGGCGAGGATCATCGTCGTGACGAGCGACAGATAATCGCCGACGCGCGTCAGAAGTTCGTAATTGGCGGGCGCATCGCCCCCCGCCGTCGCCTCGAAACCAACGGCGAAGCGCATAACGAAGGGCATCATGACGAAATAAACAAGGCTCGCGCCCGCGGCGAACATCACGGGCATGGCGAAGAGGAACGGCAGCGCCGCCTTTTTCTCGCGGCGGTAAAGACCGGGCGCAATGAAGCCGTAAAGCTGCCAGGCGATGACGGGAAAAGCCATCACGATGGCGGCGAAGACCGACAGGCGCACGCGCGTGAAGAAAAATTCGAGCGGGCCGAAATAGAGCGTTGGATCTTTACCCGCGTTCGGCCCTTGCGCCGAGCGCACGGCGTCGACAAACGGAATGATCAGAACGTTGAATATCTGCTCCGAGAAGACAAAGCAGATCGCGAAGCAAACCGCCACCGCCCCGACGACAACGAGCAGGCGCGAGCGCAGTTCGGTCAGATGTTCGAGCAGCGGCGCGGCCGAGGCGGCGACCTCGTCATCGTCTGGCAGCTCTGCGTTAGCGGGAGCAACGGCAGGCGCCGGCGCGCCGTCACGGACTGAGGGCGTTTTCGAGGTCGGCGATTTTACGAACGGATTGAGGTTCACAGGTAGGGTTCTTCAACCGGCGCCCCGTTTTTTTTCGCAGGCGACCGCCCGGCGTCGCGGAGTTGCGCCGCCTCCTCGTTTATCGCTTCTTCGACGGGCCGCACTGCATCGCTGATCGGGCGAAGCGCGGCGTCGATTTCGCCTTTTGCCTCGGACAGGGCGCTCCTCGCATCCGCCAGCACATTCTGACTGCGGATAGCGTCGATCTCGGCGCGCATCTCCTCGATCTCGCTCTCACGCGCCATCTGGTTGAAGGCGGCGGTAAAATCAGAGGCCATGCGCCGCGCCTGACCGACGAGACGGCCGACGGATCGCAGAAGTTTTGGCAGGTCCTTCGGGCCGACGACGATCAGCGCGATCACGGCGACAACGATCAGCTCGAAGAAACCGAAATGTGGCGCAAGCGACATCTGGCGCGCGTCCTCAGGGTCAGTTCTTCTCGGTCGTTTTCTGCGACGCCGACACGTCGATCGGTTTGTCGGCGCCGGCTTCGATTTGTTTATCTTCGTCCTGAAGACCTTTGCGGAAGGATTTGATACCCTTCGCAAAATCGCCCATGAGCGAAGAAATCTTGCCGCCGCCGCCAAAGAGCAGCAGCGCCAGCACCAGTATTATCAGAATTTGCCACGGACCGATGGCGCCCATTGCGGGAACTCCAATGCTTGAAACTCCGTCCGACTTGTAGACCTCCGGGGCCGCTGACGCAAACACGCCAGTGTCACGTCAGACCCGCCGCCGGAGCTTCATAATTGCTGGCAAACGTCAGGATTGATCGACGGGTTCTTCATCAATTTGATGAAAATCCTGCACAAACTCCGGGCCGCCCTCGCCGCCCGCAGCCCTCTCGTCGCCGTCCTCGCCGTCGTCATCGGCGCCATCCCCTGCGTCGATTGGGGACGGGATG
>JBGTFV010000140.1:0-21231 GCA_041747095.1 Parvularculaceae bacterium
CGGCCTTCAGCAGCGCCTCGCCGAGCGCCATACCCATCGAGCCGCCCATGAATTCAAAATTCTGCACCGCAGCGACGAGCGGCTGGCCTTCGACCGCGCCGGCGCCGACGCGCATCGCGTCGGCCTGGCCCGTTCGCTTGCGATAATCGCGGAGGCGAGCGACGTATTTCTTCTCATCGCGGAACTTCAACGGATCGCTCGGCGGTTCGGGAAGTTCAATTTCCTCGAAAGCGCCTTCGTCGAATAGCGCGCGCAGTCGTTCATCGACTGGCATGCGCATGTGATGACCGCAGGATGGGCAGACGTGCAGGGCCGCTTCAAGGTCGCGATGGAAGACCATGTCCCCGCAGGCGCCGCATTTCACCCAGAGGCCGTTGGTCCCGTCGTCGGGTTTGCGGAAGATGTTTTTGATCCCCGGCGGGGTAATGTTGGATAGCCAGTTCATGGGTTACTACTTCCTCGCACTGCGGATCGCATCGCCAAGATCGCGCGCCGCGCTCAACACCGCGTTAATCACAATATCAGCCTCCGACGCGCTCAGCTCAAGGGCACTCGGGTTTCGGCTTTTGGGAAGCGCGCCAGCCAGCCGTTCAACAAGGGCCGATCCGACAACCACGGCATCCGCAACCCGCGCCGTTTCCGCCGCATGTTCAACAGTTTTGATACCGAAACCAACCGCCACTGGGAGGCCTGACGCCTGTTTGAGGCGGGATACCGCAGCGTCCACGACCGCGCGCACGCCGCTCGCGGCGCCGGTCACGCCGGCGACCGAAACGTAATAGATAAATCCCGACGCATGGCGCAGCACTGCTGGCATGCGGGCGACGTCCGTGGTGGTCGTCGCCAGTCTGACGAAATCGAGGCCAGCCGCGCGGGCCGGAATGCAGAACTCCGCATCTTCCTCTGGCGGCAGGTCGACAATAATCAGCCCGTCAACGCCGGCCGCCCGCGCATCGAGCAGAAACGCATCGACGCCGTAAGTTAAGAACGGATTGTAATATCCCATCAGAATGATGGGCGTCGTCTCGTCTCTGGCTCGAAACGCGCGAACCATGTCCAAGGTCTTGCGCAAGGTTTGGCCGGACTTCAGCGCCCTCAGTCCGGCTGCCTGAATGGCAGGTCCGTCCGCCATTGGATCGGTGAAGCAGACACCGAGTTCAATGACGTCGGCGCCCGCCGCAGGCAAACCCTCGAAAATCGCATGCGACGTAGCGAGATCCGGGTCTCCGGCCATGATGAACGGCACAAACCCGGCGCGCCCTTCCGCCGCCAGCGCGGCAAATTTCGTGGCGATACGCGACATGACCCCTCGATTGCGCCTACTGGCCCTAGCCCGGCTTGCGGGAAGGGCTCATGCGTACAGGGCGCGCTGCTGAATGCAAGCGCACAACGAGGGGCGTCGGCCTTTTGCCTCGGCGGCGCGCAAGTCCTGCCGGCGATTTCCCAAGCGGCAACATGTCGATCAGGTCGCCGCCGCACCCGGGCAATCCGCCCGCCGCGAGATGGCTTGCGCGACCTCCCGCGTCCAGCGCCCCATCGCGTCCATCACCGCACACCGCTCGGCGTCGGACAAGCGCGGGTCGGACTGCAGGTCAACGAGGAGCGCTTCCAGCGAATCCTCGCCAGCCAGAACTTCCGGCCCGCCGCCTTCTACAGAATCAAGGCGCAGGAGCCGCGCTTGCCTGCCCCAGGACGGCCATTGAGGAAGCCCGCGCCCGCCATCGCCCGGTTCGCCGCTTCGCGCGAAGCTGGCCCAATAGGCGCCCATGGCGCGCGACAAATCTTCACGGCTTTCAGCCGTCCGTTTCGTAAACATGATGCGGTCGAGGGAGCCGAGTAGTTCAAACCGGTTGAAGACGAAAGGTATTTCTATGGCGTGACCGGCTCCGAGTAGGTTGCCAAGATCGGTTATCAAAAAACGTCCGCCTTCATCCCAATCAAACCGGTAGGCAAATATGTCAGGATGACCACCGGCGACCATTGCCCCGGCCGGTTCATCTACCGCCCGGATACGCCAGACCCGGCTCGTATATTCCGCAAGCGCATCATAGTAGCGCTGGTCGCGCGCGACGGGAAAAAGCCCTAGGATCCTCTTCGTCAAAGCAGGGTCGAGGAGCTGGAACAGCTTCATCTCATCGCGGTTGACGCCAGTGATCACTGGAACGGCGTTGAACGTTTCCCGCGACGCGAACGCCTCGCGCAATGGCGAGGCGGGCAAGGCGACCCCATCGGCGATTATGCGCGGAAGGGACAGAAACGCCTGATCGCCGAGTTCCAGTGAAGCGAAGACCTTCTCAGGCGGCGCGGCGCGCAAGCCAGCGCCGTCATTGGCGCCGATACGCCGGGCGACGTCCCGTCCGACATTGCGTTCAATAGACCCGCTTTCCGCCTCCGCGAGGGGAACGCTGTCGAAGCTGCCCGACTGGATGATCGCGCGATGAAATTTTCCACGCGCAATCGGCGAAGCGAGCAGGCTGGCGACGTTATGGCCCCCTGCGCTTTCGCCAAAGATCGTGATGTTGTCGGGATCGCCGCCGTAAGCGGCGATGTCGCGACCAACCCAATCGAGCGCCGCAATGAGGTCGAGCGTGCCGAAATTGGCGCTCTCATCTGCGGGAATTTCAGGGTTTGCTCGTAATGCTTCGTGGGCGAACCACCCGAAAATGCCAAGTCGGTACTGAACGGCGACGACGATGACATTCTCATTCACCGCCAACCGGGCGCCGTCATAGGACGACGCCCGGCCCCATGTGTTGGCCCCGCCATGGATCCAGACCATGACCGGAAGAGCCGCCCCCGGCGCAGCATTCGGCGGCGCATAAATATCGGCGTAGAGACAATCTTCTGAGCCGACAATAAGGCCGGGATCCAGCCCTTCGCTTTCATTAAGGCGGTTCGTTAGCTGGATGCAGCGATCGGCGGATTGCAACGCCTCGCGTCGTTCAGACCAGCCCGGATGGGGGCGCGGCGCGCGCCACCGCAACTCTCCCTCTGGAGCCTTTGCGAACGGAGCTCCCCGCCAAACATGAGCCCCCTCTGGGGACACATACCCGATAATCGGGCCTGACGGCGTCTCCCGGTACGTTTCCTGAGCGGGACTTGGCGGAGGCGCTGGGGCGGCCCGGCGCGCGCAGCCGGATGCAGCGGAGAGGACCAACGCCGCGCATAGCGCGATGCGCACGAAACGCGCGCTGCGCGGGCGTCCGCCTCTCTTAAATCCGCCTCCCGTAGAGAAGCGCGTCGCCGATCCTGTCTCGTGCATGCTGGATTCCCCCGCCCTGAATTCTTCGACGGGAGTTTAATTCTCCTGCCGCGAAAATAAACGACAACCCGCAGGACTTGATCAGCCAGCTTCGTTTGTCGACCCTCTTTGCGCAGCGCGGAAGGTCACCATCTTGTTGCGATCTCCGTCCCAAAGCGCGAGTTGCGCGCATTTCAAACTCTCGACGAAAGACAGGCGCGGCAAAGACCGCAAGTCGGGGCTGGCGTCAAAACACTCCTGCAATCGATAGTTCGGTATCCGACTCGACAAATGGTGAATGTGGTGAAGGCCGATGTTGCCCGTCACCCACTGCAGCGGTTTGGGCAAGTCATAATGCGACGACCCGTACACCGCCGCTTCGGCGTAGCTCCATTCTTGCTGCGGCCGCCAGTAGGTGTCCTCGTACTGATGCTGCACGAAAAAGAGCCAGACGCCCACGATCGCCGCGACGGACACCACCGGGGCGACGGCAATCAATACTGTCAGTGGACCGAAGAGCCAGGACAACGCGCCGTAGACCACGAGCAAAGCAATGTTCAACGCGAGAATGCTGCGCCAGACCTGCTGGAATTTAAGCCCGTGATAGACCTCGGCGAATGGCATCGCGCCCGTCAGGGGCAAACGTTGAACGATGAGAAAATAGAAAGGCGCGCCGAAAAAAATCATCATGACCGGGTGGCGATACAAGCGGTACATTGCGCGCCGCCAAAAGCCGAGCGCGCGATATTCCTCAACGGTCAACGTATCGACCGCGCCAACGCCGCGCCGGGTGAGATTCCCCGAGCTCGCGTGGTGACGGTTGTGCGAATCGCGCCAGAACCCATAGGGCGTGAACGTCAGAATGCTGATCAAAAACCCGAGCGCGTCGTTGGCGCGTTTGGAGGCAAAATAGCTGCCATGCCCGCAATCGTGCTGGATGGTGAACAGCTTGACGAGCATCAACCCCGCGAGGGGCGCAATAAGCAGCGAAAGCCAGGTAGATCCGTATGCGACAGATGCAATCGAGCCCGCCATCAGCGCAAAATAAATGCCGAGGCTGAGGCCGACCTGTGCAATGCTGCGAGCGGCGTTCGCGCCCTGATAGGAGGCGCAATGGGCGGAGATGCGGCGGAGCATCGCCTCGCTGGCGCGGGGAGCCGTATCGTATACGCCGGCGGCCCTGCCGTCCGCTCGTGCGAGCGATGAAACGGGCGGGCGGTTGTGCGGACGGGCGCCGTAGCGAGCGGTTATAGACAAGGGACGATGTCTCTCTCTGTAGGCGTTTAACAATGACGCACGCCCGCAGAGGGGCTGTTCACGACTAACAACGTCAGCTTAACGGTTTTGGTCCCATCGGGGCAAACTTTCCCGACAGTTCGCGGAATTTTGAGCGCGGTTCAACTGACGCATTTCGCCCTATCCGCCGAGAAGTTCCATCACGGTAAAAATATCCTTATCGCCCCGTCCGCACATATTCAGCAGCAGAATGTCGTCGCGCGGCATTTCTGCCGCCTTGTCGAGCGCGCGGGCGAGCGCGTGGGCGGGTTCCAGCGCCGGGATGATGCCTTCCAGTTTTGCGCAGATCTGGAACGCGGCCAGCGCCTCGTCGTCGGTTGCCGAGAGGTAGGCGACCCGACCGGTCTCATGCAGCCACGCATGCTCAGGTCCGATGCCGGGATAGTCGAGGCCGGCGGAAATTGAGTGCGCGTCCTTGATCTGGCCGTCTTCGTCCTGAAGGAGATAGGTCCGGTTGCCGTGAAGCACGCCCGGGCGCCCGCCCGCCAGCGAGGCGGCGTGCTCGCCCGTTTCACCCCCGTGCCCGCCCGCTTCGCCGCCGATGAGCTCGACGTCGAGATCATCGAGGAAAGGGTGAAACAGCCCGATGGCGTTCGATCCGCCGCCTATGCAGGCCATGATCGCATCCGGTAGGCGGCCCTCGGCCTCCTGCATCTGCGCCTTCGCCTCAATGCCGATCACTGACTGAAAGTCGCGCACCATCATGGGATAGGGATGCGGTCCCGCCGCCGTGCCGATGATGTAAAACGTGTCGGCGACGTTGGTCACCCAATCGCGCAACGCTTCATTCATGGCGTCCTTCAGGGTCGCCCGGCCTGAGACGACGGGCACAACTTCCGCGCCCAGCAGCTTCATCCGGAATACATTGGGCTTCTGACGCTCGACATCGGTCGCGCCCATGTAGACGACGCAAGGCAAGCCGAAGCGCGCGCACACGGTGGCGGTCGCTACGCCATGCTGCCCCGCGCCCGTCTCAGCGATGATGCGGGTCTTGCCCATACGTAGGGCCAGCAAGATCTGTCCCATGCAGTTGTTGATCTTATGGGCGCCGGTATGGTTGAGCTCATCGCGCTTGAAATAGATTTTGGCGCCGCGGCCTTTCGGCGCTGACGCCCGCACATGCTCCGTCAACCGGGCGGCGAAATAGAGCGGCGACGGCCGGCCGACGTAGTGCTTCAGGTAGTACTCAAGATCCTTTTGAAACTGCGGGTCTTTCCGCGCCCGGTCATACTCGGCGGCCAATTCAAGGACGAGCGGGGTCAGCGTCTCGGCGACGAAGCGGCCGCCGAACTTTCCGAAACGTCCATCCGCGTCGGGACCGGTCCGGAACGAGTTGAGAACCTGGCTCATCGCTGCTTGCTTCTTTCTTTATCGGGCGCCAACGCGCGGGCCTTGCGCATCTGGTATGGCCGGCGCGCGGTCATCAGCGGGACTTCTAACTGACCAACAGCGCAACGCCGAGGAGAAAGCGGTCCTGCGCGCCACGGTCGCAGTCTCGCCCGCCGAATGGCGCGCGCAGCCGTACGCCATCACGCGCGCCGCCATGTCGCGCCTCCCGGTCCGTCCTCAAGGATAACCCCGCGCGCAGCGAGATCGTTTCGGATCTCGTCTGAACGGGAAAAATTCTTTGCTTTGCGGGCTTCCGCGCGTTCGGCGATCAATGTCTCGATCGCTGCGTCGTCGAGGCCGCTCGACTCATCTGGGCGCCGCTTGAACCATACTTCAGGGGCATCGGACAGAAACCCCATCAGGACGCCGGCGGCCTTCAGCCGCGCCGCAGCGCGCGCCTTCGCCGCCGGATCGCTGGTTTGCACCACGATATCGCGCAGGGAATGCAGCCCCGCGATCGCCTCGGGCGAATTGAGATCGTCCTGGAGCGCCAGCACAACGCTCGGCGGCGGCTCGACCTTGAGGCCTGCATGGTCAGGGGCGTCAGCAAGCGCGCGATAGAACCGGTCAAGTTGCCGACGGCTTTGCTCGATCAATCCGTCCATCCATTCGAGCGGCTGCCGGTAATGCGCCGACAACAGCGCAAATCGCAACGCCTCGCCGGGCCACGCCTTCAACAGGTCGCGCGGCAACGCCACATTACCGAGCGACTTTGACATCTTCTCGGAGCCCATCCGCAGAAAACCGTTGTGCAGCCAATAGCGGGCGAGCGGCGCGCCGTCATGGACGCAGCTTGATTGCGCCAGCTCGTTTTCATGGTGCGGAAAGCGCAGGTCCTGTCCGCCGCCATGGATGTCGATGGTCTGCCCCAGCGCCGCCTCGATCATGGCCGAGCATTCGATATGCCAGCCGGGACGCCCGCGTCCCCATGGACTTTCCCAGCCGGGCTCATCGGGAGCAGACGGTTTCCAAAGAACGAAATCTGCCGCGTCGACCTTGTAGGGCGCCACCTCGACCCGCGCGCCGGCGAGCATCTCGTCCCGGTCGACGCCGGACAGCGCGCCATAGCCCGGCGCCTTGGCGACGGAGAAGAGAACGTGTCCCTCCGCCTGATAGGCCGCCCCGCGCGCCAGCAGGCGGTCGATAAAGCCAACCATCGCGGAAATGTTTTCCGTCGCCAGCGGCTCAAGGGTTGGGGCCAGGACGCCAAGCGCGGCCGTTTCATCTCTGTAGAGACGGGCGTATTTCGTCGTCACCGCCGAGATCGTCTCGCCGGTCTCCTGCGCCGCGCGGATGATCTTGTCGTCGATGTCCGTCAGGTTGCGCGCATAGACAACTGCGTCCGCGCCATATTCATGTCGTAACAAGCGGAAGAGAAGGTCGAAGACGACCGCCGCGCGGAAATTGCCGATATGCGCGTGGCTGTAAACAGTCGGGCCACAGACATACATCGTTACCCGGGACGGATCCACCGGAATGAACGGACGAACCGCGCGAGAGAGTGTGTCGAAGAGGGCGAGCGCCATAAGGCGGACAGAGCTAATTGAACGGGGCCGGTTGTCAAATAGGCGTCGGGGAGATCGCGGCGGTTTGGGAAGATGCTACACGCCGCGTCCTCAGCCGCTCGGACAAGCAACTGTGATCCGCGCAAAAAACCAAAAAGAATCTGTGAGTTGCAAGCAGATTCGGCTGTCCGCCCCCTCTGGTTGCGCCGGCTGGCTCATTTCATCCCCTTGGGATCGGACTAATCCGTGCTTAAATATTGAGCGTAGCTAGATAGCTTCGAGCCGCGATCTCCCTGAGAACCGCGAATTTGTAATCGCTTCTGAACGATAGGACAGGCCCATGACCGCCATTGCCTACGACACCGCCACGCGTGCGTCCGACGAGACGACAATTCTTTCATCCCGTCCAAGCCGCGCCGAGGCTGAAGCCGCTGTTCGCACCCTCATCCGCTGGGCCGGCGACGATCCTGCCCGCGAGGGGCTGATCGACACGCCCAAGCGCGTTGCGAAGGCATTCGAGGAATGGTTCTCCGGTTACGACGAGGATGCAGAATCGATCCTTGCACGTACCTTTGAGGAAGTCGGCGGCTATGACGACATCGTGCTGCTGAAAGGCATTCGCCTTGAATCATATTGCGAACACCACATGGCGCCGATCATCGGAACAGCGCATATCGCCTATCTGCCATCCGACAAGGTCGTCGGCATCTCGAAATTGGCGCGCCTTGTCGATGTCTACGCAAAGCGCCTGCAGGTGCAGGAAAAACTGACGGCGCAAATCGCAACGACGCTTGAAACTGTTCTGCAGCCGCGCGGCGTGGCCGTGCTGATACAAGCCGAGCATCAATGCATGTCGACGCGCGGCGTTCACAAACACGGCGTGGATACGATCACGACGCGGTTTACCGGCGAGTTTCGCACGAACCCCGCCCTTGAGGAACGCTTCCTGCGCCTCATCAAAGGCTGAATTCGGAGACCCTGAATGACCGGGGCGGAGACGATCGAAGAAACGGCGACGATCGCGCCCCGGTTCGGCGCAGATGGACTAATTGCCGCCGCCGCGACCGACTCCGTCACAGGCCGCCTCCTGATGATTGCGTGGATGAACGAGGAAGCTTTCAGGCTCTCGCTTGAAACGGGCGAGGCGCATTATTGGTCACGTTCGCGCAAGAAGCTTTGGCGCAAGGGCGAGACGTCCGGTCATCGTCAGCGCATTGTCGCGATACGGATTGATTGCGATCAGGACGCGGTTGAGCTTGCTGTCGAGCAGACGGGCGCGGCGTGCCACACTGGCCGGCGGAGTTGTTTTTATCGAACGGTCTCCGCCGCAAACGGGGAGATCCGGGTTAGTTTCGATGAGCCGCGCCCTGAAAACCAATGACCTCCGCGCACCGTTGCGCGCAGCCAGTCAGGCGTCGACGCCGCAGGCCTCAGAAATGTTTGAGAACCCGTCGGCGCGCGACAACTCGGCGAGACGTTTGAGGATTTTCGGGATGAGCCCAGGCCCGCGATAGATGAGCGCGGTGTAGAGCTGCACCAAGGACGCGCCCGCTTTGATCTTGGCGTAAGCCTCGTCGCCCGAGAAGACGCCGCCCACGCCAATAAGTGGGGTTGCCGCCCCCAATACGCGCCGGAACTCACGTAACATTTCAGTCGACGATGCGAAGAGCGGTCGGCCCGAGAGGCCGCCCTTTTCCGTCGCGTAGGCGCTTCGAAGGGTGGGGTCGCGCGCCACCGTTGTGTTCGAAACTATTAATGCCTCGACCCCAAGAGCGCGAACCACATCCGCGATATCGGACTTGTCTTCATCGCTGAGATCGGGAGAGATTTTCAGAAACACCGGCGCTGGCAAGGCCAGACCATCGCGCGCCGCCTGAACTCTCGACATCAGATCCATCAACGCTGATTTATCCTGAAGCGCGCGTAAACCCGGCGTGTTTGGCGATGAAACATTGACCGTATAAAAATCAACCAGCCCCTCAAGCGCAACAATGCCCGCAATATAATCTGCGGTGCGGTCGGGGCTGTCCTTGTTTGACCCGAGATTGACGCCAACGACGCCGCCGCGGCCTTGTCGCAGTTTCAGGCGCTGGGCGAACGCGGCAAGCCCGTCACTGTTGAAGCCATACCGATTGATGACGGCGCCATCTTCCGGCAGGCGGAACACGCGCGGGCGCGGATTGCCGGGCTGGGGAAGCGGCGTCACGGCGCCGGTCTCGACGAACCCGAAGCCCAGCCGTAACACCGCATCGGGAACCTCTGCGTTCTTGTCAAACCCGGCGGCAAGCCCGAGGGGATTGGGGAAATCGATACCTGCGATCTGCACCCGGAGCGCTGGATCATCGTTGCGGGCGACAACGGGTCCGAACCCGGCGCGGAGGAGCCCGATCGTCGCCTCGTGCGCTTTTTCAGGATCGAGGAGGCGCAAGGCGCGCGCGCCCAGATTAGCGAAGATGCGCGGCGCATTCACTTGGAAGACCTTCCCTCAAACGCAAAGTCTCCTGACGGATCGCGACACAAGGACCGGACCTCGCAGACAAGCGCCGCGTCAAACGGTCCGTAAAGATGGGGAAATAATTCGCCGCCCCGGGACCTTTCCCAACGCAAAGCCTCGCCTAAACTGGATGTCTGTGCACAGAGCACCAGCAGCGCGTTTTCATTGTCGAAATGACGGTTGGCGGTACCAAGTACCTGATCGATGCTGGACAGGTGCAAAAAGCCATCCTGCGCGTCGATGTCGCGCAACGGCAGAAGGCCCGTCCGGCGCGCTTCTTTCCACTCCCGCGGCGTGGCGATCCGGCAGACGATTGCCGGAGTCGAGGCGCTTTTTTCCGTCATTGGCGGTTGGCGATCACGGCTGCGCGTCGACAAACGCGCGCACCGCCTCCGGTCCGGCGTCCACGGCCGCCTTTAACTCGATGGCCTTGGCCTGTAGGTCAGTTTCGAACTTCGTATCGGGTTCTGCCGATACGGCCACGTCGAGCGCTTCGAGCGCCGTCGCGCGCCATTCCTCGCGCCGGCTCGCCAAGAGGCGAAGCGCCGCTTCATAGGCGATGGCGACATTGTCCGGCGCACCGGTTCGCGCCTTCAGGAGTTCCTCGTAACCGAGCTCCGGATCAGCGCCAAACAGCGTGCGGCCACCGCGCCGCGCCACTTCTACGCGCCAGGCGCCAGACGTTGACAATGCCCAGACATTCCCAGGGCTCGACTCGAGCGCGCGATCAATGTGCTTTCGCGCCCGCACCGGCAAATCGAGCAGCAGGGCGCGCACCGGCGACATCTTGGCGCTACGAAGCGACAGGCTAATCGCCGCTTGCAAATGACCTTCAGGATGGTTGGGTTCGATCGCAAGCGCAGCCTGTGCGTAGTCGAGCGCGTTTCCGGCCATTTTTCGGGTGGATTTGCGCCCATCGTCGAAATACGCCACGGCGTTGAGCGCTCTTGCGGCAAGCGCGAGATTGTCCGGCCCGCCAGCCATTTCGGCCGCAACCACGGCTGCGTCATAATCGCCAGCGGCGTAACGCGCCAATGCATTCTCGTCGAGGGCGGCGAACGACACGCCAGCCAGTGCAAAGAACCCGGACGCAACAGGCAAGACCACGCGCCTCACGAAGGCAATCCAACCCAACATTCAAGTTCTCCGTGCTGTCAGTCCTAAATCGTAATGCGCCCTGTCCATACGCGGAAACGGGATAATCGTCCACGAGGGCCAAGGTCGCTCGGATGGCGTTCGCCGAACCGCGCAAGGATAGCCGCGAAAAGCGCCTCAAGATCATTGCGCGGGAATGATATCCGCCAGGC
Source organism: Parvularculaceae bacterium (assembly GCA_041747095.1). Taxonomy (GTDB): domain Bacteria; phylum Pseudomonadota; class Alphaproteobacteria; order Caulobacterales; family Parvularculaceae; genus Amphiplicatus. The sequence continues at coordinate 11,233 of JBGTFV010000140.1, forward strand.
AGAACTGCCCATGCGGCGGGCAGGTCTAAAGGCGCGACAAGGCGACTCGCGATCTGATCCGATGACGTCATAATTGGATCCGTTGAGAGATCAGAGGGCGCGTCACTACAAATTAAGGATACAGCCATGACGACGCCAACAAAGAAACTTGCCTTTACTGGTCTTGCCGCCGCCCTTGTTGTGTTTACCCCCGCTCTTGCCGCCGAACGGGTTGCCTTCAAATATAACACGGCTGAACTTCGTGATGCGGCTGCCGTCGAGAAACTTCACAACCGGCTTACTCGAAAAGCGATGCGCGCGTGCGGCCCCGAAGACGTGCGCTATCTTGCTGACCGCCAGCGCTGCGCGAAAGAGCTTGCGGACCAGTGGATCGCAGAGATTGGCGATCAGCGGCTTGCCGCTCTGCATTACAGCGCGTCGTAGGCGCAATAGACGTGCGATTAACGCCGAGGCGTATCGGCGGCGGGCGGCCCTCTTCTCGGGCCGCCCGTCCATCGGATTTCGCGCGGGCCAAACTCGGGTAAGGCTATGAAAGAAATCGACGGCTCAATTGTTGGCGAGAGTCGCGCTCAGGCTTCATTATCCATTGTCATATGACGCGCCCGCGCGGCGCGCTCAATCGCCGCCGCCCCGTCATCTGAAACGTTGAGCGCATTGCGCACCAGTTCCAGCACGCGGATCTCGGTGGCGACCAGCCCTTCGTCAGCGGTGACTACGTCGACAACCGCCGCATAGGCAGTCTCGGAGAGGTGCTCCGGCAGCGCGACAGCGGCTGCGGCCAATACCTTGTGAAGGCCGTCGTCAGAGCCCATCAGCCTGCCGCAAGCCTCCGCCATATTGACGAGGTTTTCTTCATCTGCCTCGGAAAACAGGGGGAAAGAGCGAACGACCCGCCCAATTGTGCGCAGTTCCGCCTCGGCAAGCCTGCCGTCAGAAGCCGACGACATCACCATCAGGTATACGACCGCCTCTTGGGGCGTTAGCTGGGCGACGCGCTCGGCGGGCATTGGCGGCAATTCCTTTTCCGGATGTTTTCATGCGTCAGGCGTTGGCAAGCTATCGCGAACGGGCGAAAATGCAACGAACGAGCAACGAGCAGGCGGCGACATCCGCCGGCGCCGCGTTGACCGCAACTGCGCCGGACCATAAGTCTTGCATCCTCGTGCGCCGACGTCTTACGCCGAGGCGCGCCCTGATTTGCATCCTGAATCGCACCGGCTGGTTTGCCCTAATGTCCGCTACAACGCTCATGTCTCTGCAAAAGAAAACGTTCGACGCTGACGCGATCGCCGCCGCCAAATCATGGCCCTTCGAAGAAGCGCGCCGCCTCGCCCGCCGTATGGAGCGTTCAGGCAAGCAAGGAGCCGTCGTTTTCGAAACAGGCTATGGCCCATCTGGTCCGCCGCATATCGGAACCTTTGGCGAGGTTGCGCGCACGACAATGGTCCGCCGGGCCTATGAATTGCTTACGGGGCAGCCGACCCGCCTGATTTCGTTCTCTGACGATATGGACGGCATGCGGAAGGTGCCGCCCCACCTGCCGAACCAGGAGATGCTCACGCAACATCTTCAGATGCCGCTGACGAGCGTGCCTAACCCGTTCGGCACGCAGCATCCGAGTTTCGCGCACCACAACAACGCCATGCTGCGCGCGTTTCTTGACCAGTTCGGTTTCGATTACGAGTTCTTCTCGGCGACCGACTGCTACAGCAGCGGCCTGTTCGACGAAACGCTGATCCGCGTACTTGAGCGTTACGACGCCGTGATGGAAATCATGCTGCCGTCGCTGGGCGAAGAACGGCGCGAGACATACTCGCCCATCCTGCCCCTTTCGCCGACGACGGGACGGGTTCTTTACGTGCCGCTGCTTGAGCGCGACGCCCGCACAGGCGAAATCGTCTTCGAAGACGAAGACGGGACGCGCGTGAAATCCTCCGTTCGCGGCGGAGCGGCGAAGCTGCAATGGAAAGTAGACTGGGCCGGCCGCTGGCTGGCGCTGGGCGTGGACTACGAGATGGCTGGCGAGGACCTCACCGAGTCGGTCCGGCTGTCTAACCGCATCGTCAAGGCGCTGGGCGGAACCCCGCCAGAGGGCTTCAACTTTCAACTCTTCCTTGATGAGGACGGCAAGAAAATATCCAAGACAAAGGGCAACGGCATCTCGATCGAGGAATGGCTGACCTACGCCTCGCCGGAAAGCCTTTCGCTGTTCATGTTCCAGAATCCGAAGGCGGCAAAGAAACTCTATTTCGACGTCATCCCGAAGATGGCCGACGATTATCTGGCGCATCTGCAGAAATATGCAGACACGCACGGCGCCGCAGCGCTCGACAATCCTGTCTGGCACATCCACGAGGGCGCGCCGCCGGACGCTGTCTCGCCGGTCTCATTCGGCCTGCTGCTGACGCTCGTCGGCGCGGTCGGCGGGGCCGACAGAGGGGTCATTCAGGGCTTTATCCGGAAATATCGCCCCACCGCCAGCCAAGCCGAACTGGCCGCTGCCGATGCGCAAATTGGCTACGCACAGAAATACTTCGAGCGTTTCATCGCGCCGAAAAAGACGTTCCGTCCGCCCACTGACGCCGAACGCGGGGGCCTTGCCGACCTTGCCGCGCGCTTGCGCGCGATCGGCGACGGGGCGACTGAAGACGCATACCAGACCGCAACCTTCGACGCAGGCAAGGCGGCCGGCTTCGAGAAAAATATCCGCGACTGGTTCGGAGCGATTTACCAGGTCGTATTCGGGCAAGCGGAAGGACCCCGGATGGGGCCCTTCGCGAAGATTTTTGGCGCTGAGAAGACAGCCGCGCTGATCGACGAGGCGCTGGCGCGCGCCTGATCAGCGCCAACGACAGCCTATCTGTTCGGCTGAGGCGTCACGCGCAGGTAAGGCTTGATCTCTTTCCATCCCTTCGGAAACAGCTTCTGCATCTCCGATTTGTCCGTGAGCGAGGGGACGATGATCACATCGTCGCCGTCGCGCCAGTTGACAGGCGTCGCCACCTTGTAGCCGTCGGTCAGCTGGAGGCTGTCGATCGTCCGCAGGATCTCCCGAAAATCGCGCCCCGTAGACGGCGGATAGGTGATCGTCAGGCGGAGTTTTTTATGGGGGTCGACGACATAGACCGACCGCACCGTGATGTTCGCAGCAGCGTCCGGATGGATCATGCCATAGAGCTTCGACACCTTCTGGTCGGCGTCGGCAAGGATCGGATACCAGATCTTCGCTCCTTGCGTCTCTTCGATGTCGCGCACCCAACGCGTGTGGTCGTCAACAGGATCGACCGATAGCGCGATCACCTTGACGTTGCGTTTGTCCCATTCGGGTTTGAGCCGTGAAACCTCGCCCAGTTCAGTCGTGCATACCGGCGTGAAGTCTTTCGGGTGGCTGAACAGCACCGCCCATTTCTCGCCGATCCATTCATGAAAATGGATCGGTCCTTCTGTAGAATCTTGTGTGAAATCAGGAACTGATTGTCCGAGCAGCAGCGTCATAATCGCCTCCCTGTCGTCATGCGTTGTGCCCCGCAGGATGGGAATTTAACCCCCCGGTGCGGCAGCGTCGACCGCATTCGCTCGCGGCGCATAAAAATCCTACGCGATCCGTCTTTGGCAGACGGCGATCGACAGTGCCAATGACTGTGACGCCTGAAGCGGCAACCCGCTTCAGCGTCGAAGCGCCGCGCGGGCTAAATCGGTTGTCGCAACCTCGCCGCAATCGCGTTACATTGTTCATATCGAAGTGGGGCGTGAGACATTTTTTAAGGGGTCGACGTTAACCTTGCTTCGACAGGGGTTCGCCGGCGCATCGTGAAGACCCTGCCTTAGGGCGTAAGGCTGAGCGTCGGCGCGGGACAAAACAGAACGGCGCGGAGCCATCCCAGAAATCCCTTGGGTGGCACCTCGCAGGCTTAAAACGAGAAGCGGCCAGCAAGACCGACGGAGATGAAATAGCTGCGATTTCGGCGACGCGCGCTAAAGGCGCGGGTCGGAAAGAGGTGGCGAATGCAATTGGTTTGCACTTCATTGGCTGCGCTGTCCCAGGCGCGCTTGCGTTTTACTGGCGCCATCGCGCCGCGCCGCGCAATATCTGAGCGCTCTTGCGCGAACCTGCGGATTCCCCACATCATCGTTGAGCCGGGGCGCGACGGCGCGCGGCGTCGCTTGCAATTGATCATCCACAATCGCAGCGACGCGCTGCAGCGATGGCTAACCAGCGTCAAGCATGCGCTGAGCCGGCGCATCTGGTCCGACCAGACGATGGGCGGACAATCGGGTTTTGGGCGACGTTCGGGCGGCGAACGTCAGGAAAAGTGAGTGTGACGACTATGGCGACGGGTTTTTCGAGCGACGGATTGGACGTGTTCGACCTATTCAGCGAGGGGTATTCCCGCGTGAAGCAGGAATCCATGTCGCTTCGGGATTACCTCCTGGCGGCGCGCGACGACGTCATGCTTTACGCCTCTCCTGCGGAGCGGATGGTCAAGACGATCGGCGAACCGGAGATGGTCGACACCTCCCGCGATCCGCGGCTCGCCCGGATCTTCTTTAACCGGACGATCAGGCGATACAAAGCGTTCGAGGGATTTTACGGCATGGAGGATACGATCGAACGGATCGTTTCCTACTTCCGTCACGCCGCGCAGGGCCTCGAAGAAAAACGGCAAATTCTTTATCTTCTGGGGCCGGTTGGCGGCGGCAAGTCATCGCTTGCCGAACGCTTGAAAGACATGATGGAGATCTACCCGATCTATGTGCTGAAGGCCGGGAAGGAAATTTCACCGGTTTTCGAAAGCCCGCTGGGTCTGTTCCAATCCCCCGAATTGAAGTCGCTTCTCGCCGACAAATACGGCATCGAGCAGCGGCGGCTCACGGGGATGATGAGCCCATGGGCGGTCAAACGTCTGGACGAATTCGGCGGCGACATCTCGAAATTTGAGGTCGTGCGCATCTATCCCTCGAAGCTGCGGCAGATAGGCATCACGAAGACCGAACCGGGCGACGAGAACAATCAGGATATCTCCGCCCTCGTCGGCAAGGTCGATATCCGCAAGCTTGAGCATTTCAGCCAGGACGACACCGACGCCTATTCCTATTCGGGCGGGCTGTGCCGCGCGAACCAGGGACTTCTCGAATTCGTCGAGATGTTCAAAGCCCCCATCAAGGTGCTCCACCCGTTGCTAACCGCGACGCAGGAAGGCAATTACGTCGGCACCGAAGCGCTCGGCCCCATTCCATTTCAGGGGATCATTCTCGCCCACTCGAACGAAAGCGAGTGGCAGATGTTCCGCAACAACAAGTCGAACGAGGCGTTTCTCGACCGCATCAGCGTCATCAAGGTCCCCTATTGCCTGCGCGTCACGGAAGAACGGCAGATTTATCAAAAGCTGCTTGCGTCCTCTGAGCTCGCCAACGCGCCTTGCGCGCCTGAGACGCTCGACCTTCTGGCGCGGTTCTCCGTGCTGACGCGCCTGAAGGAGCACGAGAATTCGACGCTGTTCTCCAAGCTTCGCGTCTATGACGGCGACAAGATGAAGGATTCCGACCCGAAGGCGAAGTCCCACCAGGAGTATCGCGACGTCGCCGGCATTGACGAGGGAATGGACGGCATCTCGACGCGCTTTGCCTACAAGGTGTTGTCCGAGACGTTCAATTTTGACACGGAGGAAGTCGCAGCGGACCCCGTGCACCTGATGTATGTGCTCGAGACCGCCATCAAGCGCGAGCAATATCCGGACGAGACCGAGAAGCAATATCTCGACTTTATCAAATCAGAGCTTTCGGCGCGGTACGCCGATTTCATCGGCAAAGAGATCCAGAAGGCCTATCTCGAAAGTTATGGCGAATACGGACAGAACCTGTTCGACCGGTACATCGCCTATGCGGACGCGTGGATTGAGGATCAGGATTTCAAGGACGCCGATACAGGCCAGTTGATGGACAGGGCGACGCTGGACGGCGAGCTGTCGAAAATCGAGAAGCCGGCTGGCATCGCCAATCCGAAGGATTTCCGCAACGAGGTCGTAAAGTTTGCCCTGCGCGCCCGCGCGGCCAACAGCGGGCGGAACCCCGCCTGGACCTCTTATGAAAAGCTGCGCAACGTCATTGAGAAGCGCATGTTCAGCCAGGTGGAAGACTTGCTGCCCGTCATTTCCTTCGATTCGAAGAAAGACAGCGAGACCGAAGCCAAGCACGACAGCTTCGTCGCGCGGATGACGGATCGGGGCTATACGCCGCGTCAGGTGCGCCGCCTCGTCGAGTGGTACATGCGCGTCAACAAGGCGGGATAGGAAGGAAATGGGATGGGGGATGAGTGAATCGCTTGCTTGCCCCAACTCCTGATTTCAGGTCCGTATCCACATGAACCGCTTCCATTTCATTGATCGCCGCAAGAACCCCAAGGGTAAGTCGCTTGGCAACCGCCAGCGCTTCTTGCGGCGCGCGCGCGAGCACATCAAGGAAGCTGTCAACAAATCGATCCGCGAGCGGTCGCTATCCGATCTCGACAAAAGCGAAAAGATCACCATCCCTTCGAAGTCCACGCGCGAACCGCGCTTTCGCCTGAGCCCGGACGCCGGCGAACGGCGCGGCGTTCATCCTGGCAACAAGGAATTTGGCGCGGGCGACAAAATCAAAAAGCCGCCAAAGTCGGGCGGGCAGGGCAAGGGAAAAGAAGCCAGCGATTCCGGCGAAGGCGAGGACGCTTTTCAATTCACCCTCACGCAGGACGAATTTCTCGACATTTTTTTCGAAGATCTGGAGCTTCCCAATCTCGTCAAACGGTCGCTGAAGGAAATCAAATCGGTAGCGTGGCGCCGGGCGGGCATCACCGCATCCGGCACGCCGACGAATATGAATATCGTCCGCACGATGCGGAATGCCCACGGGCGCCGACTGGCGCTTGGGCGCCCATCGACAAAAGAGATGAATGAACTCAAAGAGCGATTGTTCGCGCTTGAGCGCATATCGCAACCGAGCGAAGAGGAAATCGCCGAGAAACTCGCGCTTCTTGAGAAACTTGCTGCAATGGAGGCGCGCCGGCGCTGGGCGCCATACATTGATCCGCTCGACGTTCGCTATAACGCTTACGAACCGACGCCCGTGCAAACCACGGCCGCTGTGATGTTCTGCCTGATGGACGTATCGGGCTCGATGGGCGAGCGGGAGAAGGACCTCGCCAAACGCTTCTACATGCTGCTCTTCCTGTTCCTGAAGCGGCGGTATGAGCGCGTGGAAGTCGTGTTCATCCGCCATACCCATCATGCTGAAGAGGTTGACGAAGAAACGTTCTTCTATTCCCGTCAGTCGGGCGGCACGGTCGTGTCGACTGCGCTTGAAAAAATGCTTGAAGTGCAGAACGAACGTTTTCCCGCCCACGAGTGGAACATCTACGTTGCGCAAGCGTCAGACGGATACACCCAGTCTGGCGACGCCAAGCGTTGCGTCGAGATCCTTGATCAAGACGTCATGCCGATCAGCCAGTATTACGCCTATATCGAGATTCTCGACGAGCGCGAGTTGGAAGTGTTTTCAGACAAAGATTCCGGCGCCGAATTGTGGCGCGCCTATCGTACTTTTGCCCCGCGCTGGAAAACCTTCGCCCAGACGCGCATCGCCAAGCCGTCTGATATTTTTCCGGTGTTCCGCGAACTTTTCGCCAAGGGTCAGAGGGAGGCCGCGTGAGCGACCCCGCCGTGAGATCACGCCTCCTCTTCGCCGACAGCGACTGGGACTTTGACCGGTTAAAGTCCGCGTACAATGCAATCGAGGAAATAGCGCTCGGCGATCTGGGGCTGGAGGTTTACCCGAACCAGATCGAGATCATCTCATCCGAACAGATGCTTGACGCCTATTCGTCGCACGGCATGCCGCTGATGTACCGGCACTGGTCGTTTGGGAAGCACTTTGCACGCGATCAGCAGATGTACAGCCGGGGCTTTCAGGGCCTCGCTTACGAGATCGTTATCAACTCCAACCCCTGCATTGCCTATCTGATGGAGGAAAACACCATGACCATGCAGACGCTGGTCATGGCGCACGCCTGTTTCGGGCACAATCATTTCTTCAAGAACAATTATCTATTTCGTCAGTGGACGGATGCAACGGGCATCCTTTCCTATCTCGACTTCGCCAAAAAATATATTTCCAAGTGCGAGGACGAATACGGACTCGGCGAGGTAGAGCGTATCCTCGACGCCGCGCACGCGCTGATGGATCAGGGCGTCTTTCGTTACGCTCGCCCGCCGCGGCTTTCCGAGGCCGACCGGATCGCCAAGGCCGCAGCGCGCCTGGAGCATGAACAAAAGAACTTTAACGACATCTGGCGAACCCTCCCGACGGTTGAAGAGCCTGAAAGCGACATTGAAGAGCGCGAAGAGGCGGTGCGCAACATCAAGCTTCCCGAGGAAAACCTTCTGTATTTCATTGAGAAGGCCTCGCCCGTTTTAAAGCCGTGGCAGCGCGAACTCGTCCGTATCGTGCGGAATATTTCGCAGTACTTCTATCCGCAGAAACAGACAAAAGTGATGAATGAGGGCTGCGCAACATTTGTGCACCATTACATCATGAACAGCCTATACGAGCGCGGCATGCTCTCGGAGGGGTCGATGCTGGAGTTTATGCACTCCCATTCATCGGTGGTCTTCCAGCCGGACTTTGACGATCCGCGCTATTCGGGCATCAATCCGTATGCGCTTGGTTTCGCCATGATGGAAGACATCAAGCGCATTTGCGAGCACCCGACCGAGGAAGACCGCGAGTGGTTCCCGGCGATCGCCGGCCTGTCGACAAGAGGCGGCGACTGGCGCGATGCGCTGAAGGACGCATGGGCGAACTTTCGCGACGAAAGTTTCATTCTGCAATATCTTTCGCCCACCGTTATGCGCCGAATGCGGATGTTCGCGCTCTCGGATAACGCCAAAGAATCCCATATCGACGTCGAGGCGATTCATGACGATCGCGGCTTCCGGGCGCTGCGCGAGCGTCTTTCGTCGATGTACGATCTCGGCGCGCACGAACCGAATATACAAGTCGTCTCGGCTGATCTCGACGGCAATCGCCGCCTGACGCTGCGCCATGCCGTGCATAACGGGCGCACGCTTGATACGAAAACGCGCGATGAGGTGCTCTGGCATGTGCACCGGCTTTGGGGTCACGAAATCAAGCTCGACGAAGCGCCCGCGTAGCCAGCACCGCGCCTGCAATCGCAGCGGTCATTGTCAGGAACGCAACAAGCGCGTGCGGCTGCAACAGCGGAACGCCGAAAAGCACGAGCGCGTCGTTCCCGCCCGGCACGAGATACGCTCCTACGCCCATCAGCGCGCCGGCCCCGAGTTTCTCGGCCGCATAGCCAACGCCCGGCCAGCGCAGGCGGAACCGTCCGGACGTGACGGCGCCAAGCACTGCGCCGCCAACAAGAGCAAGAGCGAGCGCCACCTTTAGCAGCGCCCCGCCAGCATGACCGGTGACCGCAAGTTCCGTGAGCAGAGTAGAGAACGGCCAAGCCGCGATAACCAACGCCATCAAGCCGTTTGAGGCGCCAATAGCCGCAACAGCGAGCGAGGGCGACCAACGCCGCGCCGTCAAGGCAGCGAGCGACCGTCTCATCCGCCCGCCTTTTGCTATTCGATAAATCTGAAGCGCGACGAACAGAACCGCGATGGGGGCGGCTGCGCTGAGGGGCGCCGCGGCGACCGGCCCGGCCCCGCCGTTGACGACCGGTCCGTCCATGACATAATGCGCGCCCAGCGCCCCGAGATAAAGACCAATAGCGGTGCCAACAAAGGCGAGGTCGCCTTGTCCGAGTTTTGCAGCCGAACCAAAGGCGCACGCTCCATTCAATACCGCGCCAAGGCCGAAGACCGCCCCGCCCAATGCGACGGACAGACTGACCTCGTGTCCAGTCATCGCGGAGAGACGATCCACCCCCGCCCAGCGCGCAACCATCAGCACAAGGATCGCCCATAGGCCGGCTTCGAGCAGGGCGATAAAGCGGCGGCC
>JBGTFV010000141.1:0-2855 GCA_041747095.1 Parvularculaceae bacterium
GCAGCGCTCGGCGGCGGCATTGGCGTTTATCAGGACCAGCAGCAAGCCAAGCTTGCCGAGCGTCTGCGGGCCAGCGGGGTGTCGGTCACCCGCCAGGGCAATAACATTATCCTGAACATGCCGTCGGACATCACCTTCGCCACGGCTTCGTCAGAAATCACCCCGGCATTCTATGACACGCTGAACTCGGTCGCCGTTGTGTTGAAGGAATTCAACAAGACGACGATCAGCGTTTATGGCCACGCAGACTCACGCGGCTCCGACGCCTACAACATGGAACTGTCGCAGCGCCGGGCGCTGTCGGTTTCGAATTATCTGGCCGCCCAAGGCGTTGTCCCGACGCGCTTGTCGGCGATTGGGTATGGCGAATCCCGTCCGATTGCTGACAATGCGACCGCCGCGGGACAGGCGGCAAACCGCCGCGTCGAGATCGTCATTGATCCGATCGACAGCCAGTTCAACAGCTAGACGCTATTGCGAGCTGAGCCGCTAGAGACTTGACGGAAAACGCCGCCCGGCCCACCAGCCGGGCGGTTAATTTTTGACAATCGTTCTCGATCTTTGCGACCGGCCGCGCCTCACTCGAATTTTAGTTAATTCCTTCGCAACGATGATCTTCTAGCTTTGCTTGCAAGAGCGGGGGTCGTTGCGCGTGTGGCCCATGCCGCCGCGACGAGAAGGAAACAGATCGTGAATTTGCGTAATCGAACCTCGCGGTATGGCTTCGGCGTACAATTCGCAGCCGCCGCAGCGGGTGTTACGTTCATCGCATCGAGCATTAGCCAAGGCGCTCCGGCCTATTCCGAGATCGCGCTCGTATCTGCGCTCGTTGCGGTTCTCATCATGCACGCCCGGCTGGGCTTTGCGCTCAGCAAGACGCAAATCGAACTTCAGATGCTGCAACATCTCGTCAAGCGCGTCAGCGACACGCCGGCGCAAGCAGCGCAGAAACTCGCGCCCTCCCTGCGCACGGGGCTCGATCCCGACCTCAGCGAGCAAGATCGCCGGGCGCTCAACATGGTGCGCGAGGCCGTAGAGGCCGAGCGCGTCGACCTATATTTGCAGCCTATCGTCAGCCTGCCTCAGCGGCGCCCGCGCTTCTATGAGGCTTTCTCGCGGCTGCGCCTTGCAGATGGGTCGGTCATACGTCCTGCGAGTTATCTCGAAGCCGCTGAACGCGCCAATCGGATCGGCGTCATCGACAATATGATCCTGTTGCGTTGTATTCAGTCGCTGCGCGCCTATCAGAAGACAACGCCGCGCCTGATGGTGTTCTGCAACCTGTCGCCTGCTACGGTGTACGACACGTCGTTTTTCAATCACCTTACGGATTATCTGGAACTGAACCCGGATCTCGCGACAAGCCTTGTGTTCGAGTTTACCTATCCCGCGACGCAGATGATGCATCCACGGGTCGAGGAGAACCTGCAGGCGATCGCTGCGAAAGGGTTCGAATTTTCCATCGATCATATCCACACGCTCGATGTTGACTGGCGTGCTTTGCGCGCGCGCAACTTCACATATGTGAAAGCGCCCGCTTCGCTTCTTTTGAACGCCAACCGGATCGATGAAGCGTCCGCACTGCGGGTCGCCGCCTTCAGGAAGCGCCTGCGCGATGAAGGCATCGACCTCATCGCTGAAAAGGTCGAGTTCGAAAGCCACATGCCGGAAATACTCTCGCTGGGCATTGATTTTGGGCAAGGAAATCTGTTCGGCGCAGCGCGCCCTGCCCAATTCTATCTTGGCGACGGCGAAGTAGCGGCCCCAGCCGATAGTCTGCAGCGGCCGCGCCTTGCGATCGCCTCCTGACCGGTCGGCGAAAAGACCTCGGCGCCGGCGCGCTTGACGCCATCGAAGCCCCGCCTTAACCGCGAGCGAATGATGCAGGCGGCGCCAATTTCCGGGCTTTCCGAGATCGCAGACCGTTACGACGGCTTGTTGTGCGACGCCTGGGGCGTCATCCATGACGGCGTCAACCTGTTCAATGGCGTCGGCGAGGCCTTGATCGAATTTCGCCGCCAGCGTGGGCCGGTGGTCATACTGACCAACGCGCCGCGACCGAACGCCATCATTCCCGCTCAACTCGACCGGCTTGGCCTGCCGCGCGAGGCATATGACGCGATCGTTACCTCGGGCGATGCAACGCGGGCCGAGATCATCAGCCGCCTGCCGCAGCGCGCCTACCGGCTTGGTCCCGATAAGGACGATCCGTTGTTTGAGGGAATCGACGTAAAATTTGCGCCGCTTGGCGACGCTGCGTTTATCATCTGTACAGGCCTTCACGACGATGAGCGCGAGACGCCCGACGATTACGCTGATCTCCTTGAGGAGGCTGCGGCGCGCGACCTGCCGATGATCTGCGCCAACCCAGATATCGTCGTGCGCTGGGGCGGACAGCTGATCTATTGCGCAGGCGCGCTGGCGGAAGTGTATGAACGTCTTGGCGGCAAGGTCGTCTATGCGGGCAAGCCGCATGCGCCGATATATAAACTGGCGCTCGATGCGCTCGGCCGTCATCGCGGCGCGCCGATCAATCCCACTCGCACGCTCGCGGTCGGAGATGGTCTGCTGACAGATGTTCAGGGCGCAAATCGGCAGGGGATCGATAGCCTGTACATCTTCGGGTCGGGCGGCATTCACGCGGGAACGTCGGACGCCTTATCAGTCGGCAAGTCGCTGGAACGCGCGGGCGTGACGGCGGTTGCGGCGATGGCGGAGTTGCGTTGGTGAGCGGCGGAGCGGCGGCTGGCCCGCCTGTTAACGTTCGTCAAACCGTCGCGGCCCCAGTTATCGGCGCTTTGGGTAATTTCGACGGCGTCCATCGCGGCCATCAGGCGCTTCTCGCCGCGACGGCG
>JBGTFV010000142.1:0-14147 GCA_041747095.1 Parvularculaceae bacterium
GCGCGGCGAAGCGCTCCGGCTGACCGACGGCGCAAGCGACGCTCGCGGTCTTGTTATGGAGATTTGGGGATAAAGGCGCACTTAGAGTTACTGACCGCGTCAAAACTTAAACAGCTTGTCAGCGGCCGATCGCGTTGCGCCTCGCGCTTCAATCTCGGCCTCGCACCGGGAAATTTCAGTCTTGAGCGCTTCAATGCGTTCTTCAAGATCGGCGACAGACATGTCATAGAGGTCTTGTTTGCCAATAGACTTGAGCGTCAGATCCGGGATCGGTCGCGGGGCGTCTTCATTCACGGATGTACCTCGCTTGATTGCTGGCGGCGCATAACGCGCCACGCTCAAACTTTATTGGTGACCTCGGGCCGACAATCGGCTGGCCCCCATCCTAGCGCCAAATGCTGAAGCGGTAACCCGTATGGCTCTCCAAACCGAATTGCCTACATCCATGCAGGCGATCGAAATCAGCGCCCCCGGCGGCCCGGACGCACTCGTTCCAACCTATCGCGCCGTCCCAACTCCGGGACCATGCGATGTATTGATCAAGGTAGCCGGCGCAGGGGTCAACCGCCCGGACGTTCTGCAGCGCATGGGTCTTTACCCGCCGCCGCCCGGAGCCAGCGACATCCCTGGCCTCGAAGTCGCCGGAACCATCGTCGAGGCTGGCGTGCACGTAACCCGTTGGCAGCCGGGCGATGACGTCTGCGCTCTCCTCACAGGCGGGGGTTACGCCGAATACGCCGTCGCGCATGAAGGATCCTGCCTGCCGATCCCTCGGGGCCTGTCGCTCATTGAAGCCGCTGGTTTGCCTGAAACCTTTTTCACCGTGTGGGCCAACGCATTCGAAGACGGGGCCCTCAAGACGGGAGAGACGCTTCTTGTGCATGGCGGCACGAGCGGCATAGGCGTAACGGCAATTCTGACGGCGAAAGCGCGAGGGGCGGCTGTCGTGGCAACCGCTGGAACCGACGCAAAGCTCGATGCGATAAGGGAATTGGGGGCGGATGCAGCCTTCAACTACGCATCGGACGAATGGGATGCGGAAATTCAGCGGCTCGGGGGCGTTGACGTCGTCCTCGATATGACGGGCGGAGATTTCGTGGCGCGAAATCTCGCCTGTCTCCGGCCCGGCGGTCGGCACGTATCAATCGCCTTTCTGCGCGGAGACGCGGCCGAGGTAAGCGTCATGACCATTATGCGAAAGCGATTGCGCCTGTCAGGATCGACAATGAAAGGGCGAACGGCGGCGGAAAAGGCCCGGATTGCGCGTGCCCTCGAGGATGAAATCTGGCCGCTTCTGTCGAATGGGAAAATTCGCCCCCGGGTTGATCAGGTCATTCCCCTTCGAGAGGCGCGCAAGGCGCATGAGCTCATGGAATCAGGCGCCCATGTCGGCAAAATCGTTCTGGCTACGGGCCAAGTTTAGCTTGGCGAGTGGGCCGGTTGGCCGTATATGCTCCAAAATAGCGCGCGTTAAGCGCGGCGCTTTCCCCGGTACTTCTGGAGGTTAGCGCGGCTCCGATCAGCAGGTCGGAAGCCGGTGAAGAGATTTATCTGGAGACAGGAATGTCCGACAAACCTTTGATGCCGCTGGCGACCGCCGTCTGGCTTATCGACAACACCTCGCTGTCGTTCGATCAAATCGCAGATTTCTGTTCCTTGCACCCCCTGCAAGTAAAAGGCATTGCCGACGGAGACGTAGCGACCGGCGTGCGGGGTATCGATCCGATTACCTCAAGCCAGTTGCAGCGTGCGGAAATCGACAAGGGCGAAGCGGACCCTGAATATCGTCTCAAGCTTGCTCGCCCGAAAACGCTCGTCGGCGAGCGCCCGCGCAAAGGCCCGCGTTATACACCGGTTTCGAAGCGCCAGAACCGGCCGGACGCAATCCAGTGGATGGTGCGAAATCATCCGGAAGTTCCAGACTCGCAGATCGCCAAATTGCTGGGCACGACGAAGTCCACCATACAATCCGTACGCGATAGATCGCATTGGAACTCCGCCAACCTGCAGCCGCAGGACCCGGTTGGTCTCGGCCTTTGCAGCCAAACCGACCTAGACGCAGTCGTGCGAAAGGCTGCGGCGAAAGCCGCCAAGATCGCGCCAGCTGCCGACACCAGCCCGTCTCTTGCGCCGGCGGATGAAATTATCGCGCTTCCTGTTGAGGAAGAAGCTGAGGAAAGCGCCAACGCTGTCGATCTGAAAAACGTTTTCTCGAAGCTGGACGATCGCCCGTCGCCGGCGACCAACCTCGAAGATGATGAGGATGATGAAGACAAGACGCGCCGACGTCGCCGATAACCTGGCAGGGTCAGCTTTTTTCCGATCGCGACTTTGAGGTTTTCTTCTCTGCATACGCCGATCCGCCGCTCATCGCGGACCGACCTCCATCGACGATTATCGATTGGCCCGTAATAAAGGAAGCGGCGGGCGACGCCAGGAAGAACACGGCCTGCGCGACTTCCTCGGGTTCACCGATGCGGCCCAACGGGGTAGAGGCCCTGATTGATTTCGGCTCGAATTCGTCGATTAGGTCAGTGTTGATCGCGCCGTAAGCTACCGCATTCGCGCGTACGCCCAACGGAGCCATCGCCAATGCGACGGCCCGCGTGAGTTGGGCAAGTCCGCCTTGCGATGTAGCGAACGCAAGGCGACCGGCTACGGCGGAAAATGCTTCTGTCGAGGCGAGGTTAACAATGGCCGCTTGGCCGTTGTCGGCATCATCCGCTTCTTTCTGCGCGTTTACCTGACGGGCAAACGCCTGATTCATAAGGAACGCGCCCCGCAGAGTGACGCCGACGACGGCGTCGAAGTCTTCCTCCGTCAATTCGAGGAAAGAACCAGAGCCAAACGCCGTCATCCCGTGGATCAAAACGTCCACGCGACCATAAGCCTCAAGGCACTCGGCAATCACGTTGTGTACGTCAAGTCGGCTGCCGACTTCTGTGTGAACGAAGGTCGCTGCACCGCCCGCTGACGTGAGTTCCTCTGCGAGCAGCCGACCATTGGCGTCGTGTCGGTCGCACAGGGTAAGACTGTCTCCGGCGGCGGCGAATACCCGTGCGCATGCCGCGCCGATGTCGGACGTTGCGCCGGTAATGATAACCGACCGAGGCGTCATGGCTTTCCGCAACGCAAGTTGCTGTCAATATCCGTTGCCCGAGCGCCGTGCATTGGTAGCAATGTGTAGCTTTCAATGCAGCACGTCAAACGAACGCTCGCACAAAACGGCCTAAAACGCGTTTCGTAATCGACAGCCAAAAGCTGATGGGGGACGCCGTCAGGATTGCAAGGCGGTCTGTTGCTGAAGCCGCACGATCTGATCCTTGATCTGGAGTTTCAGGCGCTTGAGCTCATGCACGCGGGCATCGTCGATCTGGGGTCGTTTCAGCTCGGTGTCGATTGCATCTTCAAGCTGTCTGTGCCGCTGATTCAAAGAATTCAGATGCGCCTCAATCGCCATGTTTGAACCTCCTTGGTTCTCAAAACGCGTTAGTAAAACATGATCAGCCGCTGGTTGTCGACAGCCGAATTGCGCGCCGCATTAACCAACGCTTTTTGCCTAGGCTCTTGATCCGGTCTAAAAGGCAGTATGGAAACTTCCCCGCCTTCGACGAAAACGCCCACCCGTGTTGTGATCGGCGTGACCGGCGCATCTGGCGTCATCTATGGCCGCCGCGTTCTTGAAGCGCTCGCGGGGGCCGGCATTGAGACGCATCTGGTGATGACCAAAGCCGCGGAGATGACCATTTCGTACGAATTGGGCGTTAAAGCGGCCGAGTTCGAAGCGCTTGCCGATCACCGTTACGCGATTGGCGACATCGGTGCGTCAATTGCTTCAGGGTCTTTTCGATCGGCAGGGATGATCGTGGCGCCGTGCTCGATCAAAACCATGTCGGAAATTGCAACTGGCGTTACGTCAAACCTGCTAACGAGAGCCGCTGATGTGATGCTCAAAGAGCGGCGCAGGCTGGTATTGATGATCCGTGAAACCCCCTTCCATCTCGGGCACTTGCGGACCATGACGCAACTTGCCGAGATGGGGGCAGTCATAGCCCCTCCACTGCCGGCATTCTACATCGAGCCAAAATCAGTCGACGAACTCGTGAACCAGTCAGTTGGAAGAGCGCTCGACCTGCTCGATATCTCCATCGCAGGAACGCGCCGTTGGGGCGAAGATCTCGAAAAAGGCGCACGGAGATGACCGGGTGACGCGCGATCCGCAGGCTGACCTCTGGGATTGGGCCAACGAAGCCTACAAGGCCCAGCACGTGCAGCAGTTACTTCTCGAGCTTCAGGATAATTTGGCCCTGAACGTCAATATGATGCTGTGGTGCTTATGGCGCGGCGCACGTTTCGGCGATGTGGGGGAAAGCGAAATGCGGGCCGCAATCGGCTTGTCGAGTGCATGGAGCGAGGCCGTCACCATCAACATTCGGAAAGCGCGTCGGGCGGCGGCGGGTTCATCAAGCCCGGAAATATCGACCAACAATGACGGTAAAATACAGCTCTATGAACTATTGAAAACTGCCGAACTCGCTGCGGAAAAGATCGAACTCGACGCACTTGCGGCGTTGACAGCCAAATACCTCTCCATGGCTGCCGCCAGCGACACCGCAGGTCAAAGCGCTGCAAGACGAAACCTGGCGGCGTATGTGCGACACACTGATGCCACCGCGCGTCCGGACTTCTCCACGACGTCGCTCGCGACGCTCGCGGACTTGCTTGCCGCAAACGAAATGATTGGCCCCACGAAGCAAGGCTCATCCAATGCGGCCGCCTGAAGACGACACGCGCAAAAGCCACAGCAAGCCTTGCCTGATCGTAGCGACGGACCGCGGGCATCCGCCAGAAACCGGCTCAGCGAAATCACAGGGTCACGTGCGCCTTCTTGATGATATCCAGGATTGCGCGCAACCGACGCCGGATCAATCCGTACTCATCGCGCGGTTAGCCACATTACGGCAAGAGCATAGCGATCTGGACGCCGCCATCGCTGCGCTCGCAGCAGCGCCGCATTTCGACGGTCTAATGGCTGCGCGCCTGAAAAAGAAAAAACTTCGGCTCAAGGATATGATCGAGGAACTGAAAGATCAGCTGACGCCCGACATTATCGCCTGAACGCGACAGGTCGAAAGGTGATCGAGTCACGCACTTTATTCGGCGCCGCGTGACCACGGCCTGTCGCCACGGGTGGCGGCAACGGTCTGTGTGCGGATATCGCCATTCCGCTTGATCCAGATAGCGTGCGCTCCTTCGTTCCATGCATCGCGCCGGTCAATTAACCGTGTACCGCACTGACGGCGAAGCGACCGATCAACTGGATACAATGCGATAACGAGCGGCGCCCGGGCGCAGTCCTCGACCAATCCAGGCGCGCGCATCGACACGGCTACGTTAGCGCCATTGATGGAAACGACGCATCCCGTTGCATCGCAGGAGCCGATTCGACCGAGCGTGGATAGAATTCCCTTGTCGGTCGTGCGCCCGTTCATTCGCGCCAGAACATCAAGCGTAAAGCGATCGCTGCGTGGATTTGCGACTGAAATTGAGCCGTTTTGGTCCCCTCTCACGATTGCAACGAGGTTATCGCCATCGCGCATAAAATACATATCCGGCGGCCGCGTCAGCGCCGTAAATGCCAAGGCGCACGGCGCAAGCATCAGACCGCCGATGCGCCAAGGGGCGCGCATTAGACATAACCATAACCCGCACAACGTCAGAACACCGAGCGTTACCGGCGACCATTGGGCGATAATCGAGACAGCCCCGGGCAGGCCCGAAACCCACTTTCCCCACCCAAGAAAGAAATCAACGCCCGCAGCCGCCACCCGCCAGGCCCATACGTCAGCGCCGAAGGGCGACAGCGCAAGGCCGATGATCGCCGCCGGCATCACCCAGAAGCCCATCACCGGAACAGCGAGAAGATTGGCGATAAACCCGTAGTTTGCATTCTGGTTGAAATGAAAAATCCCAAAGGGGGCCGTCGCTGTCGCGGCGATCGTATCCGTGACAACGATGCCGACGATGTAGCGTCTCGCGCGACCGAGGAATCCGAAATTACGGTCTGGGTTGGCTCTCGCGGTGGACCATTCATAAAATGCAATCAGCGCCGTGACAGCGGCAAAAGACATTTGAAATCCGGGGCTCAAAACCGCTTGCGGCGCAACCAGCAGGATGATGCTCGCGGCGACAGCCACCGTGCGCAACGAAAGCGCCCGGCTATCTGCTATAATTGCGATGAAAACAAGCGCGGCCATGATGAAAGCGCGTTGTGCGGACCATCCACCGCCAGACAACATGAGATAAGCGACGCCGGCGCCGAGCGCTGCAACGGCTGCAATTTTCTTGACGGGATAGGCCAGAGCAATCGTCTCGTTCAGCGCCAGCGCGCCGCGTAAAACGAAAAAGATCAGACCTGTCGCGAGACCCATGTGGAGGCCTGAAATCGCAAGCAGGTGAGCAAGTCCGGAATCTTGCAGCGCCGTCCGGGATTGCTCGTCGACGGCTGTTCGTTTGCCCGTAATGACGGCAGCGACAATCGCGCCCCCCTGCCCGGGCGCCGAAACCAGAATCCGGTGTGCAAGCCACGAACGCAAAGCTTCTACTCGTCCGGCAGCCCTGTCTGCAAAACTCAGCCTTCGTGGAGCCAGTCGCTCCGGCGGAGACACGGCGAAGCCAACGCCGCCAATGCCTTCGAAAAACAGCTGGCGGGCAAAATCATATCCGCCGGGCGCGACAGGCTCCGGCGGCGGCGACAACCGCGCCCGTATGCGGATAAAATCGCCGGGGGAAGCCTCGCCATCCCTTCCACGCCACGTCAAGCGCACACGCGCGGGTAGCGCGGATTTAACGAGCCCTTCAATACTTTCAACGGCGATGACGAAACGACGGCTCGTAGAAGATTCGTCGACGGACACGATCCTTCCCTCGACCCAGACTGCCGACGTCTGCCGGGTAAGCGCCGGCGCGTCGACCATCCATGTGCGAAATTGCGCCGCAGAAAATCCAAGCGTCACGAGCAAGAAGGCGATCGAGATCGTTCGAACTGCCGGTATCCGAAACACAACGGCGAGCGTTGCAATGACAGCGCAGGGGCCGAGCCACTTCGGCGGCTCGCTCGGCGCCAGAAAATAACTGAGCGCCCCTAGCCCGATGGCGACGGGCGTCCACAGCTGGAGTTGGGAGGCGTCCGCTGCAGACCAAAGCCGCGTGCGGTCGCGCATTACGGCCGCAGCGCGCCGCAGCGTCGGCGTTATCGCGTTCGCAAAGGAAGGCCGCGCCGCGCTTTCCGTCTCCGCCATAGGCGCCCTCACGACCCCGTGGTAGACGCGCGTCAGGCGATCTATCCGTTCCTTGCTATCTCAATCCGAAAGCGTTCATTCCTGCAACTATGACGATACCAGTTACGACGCGTTTTGCGCCCTCTCCGACCGGGTACCTGCATATCGGCGGCGCCCGCACGGCGCTCTTTAACTGGCTCTACGCCCGCGGTCGCGGCGGCAGGTTCCTGCTGCGGATTGAGGACACCGATCGCGCGCGGCACAATGAAGATGCTGTCAAAGCGATTCTCGATGGCCTGTCGTGGCTCGGTCTCGATTGGGATGGCGCGCCGATCTCTCAATATGAAAGACGCGAGCGCCATGCAGAAGTCGCGCGCGAGATGCTCGTGCGAGGTCAGGCCTACAGATGTTTCATGACCGCAGAGGAGATAACAGCCGCGCGCGATCTCGCGCACGCCTTGCGTCAGCGATTTGAAAGTCCTTGGAGAGAGGCGGACCCGGCAGGCGCGCCGTCATCGACGCCATTTACAATTCGCTTCAAAGCGCCGCGGGATGGCGAAACGATCGTCGCTGACGAGGTTCAAGGCGAAGTCCGGTTTCCAAATTCAGCGCTTGACGACCTGATCATTCTTCGCAGCGACGGCGTGCCGACTTACAATCTCGCCGTCGTTGTTGACGACCATGACATGGGCGTAACGCATGTCATCCGCGGAGACGACCACCTCAACAACGCGGCGCGGCAGCAGCAAATATATACCGCGCTAGAATGGGCCGTTCCTTCTTTTTCCCACGTGCCGCTGATTCACGGGCAGGACGGCGCAAAGCTTTCCAAACGGCATGGAGCGCTAGGCGTCGAGGCTTATCGCGCAGACGGCTACCTTCCCGAAGGTCTGCTGAATTACCTTCTGAAACTTGGCTGGTCCCACGGTGACGAAGAATTGATCGCGCGCGATCGCGCTCTTGAAATTTTCGATCTCGGCGGCATCAACAAGGCGCCAGCGCGGCTCGATCTGGATAAACTCCGGAGCGTTAACGCGCACTACGTCAAGCAGATGGGAGACGACGCGTTTGCTAAAGCGGCGCTACCATTTGTGGAACACAATCGGGTCAGACAGGGCTTGCCCGGCATCGATAAATCCGTGGCGGAAATGATCCGTCGAGCAGCGCCGTTTTTGCGAGAGCGTTCGGCCACACTTGCGGACGCGGCAGAGGCAGCGGCATTCCTTTTAATACAAAGACCGCTCGATCTCTCCGGAAAGGCTGGAAAGCCGCTCAAAAAAGAAGGCGCCGTAGAGACAGCGGCGCAGGCGGCCGACGCGCTTGGGCGGCATCCTGACTGGAGCGCGCCCGAGGCGCTCGACGACTGGCTAAAGGGCTTTGTAGCTGCGCATGGCGTCTCGATCGGCGATGTCGGACCGGTATTGCGCGCTGCGTTAACGGCCGGTGCGCCGTCGCCGGGCCTCGGCGCGGTTCTTTATTCACTGGGACGTGATGAATCGCTTGCCCGCCTTAATGATATCAAGGCGCTGAATTAAAATAGCTTTCCTGTGCGGTCTCCGGGTCGAAGCGATGGAAAAATACCGCAGCCTGAAAGCCGCACGACCGTTTCCCTCTCGTCCCGCGCTGCGCTAGATTTGCCGCAACGCACAACAGGAGCTCCGATATGGACAGCCAACTCGCCCCCGCCGGGTCCTTGACCATTGAGTTCGAAGGCCAGCGGATCGAACTTCCGGTTTTTAGCGGCGCCCATGGACCAAAGGTCGTCGATTTCCGGCAGTTTTACGCCAAGACCGGCGCATTCACCTTCGACCCCGGATTCACTTCGACGGCGAGCTGCGAGTCCAAAATCACTTTTATCGATGGGGACGAGGGCATTCTGCTTTACCGCGGCGTGCCCATCGACGAACTCGCTGAGAAATCGAACTTCCTGGAAGTCGCCTATCTCTTGCTTTCCGGCGAGTTGCCCACCGCCAAGGAAGGCGCAGATTTCAATCACTCCATCACCATGCACACGATGGTGCACGAGCAGCTGAAAAATTTCTACAACGGCTTCCGGCGCGACGCCCACCCGATGGCGATTATGGTTGGAGTCGTCGGCGCGCTGTCGGCGTTTTATCACGACTCCACCGACATCAATGATCCCAAGCAGCGCGTGATCGCCAGCCACCGGATGATTGCGAAAATGCCGACGATCGCGGCGATGGCCTACAAATATTCTATCGGCCAGCCATTCGTGTTCCCGCAGAACAATCTTTCCTACACCGAAAACTTCATGCGGATGTGTTTTGCGGTGCCAGCGGAAGAATACGTCATCAACCCGGTGCTGGTCAGCGCTCTCGACAAGATTTTCATTCTGCACATGGACCACGAACAGAACGCATCGACGTCCACGGTACGCCTTGCCGGTTCTTCGGGCGCGAACCCATTCGCCTGCATCGCCGCCGGCATCGCCTCGCTCTGGGGTCCGGCGCATGGGGGCGCAAACGAAGCCGCACTGAACATGCTGCATGAAATCGGCACGGTCGACCGCATTCCTGAGTTCATCGCGCGCGCCAAGGATAAAAACGATCCGTTCCGGCTGATGGGGTTCGGGCACCGCGTCTACAAAAACTACGACCCGCGCGCCAAAGTCATGCGGCAAGCGTGTCACGAGGTCCTGAAAGCTGTCGGCGTAAAGGACGACCCCTTGCTGAACGTTGCGCTCGAACTCGAACGCATCGCGCTCGAAGATCCCTATTTCGTCGAGAAGAAACTCTACCCGAACATCGACTTCTATTCGGGCATCACCCTGAAGGCGCTGGGCTTCCCCACCACGATGTTTACGGTCCTGTTTGCGCTTGCGCGTACGGTTGGCTGGATCGCCCAGTGGTCGGAAATGATCGAGGACGAAAGCCAGAAGATTGGCCGCCCGCGGCAAATCTATACCGGCGCCCAGAAACGCTCTTATGTGCCAGTGGGGCGGCGCTAAAATTACGGCTCTGACGGCGTCGACAAAGGCAGTCGGGAAGGCGCGGCAGGGCGACCTCGTCGCGTCTGGTGCGGGCGGGGGGACTCGAACCCCCATGGCCTTACGGCCGACGGATTTTAAGTCCGTTGCGTCTACCGGTTCCGCCACGTCCGCTCGCCGGCAGACGTAACATCGCTCGGCCCGGCGCGCAAAGGTAAGGCTTTGCATCCGCAGAAAGCACTTTGGCCGAGCGCCCTTGCGCACACAAACGCGACGGCGTAGTCGGCCCTTGAGCGTCATCAAGCGTTGCCCCGCAATTAGGGTCGGGCCCCATGTTCAAATCTGTCGCCGCCATTGCCGCGCTTCTGACCGCCGTCGCCATCCTCCTCTGCGGCAATGGCCTGCAGGGAACGCTGCTCGCTGTGCGGGGCGATAATGAGGGGTTCCCGACGGCGCTGATCGGCGCGCTGATGTCGTGCTATTTCGCGGGCTTCATTGTCGGCTGTCGCATCACGCCAAACTTCATCATGTCCGTCGGCCACATTCGAACCTTCGTGGCGCTCGCCTCGATCGCATCGGCGGCGGCGCTGATCCACCCCTTGTTTGTCGAGCCCATTGCGTGGGGGGCATTGCGGGCGGTCACTGGCTGCTGCTTTGCGGGCCTTATCATGGTGATTGAGAGCTGGATCAACGAGCGCGCCACAAATTCCAACCGCGGACGCATTCTGGCGGTGTACAGAGTGATCGATCTCGTGGCGACAACGCTTGGCAATGCGTTGCTTGCAACAGCGAACCCGGACGGCTTCGAGCTTTTCGCAATCGCCTCCATACTTGTCTCGCTAGCCCTTGTGCCCGTCGCTCTCACGCGCGCGCCGGCCCCCAAGCCAATCGTCAAAGCGCGCCTCGATATCCCCACATTGTTCCGCGTGTCGCCGGTCGCCGCGATCGGCGTGCCGCTAATCGGCTTGGGCAATGCAGCGTTCTGGGCGATCGGGCCGGTCTATGCGCAGAAACTTGGCTATGACAAATCGGTAATTGCGGCCTTCATGAGCGCTGTCATCATAGGCGCCGCAGCCCTGCAATGGCCGCTTGGCTGGCTCTCCGACAAGATCGACCGGCGCATCGTCATGCTGGGATCGGCCGTATGCGGCGGGGCCGCGGCGTTCGCGCTGGCGCGCTTTGGCGGCATGGGTGAGATCTATCTGATTGGAATCGGCGCGCTGTTTGGCGCGTTCGCCATTCCAATGTTCGGTCTGATCGCCGCCCACGCAAACGACCACGCAGATCCTGACGCCGCCGTCTCGACTTCAGGCGGGCTCCTTCTGTTGCACGGCAGCGGGTCAGTGATTGGAGCGACCGTCGGCGGCCTCGTGCTGGGTCTGCTCGGGCCAGGCGCCGTATTCGCATACATTGGCGTTGTGTACGTCGCGTTTTCCGCCGTATGCGCTTCGCGGATCGCCATGCGCGGACCGGCCCCGGAAGAATCAAAATCGCCCTTTATGCCGCTGCCCAAGCACGCCTCACCCACTGTATTCGAAATCCGTGAAGATGATCCGCCTCCAGACGAAAAACAGGAGGCTAACGAAGGAGCTATGCCGGCTACCGCCGATGCGCGGTAGGCAGACCCCGCAGGTCACCGCGCCTTCAACGCCGCCTCAGCTCTTGCCCGCGCCTTGCCGCTGTCAACGTCGCTGACGTAGATCAACCCGCAGACGCGGCGAATAACCATTTCCTCCCACGGATCCCGCTTGGCGTCGCTTAGAACGACCCGCCACAGCGCCTCGACGAATGCGTCTTTCATATAGGGTGAAAGAGTCTTCAGCGGTCGCGTGAACTGATGCAAGTCCGCAGCATCAGCCCGGCGCGCCTCCGCCATTTCGCGCACCCGCACGGCGTCTTCTGCGGTATGCGCAAACTCGCCGCGAAGGGTGTCTTCGATCAAGCGCTTCTCTTCGTCTGTGTAATGATCGTCTGCTCGCGCAGCTTCCACGAGCACCGCCGCAGCAGCAAGAGCAAGCGCGTCGAAATCGCTGGCCTGCGCCTCGGGCGAACCCGAGAGAGCGGCGATAAAACGCTGAATCATCATCTACATCCTCACGTTACAAACCAAAGTCTCACTCAACACTCGACGACATTCACCGCTAGCCCGCCCTGACTCGTTTCCTTGTACTTGCGCGACATGTCCAAACCTGTCTGGCGCATCGTCTCAATTACCTGATCGAGCGACACTTTGTGGCTTTCGGAAGCGCGCAAGGCAAGCCTTGCCGCGTTCACCGCTTTTACCGCGCCTATCGCGTTGCGCTCGATGCACGGTATCTGAACAAGGCCGCCCACAGGATCGCAGGTGAGCCCCAGATTGTGCTCCATCCCGATTTCTGCAGCGTGCTCGACCTGTGAGGGCGTTCCGCCCCAGACGGCGGCAAGGCCGCCCGCCGCCATCGAACAGGCAACGCCCACTTCGCCCTGACAGCCCATCTCGGCTCCTGAAATCGAGGCGCGCTGTTTGTACAACATGCCAATACCGGCAGCGGTGACGAGGAACCGGCGGATCGCAGCCATGTCTGGGCGCCCGTCTTGCTCGCAGTAATGACGCATGACGGCAGGAATAATCCCTGCCGCCCCATTCGTCGGCGCTGTGACGACCCGGCCACCGGCGGCGTTCTCCTCGTTAACCGCCATGGCGTAGACGTTCAGCCAGTCAAACAATTGCTCGCGCTCGTTCGCCATCGGGCTGTCTACCAGCTTGGCGTATAGCGCGGGCGCCCGCCGCGTCACTTTCAGGCCGCCCGGCAGGACGCCGCCCGTGCGCAGACCCCGATCGATGCAGTCATTCATGGCGCGCGCAATGGCGTCCAGCCTGTCGATGGTTTCCTTGCGTAGGCGCACAGCGTCTTCATTGTGGAGGATGATCTCGTCGATCGCCATTTCCGCGCGTGCGCAATGTGTAAGCAGTTCCGCTGCTGAACCGAACGGAAACGCGCTCGGCCGATTGTCGAGGATGAGGTCGTCCGGCGACGGCGCAGTGAGTTGTCGCGCGCTGGCGATGAACCCGCCGCCAACGGAATAGTACGTCTGCTGAAATATTTCTTCCTCGGCGTCGCCGTACAGCGATAGCTGCATTTCGTTGGGGTGGAGCTCCGGAATGATATCGCCGCGCAAGGCGATGTCGCAGCGCGGGTCAAAATCGACTTGAGGACCGCGCGCCAGCGTCAGGCGTCGCCGCGCGCGCACATCCTCTACTAGCCTTTCGGCTGCATCGGGGTCGATCGCATCGGGTGCGTGCCCCATGAGCCCGAGAATAACCGCCTTGTCCGTGCCATGTCCGAGACCCGTCAGCGCCAGCGAACCGCGCAGCTCCACACCGACGCGGCGGGCGGCGCCCATCAGACCCGCCTCGCCGGCCTCCGCAATAAATCGCGCGGCGATGCGCATCGGTCCAACCGTGTGCGAACTCGAGGGCCCGAGACCGATCTTGAATATGTCAAATACGCTCAGCATCGGGATGTTCTATTTCCTGTCCCCTTCGACCGGCTCTGCCCCGAGTGCCCGCATCGCCGCCGCAACCGAAGCAATTGCAGCCTCCGCGACGGAAGCATTCGCCGAGCGAGCGACGATCGTTACCCCCTTGACCGCCGCGTCGATTGGATAACTGCCGATAGTCACACCTTTGAGCGCCGCCTGGATCTCCCGCAGTTGGTCGGCGATTCGCGATTCTGGAAGTCCCGACGCCGTAACAGCGCGGGAATGAATACGAACGCCCGCCTCTATTGCGGTCTCGACGGCGTTCAGCATGCCCTGAAAAATGCTTGGCACGCCCGCCATCACGAAAACGTTCTCGATCTGCACGCCGGGCGCGCCAGAGACCGGGTTGGGGATCAGCACCGCGCATTGCGGCATCCGCGCCATGCGTCGCCGCGCGG
>JBGTFV010000143.1:0-48052 GCA_041747095.1 Parvularculaceae bacterium
GCCTGAGCATCCGGACGCCCGCTGACCCAGGCCGGTTCCACTCGCTTGAAAAGTTGCACCGGCCTGGGCCAGCTACCACAGCGCTGGTGGGGTCAATTTTGGACGCCGATAGGGGGTCAATTTTGCGCGCCGATTGACAGCCGGGCGCATCTTGATATTCGTGGGTGTTCACGACAGCGCCGTCGTTTAGGCCCTGCTTACGTCGCACCGAACTGTTTGCGAGCCTTGCCGGCGGCGGCATTCCGCGCAAAATAAAGGCCATGTTCACGCATTTTTTCCATGAACTAAAAACGGCGGGCGTTCCCGTTTCGCTCCGCGAATATCTTACCCTCATTGAAGCGATGGAGGCCGATCTGCCGCGCCGGCAGGTTGAAGACTTTTATTATCTCTCTCGCGTGACGCTTGTTAAGGACGAGCGCCATCTCGCCAAATTCGACCGCGTGTTCGGCAAAGTCTTTAAGGGCATCGAAGCGCTCGCGGACGTCGTCGAGGCGACGATACCGGAGGACTGGCTGCGGCTCATGACGCAGAAATATTTGTCTGAAGAAGACAAGGCAGCGATTGAGTCTCTCGGTGGTTGGGACAAGCTGATGGAGACTCTAAAACAGCGGCTGGAGGAGCAAAAGAAACGCCATGAAGGCGGCTCGAAGTGGATTGGCACGGGCGGCACGTCGCCATTTGGCTCTGGCGGCTATAATCCCGAGGGCATTCGTATCGGCTCTGAGGGACAGCGTCAGCGCCGCGCTGTAAAGGTATGGGAGAAGCGCGAATTTCAGAACCTTGACGGCGACGTCCAGCTTGGCACGCGCAACATCAAGATGGCCCTGCGCCGCCTGCGGCGCTTTGCACGTAGGGGCGCAGCTGAGGAGTTAGACCTCGACGGCACGATCGACGCGACCGCGCGCGCCGGCTATCTCGACGTAAAACTGCGCCCCGAACGTCGCAACATGATCAAGGTGCTGATCTTTTTCGATGTGGGTGGATCAATGGACCCATTCGTGAAAACTTGCGAGGAGCTTTTTTCCGCCGCGCGGACGGAGTTCAAGCATCTAGAATACTTCTACTTTCATAATTGCCTCTACGACTATGTATGGCGCGACAACCGCCGACGTTGGGGTGAAAAGACGCCGACGTGGCAGGTGCTGCACACCTATCCTCACGACTACAAGGTGATCTTCGTCGGAGATGCCGCTATGAGCCCCTATGAAATTTCTGTGCCTGGTGGATCGGCTGAATACTTTAATGAGGAGCCGGGCGGCGTCTGGCTTGATCGCGCGCTCGGCGTTTATCAAAGCGCCGTCTGGCTCAATCCTGTGCCGGAGGAACATTGGCGGCATACGCCGTCGATCAGTATGATCAATGACATTTTCAGCAACCGTATGTTTCCACTGACGCTCGATGGGCTAGACCGCGCGATGGCCGAGTTGCGACGCTAACGTTCGCAAGCGCGTCAGATGATGTCGTCAGCCATACCCGCCCGCATTCGCTCCGCATACGCCAGCGTGCGATGCGTCTCCTCACGGATGGCGGTGACGGAAGCCTGCCTTGCAGCGATGGAATCGTCATTGCTGCCTACGAGGCGTTCAGCCGCCTCTGCGAGATCGCCAAGCGCCCAAGCGCCGACGCCGCGCGAGGCTCCCTTCAGGGCATGCGCCGCATCATGCCAAGCCGCATCGGTCATGGTTGGGTCAAAACGCCCTGCCCACCCGTGGGCCTGCTCGATAAATATAGTCAGGATTTCGTACAGCAACGCCTGGTCGCCGCAGATGTATTGGTTGAGGTGGCCCGCATCGATCGGATGTTTGGACAAATCACTTCCCTTCAAACCTAGGTCTGCCGCATCTGATAGCCTCAACGACGACTTACACGTCCTCTTCGCTATTGTGGTTGGGCAGAGTCAGTATTCGTTGCCGCCTCGGGGTCTGCCGGCCCCTCGCTCTCAGGCTCGGCGGGACCGTCACTTGACGCCGGCGTATCTGAAAGGGCCGGGTCAGACAGCCCGGCTTCAATTTCTGGTTCCGCCGAAGCGCCAGGCGTTTGCTCAGGTAGGCCGGCCGGCAAACCTTCCAAATTGACCTCGTCACCCGTCGCGAGAGTTGCGTCCATGACATCAGTCGCCGGAACATCCATGCTTTCTGACGTCGGTGGGACCTCGCCGGCAGGAACCTGATCCTCTGCGGTTGTCTCAGCGACCGCCGGAGCAGCCGGACCAACCGCGCCCTGACGATAACTCGTCAGTCGCTGCAGGCCAATAACGACCGCCAGGGCCACGGCGATAATCAAAAGAATGCGTAACATGAGCATCGCCTCCAAGCCCCGCGGCAAGGCCGCGAGCCTCTACCGCATTCGATACGCGCTACCTAAACGAGACAGCGCGTTGAGTGCAAGCGCCGCCAAAAACTAGGCCGACAACCACTGCGCTAAAAGGCGAAAATGTTCCATTAAGTCAGCGCGTTATGGACGGTCGGGTAGCGCCGCCGTCAGGCGAAAGCCGCAGCGCGCGCTGCGTTGGCCGCAATAGTCGCCCACTTGGCGTCAGAAATCATGGCTTTAGGCGCAATCCACGATCCGCCAACGCAGACGACGTTGTCTAGCGACAAATAAGCCGCGACGTCCGTCTCAGCAATTCCGCCCGTTGGACAGAACTTCAGCGTGGGCAATGGCCCGTGCATCGACTTCAAGTATGCCCGCCCGCCGGCAGATTCAGCCGGAAAGAATTTTAACGTGTGGAATCCTGCCTGTTCAACGCGCATTGCCTCGCTCACGGTCGCCACGCCCGGCAGAGCGGCTACGCCACAAGCTAGCAGAGCTTCGATCAACCTGTCCGTACACCCCGGCGTCACGATGAAATCCGCGCCGCTATCGGTAGCGACATTCAGACCTTCCTCGTGGAGCACAGTACCCATACCGACAATCAAAGCCGGCTCTGCTTTCTTGATGGCGGCAAGTTGCGCAGGCGCTGCTCGTGATCGCATGGTCATTTCGATAACCGACAATCCGCCCGATACCAGAGCGCGGGCCAGACCAACAGCGTCGGCATTCTCGGGAACATCGAGCACAGGCATGACCCGCGCCTTAGACAGTATTTCATCAATCGAAGTTCTATGGATCGCCATCGCGCTAGCGGTTCCCGCTTACAGACGCGGCGCCAAGCAACGCCACATTATCCACCGTGATCATGCGTATCGGCGCTACTTCAATGAAACTCTCCATACGTCCCTTATCAAGAAACCGCGTAATGAAGCCGCTGTTCAAAAAGATATCCTTTATACGCATGAGGATACCGCCGCCAAGAAACACGCCGCCCTGCGCGCCGGAAGCCAGAACCGCATCTCCTGCGACTGATCCGAGAACGTTACAAAACACATCGACCGTCTGGATCGCCCGTTCGTCGGCGGAAGCCACAGCAGCGACGGTAATTTCTTCTGGTGAGGACAGTGAAGGGCTTTGGCCCGCAATATCGCACAATGCGATATATATGTTCCGCAGTCCCGGCCCTGATAATAGCCTTTCAACTGATACGCGGTGATGGATCGCTGCCAACCGCTTCAGAATTTCAACTTCCAGCGGCGTCGCGGGTGCGAAGGCGACATGGCCGCCTTCAGTGGCAATAACGTGCGGCGCTCCTTCTAACGGTAAAATCAGTGCTTGCCCGAAACCAGTCCCGGGACCAATGACGAGGCGAGGCGCGCTGGGCGAGCCGGCGCCAGTCTTAACCAGATGGAACGCTGTCTCCTTGAGTTGCGAAACGCCCGCTGCAAGCGCGTAGAAGTCGTTGACAACTTTCAGCCGATCAAGCCCCAGTGAACTCTTCAGCTCCCCTGCATTAAACTGCCATGGCGAATTTGTGAAAATTATGTCTCCGGCG
Source organism: Parvularculaceae bacterium (assembly GCA_041747095.1). Taxonomy (GTDB): domain Bacteria; phylum Pseudomonadota; class Alphaproteobacteria; order Caulobacterales; family Parvularculaceae; genus Amphiplicatus. The sequence goes on from JBGTFV010000143.1 coordinate 3,869, forward strand.
CCCGTCGGTCCGGCTACGGCAAAGCACGCTTCCGTCACGATGGCGCCAGTCTCCGCCATATAGGCCTCAGCTGCCTCGCCAATGCTGGCGAACTTCTCTGCCTTGAAATTCCGTATAGCCTCTATTTCGCGCCCGCTGTTGGTAGACCGCGCTATGCCGAACCTTGCGTTCGTGCCACCAATGTCCGCGACGAGGATTTCGTCGCCCGTCATTGAGCTATTTCCGTAGCGACAACGCGTTCCGCGAGATCGAACGTCATGGCGCCAGACTCAGCGCTGTTAACGAGCGCGCGCATTCCGGCGAACAACTCCCGGCCAACACCCCAACGATCCGAGTCGGCTGTCGAAACGACGGGCAATCTTTCCCGCAACTCGCGTTCATCAATCAGTACGTCTAGCTCTCCGCTGTCAGCATTGAGCCTGATAATGTCGCCGTCGACGAGCTTTGCGATCGGGCCGCCATCTCCCGCTTCAGGCGTCAGGTGAATCGCCGCCGGAATTTTTCCGCTGGCGCCAGACATCCTGCCATCCGTTACGAGCGCGACCCGGAAGCCCTTGTCCTGAAGGACCCCAAGCGGCGGCGTGAGCTTGTGCAATTCCGGCATCCCGTTTGCCCGAGGGCCCTGAAAACGCAGCACGGCGACGAAATCTCTCTCGAGCTGCCCGGCTTTGAACGCTTCAAGGAACGCCTGCTGAGAGTGAAAAACAACCGCCGGCGCTTCGACAATTCTTCGCTCTGGTTTGACGGCTGATACTTTGATCACCGCGCGGCCAAGATTGCCCTTCAAGAGCGACAGCCCGCCCGTGGCGGCGGCTGGTTCTGCGACAGTTCGGACGATATCCGGGTTACCGGAAGAGGCAGGCGGTGCGCGCCATGCCAACGATCCGTCCTTCAGATAGGGTTCGCGCGCATAAGCGGCGAGACCCCGGCCAGCGATAGTCGAGATGTCTTCATGTACGAGCCCAGCGTCGATCAACTCACGTATTATAAATGCAAGTCCGCCCGCAGCGTGAAATTGATTCACATCGGCGTAGCCATTGGGATAAATCCGCGCCAGTAAGGGAGTTGTGGCCGAAAGGTCGGAGAGATCATCCCAATTGATAATGATGCCGGCGGCTCGCGCTATCGCCACGAGATGGATGGCGTGATTGGTTGACCCGCCCGTCGCATGAAGGCCGACAATTCCATTCGCCACAGAACGCTCATCCACAATATCGCATAATGGACGATAATTCGTATCGAGCGCCGTTGACCGAGCGACACATCGGGCGCTTTCAGCCACGATCGCTTTACGCAACGGCGTACCCGGATTGACGAACGCCGACCCGGGCAGATGCAGCCCCATGATCTCCATGAGCATCTGGTTGGAATTTGCCGTGCCGTAAAACGTGCATGTTCCGGGCGAATGGTAACTGGCGCTCTCTGCTTCCAGAAGCGCATCGCGACCGACCTTTCCTTCAGCGAAAAGCTGCCGGACGCGGGCTTTCTCCTCGTTCGGAATACCGCTCTCCATCGGCCCGCCGGGAAGAAAAATAACGGGCAGATAACCGAAGCGAAGGGCGCCAATCAGCAGTCCCGGAACGATCTTGTCGCAAACGCCAAGCATCATCGCGCCGTCGAACACATTGTGAGAGAGCGAGACCGCCGTCGCTAGCGCGATCACGTCGCGCGAGAAAAGCGACAGGTCCATCCCCGGCTGACCTTGGGTCACGCCATCGCACATGGCGGGCACGCCGCCTGCAACCTGTGCAGTCGCGCCGATCTCACGCAATGTTTCCTTGATGATATCCGGATATTCGCCCAGCGGATGATGGGCTGAAAGCATATCATTATACGCCGTCACGATCGCAATGTTCGGCCCCTTGCCGCGCGCAATCAACGATTTGTCCGCTGCCGGACAAGCGGCGGCCGCATGGGCAAGGTTCCCGCAAGATACTGCCGACCTTTGCGGTCCTTCACTTGCGTGCTGCCGCATAAGGCGCAAATAAGCAGCGCGACTCCCACGGCTGCGTTCGCGAATTCGCTCAGTTACCCGTTCAAGCGTTGCATTCAGTTTGGCCATTACAGTCCTCGCTACGCAGACCAGCATACCCACATATCGGGTCTCGCTTTTATAATCGCCCTCACCGGCATGTCCTCGACCGAGCCACCTGCAACGGCGCGGGCGTACGCAGCGCGTTTATCCTCGCCGGTCATATAAAGGCACACCAAATCCGCTCGCCGAACCGCCCCAAGAGTCAAGGTCAAACGCCTGGTAAAATCGCCGACGACCGAGCTCGGGCTTGCATCGATTTCCGCAACGTTGCTGACATCGCCGAGGGCATTTTTCAGTCCATCCGCATGCGGAAACCACGATGCCGTGTGGCCGTCGACGCCAAGGCCGAGCACAACCACCGTAAGCGGCGTCGTTGTCATCAGTCTCTTTTCCGAACGCGCTACCGCTGCTGGCGGATCATGTCCCTCGAACCACATCCCCTCAAATGTTGCGGCTAACGCGCGATTACGCAAAAGGGAAGTTCGCACGAATGTCTCGTTAGACCCCGGCGATCCGGGCGGCGTCCAACGCTCATCCACCAGCGTCACGCGTACACGCGCCCAGTCAAGCGGACGCTTGGAAAGCGCGTTGTATAAAGGCGCTGGCGTCGATCCGCCGGATACCGCAAGCGTCGCTTTGGTTTTCTCGGCGCAGGCTCTACCGAGCGCTGCCGCCAATACGTCGCTGACGCGCTCGGCCATCGCCTCACGTGTTGGGAAAATGATCAGGTTATCGTTATGGACCATCGAACCACATTCGCCCATCGCGATCGAGCAGCACGGCGGCTTGAGCCGGTCCATCCGTGCCCGCCGCATACGGATGGGTCGGCGTGCCGTCGGCGGCCCATCCGGCGATCACCCCGTCGACCCAACGCCATGCAGCCTCTACTTCATCACGTCGCATGAAAAGACCGAGATCGCCTCGGACGACCGCCATGAGAAGACGTTCGTAGGCGTCGGGATAGCGAGCAGAGAAGGCTTCTGCATAACTGAGGTTGAGAGGCACATAGCGCAACCGCATGCCGCCCGGTCCCGGATCCTTGGTAACCAGCAGCAAGCGAACGCCCTCATCAGGCTGTAGCCGGATCACGAGGCGGGTCGGTTGAAGGCCGTCGCCGCGTCCATCAATGAGGCGATGGGCGACTTCCTTAAACTGAATGACGATCTCGGAGCGCCGCGCCCGCATGCGCTTTCCTGTCCTCAAGTAGAATGGAACACCTTTCCAGCGCCAGTTGTCGATGTTTGCTTTGATTGCAACAAAAGTTTCTGTATCCGATGCCTCGCCCAATTCTTCGAGATAACCCGGCACCGCGATGCCTTCAGATGCCCCAGCGGCGTATTGTCCGCGAACGGTGATTTGCCGTACGTCATGAGCGTCTACAGGCCGCAGAGCGCGCAACACTTTTATCTTTTCGTCCCTCACCGTGTCGGCATCAAGATCAAGCGGCGGCTCCATCGCAACGAGGCAAAGAAGCTGGAGCAGGTGGTTCTGGACCATGTCGCGTAACGCACCCGCGGTGTCGTAGTAGGCGGCGCGCCCGCCTGCCCCGATCGATTCTGAAACGCTTATTTGAACGTGATCAATCGCATTTGCGTTCCACACCGGCTCGAAAAGCGAGTTCATGAAGCGCAGGACTATAAGATTCTGGACGGTCTCCTTCCCCAGATAATGGTCGATACGAAAGATTGAGGCCTCAGGAAACGCAAGTCCGACTGCATTGTTGACGCTCTGAGCGCTGGCGAGATCCTTCCCGATCGGCTTCTCGAGCACGATACGGGAGCCTTTTATTGCGAGCCCTGCTGCCGCAATGTTTTTTGCGACGCCGCCATAAAGATCAGGCGGTAGGGCAAGATAAAACACCCGCTGGGCGTCTGGGCTGTCATTCAACTTGGCCCCGAGCGTCGGCCACTCGGCGTCCGGATTCGAAGCGTCGAGTTCAGCGTAAAACAAGAGCGAACTGAAACGCCGCCACTCATCGGCGTCGATAGATTCGCGTGGGTGAAATTTCTGGAAGCTCGAATACGCGAGCGCCCTGAAACCATCGTCGTCGAGTTCCGTGCGCGAAACGCCAATAATTCTCGATGCCGGGGGTATCTGGCCATCGCGCCAACGGTGGAACAACGACGGAATAAGCTTGCGCAGCGAAAGATCACCCGCGGCCCCAAAGACGACGAGGTCAAACGTCGAAACGGGCAAAAACTGCGGCGCGGCGGTACTGGCTGTTGACGAATTTTTCAAAGGAAGACCTTCAAGGCATTTCGAAGTGGGGCATTCTGGATTTCAAAGGGAGCGGCACGCGTAACGAAATTCGGGCTGTGCGGGCGCCATAAGCCTCTCACGTCAGGGAGCCGCCGGACGAAGGCGGATAGCCGCGCCGCCGCTGGCGGCCAAAACCAAGTCAAGACGATCGGTAGAAGTCACTTCTCGATGGTAAACACGGAGGTCGAACGGATTTGATTCCCAATGGGCGTCGGGGCCGTCGGCATAGATCGTTGCGATGTATTTTCGCCCGGAATCTAGAAAGCCCAGCGGGAGATCAATGTTCCGCGCGCGCTCATCGGTCAGTGCGCCGATGAACCAATCCTCGCCGCCCCGTTTTTTGCGAGCAAAGGCGACGTAGTCGCCAACCTCGCCAACGAGCGCACGACTTTCCTCCCAATCGGTCGGGACGTCCTTAATGAACTGGAACGCCTCTTCATACTTGCTGTAATTTTCCGGCAGGTCGGCAGCCATCTGGATAGGACTATACAGCACCACGTAAAGAGAAAGTTCTTTGGCGATTGTCGACGGAATCCGGTTTGGCGATTCAGGACCGGCAAACAACAGGTCAAGAACGCCCGGCGTATAATCCATCGGGCCCGAAAGCATCCGCGTGAATGGAAGGATCGCAGTGTGTTCGGGGGTGTTCGGCGGCGTGCCCCACGCGTTGAACTCTTGCCCTCGCGCACCCTCCCGCGCAATCCAATTGGGATAGGTACGGCGCAACCCCGTGTCCTTGATGGGCTCGTGGGCATTGATGCTTATTTTGCGCTTGGCCGCTTCGGTCAGTACTTTGAGATGGTGACGGGCGCTGAACTGACTGTCATGCCATTCGTAATGCGTGACGCCTTTGTCATCGATCCAACGCAGCCCGCCGCCGTCAGCAACGTAGCCTGTCTTGACCTGCGTGACGCCCAATCGTTCATAGAGATCGAACGCGGCCGAAAGCTGGCTCTCATAATTCGAAACGTGCCCCGATGTTTCGTGATGGCCGATCAGACGTACATTCTTCGCCAAGCCGTATCGCGAGACTTCCTCAATATCAAAATCAGGATAGGCTTCAGCGAAGCGGAAAATCTCCCCATTGTTGAACCAGTCGCCGTCCCAACCGATATTCCACCCCTCCACGAGAACGCCGTCAAAGCCATTCGCCGCGGCGAAATCCATATAGCGCTTTGTCTCGCTTGTTGTCGCACCATGTTCCGGCCCCGATCCCCATGTGCGCTCGCGAATATGCATTGCCCACCAGATGCCGATATATTTTCCAGGTTTGACCCACGATACATCACCGAGCTTATTTGGCTCGTTCAGGTTCAGGATCAGGTCTGAATTCAACAAACCGACGGCATCCGCCGAGATCTGAATGGTTCTCCACGAGGAAGTGAACGGCGCCTCGGTTTTAACGCGCACGCCATCCGACAAGGGCGTGAGGTCGGCATGAAGAACGCCCGGTCGCTTCTGTTGCAGGACAAACGCTGCATAGTCGACGAGCGCGGCTTCATGAATGGAGAGATGGACGCCGTTTGGCGTCCGTACGGTCATTGGCGTGTGGGCCCGACCCATCGCCGAGAGTTCAGTCGTGTTGTACAAATATTCGTATCGGTTCCATTCACGGCCGGGAATCCACCATGCGGTCGAATTCGGTTGCAGGGTAAATTCCGTCAGTTCATTGATGATTGCGACCTTGCGAAACGCTTTCTGCGCGGGAACTTCGTAGCGGAAGCCGACGCCGTCATCAAAAACGCGGAAGCGCACGATCAAACGTCGGGCAGGACCGGCAGTCGATGCAAGCGTGACCGCCAATTCGTTATGGTGATCGCGTACGAGGCGTCGCTCGCCCCACGGCTGCTCCCACGTCTCGTCCTTCGAAGACGTCTCGGACGCGGCAATCGTCAGATCGCCGTCAAACGCATGACTGTCTTTGAACAGCAGCCCAAGTCGTGAGCGAGAAACAACAGGCTCACCATTATATGTAACGGCATAGAATGCCCGCCCCCCTTCCACCGACAAATTTACCGAGATACCGCCATCAGGAGATGTAACGTCGACGGACTGAACGGGTTGAGCGAGCGCATTTCCACTTGGTGGTGCGACAAGGCTCACGCCAAATAGCCCAGCGAACAAAAGCAAAGCGATGGACCGTACTGCTTTGAGTAACCGTTGACCTCCGGATGAAGCAGCGTGCATGGCGCGTCCCTGCTCCCCTTCATCAAGAAATAAACGATCCGATTTGTGGCCATTGAAAAAACTGTTCATCCCAGCCTTTTTTCTTTGCACCGCCCTTGTTGTTTATCCATCCGCTGCACCGCCATTTCAAGCCGAAATAGTGCGTTTTGCCGCAGGGAAAAGCGGGATATTCAGCGCGAAGCCAACGTCCGGGGATAGACATTCCGAACTTACTCATCCTTGAAGTCTTGAAACCTTTGAACGACACTGTCCGCGCTAGTTTGCAGAACGGAAATATGGATGGATCGCACGCAGCCTCTCCGCATCGTGATCGTCGGCGGCGGCACTGCAGGGTGGATGGCCGCCAATCTTTTGGCGAAGCATTGGGGCGACGGTCGCGCGACTGTTACCCTCGTGGAATCGCCCGATATCGGCATCATTGGCGTCGGCGAAGGATCAACGCCGCAACTCAAGGCGTTTTTCGAGTCCATTGGCGCGGCGGAGTCCGAGTGGATGCCCCGGTGCAACGCCACTTACAAGGTCGGGATTCTGTTCCGCGGATGGGCACCTCAAAGCGGCGTCGGGAGTTACTTTCATCCCTTCCCAACTCAAATCGACGGACACACAACCCCCGCGTTTTTTCACAACGGGTCGTTGCGGAGAAAAGGCGTCGACGTCGTCGCCCATCCTGACCGCTTCTTCCTACCGACGCGCCTCGCGGCCGAACGCCTTGCCCCATTGAGCCCCGCCAATTTTCCATTCGAAGCAAGTTACGGTTATCACTTCGATGCGCATCTCGTCGGGCAATATCTTTCAGATCATGCGAGGCGCTTCGGCGTTGCTCATATTCGCGGAAGCGTTGTCCACGTAGGAGTTAGCGAAACCGGCGCCATTACGCACCTCGACCTCGACGGCGGTGGACGCATCGACGGTGATTTCTTCATCGACAGCACCGGCTTTCGCAGCCTCCTTGCGCAGAAGACATTGGGGTTGAAGTTCAAGAGCTTCAAATCCAACTTGTTCAATGATGCAGCAGTCACCATCCCCACGCCTGACAAGGATGACGGACCTGACTGCCAAACCGTTGCGACAGCGCTCAACAACGGATGGGCTTGGCGCATTCCGCTCACCAATCGTGTTGGCAATGGTTATGTCTACGCCTCAACTTATTGTTCTCCGGAAGACGCCGAAGCAGAATTACGCAGCCACCTCGGCGGCATCGCTGACAGCGCGCCTGCACGACACTTACGCATGAAGGTCGGCCAGGTTGAAAAACACTGGACATCAAACTGCCTTGCGGTTGGCCTCTCACAAGGTTTCATCGAACCGCTGGAGGCGACGGCTCTGCACCTCGTTCAATCAACCATCGAAAATTTCATCGCGTCCTACGAACACAACGGCTTCACGAATGCGGGCATGGAGGCCTTTAATCGCCGAATTAGCGAACGCTTTGAAGGAATTCGTGATTACGTCGTCTGCCACTACAAAATGAACCTTCGCAACGATACGCCCTACTGGCGAGACAACGCCTCGAACGAGACCCTTTCAGATTCCCTGCGCGGCGTGCTTTCGGCCTGGTTCAGCGGCCGCGATATGCGTGAGGAAATTGGGAGGCAACAGATCGGAACCTACTATACGGCGATATCTTGGCAGTGCCTGCTCGCGGGGTATGGGCGCTTCCCGGATGCGCAGCGATTAAGGCACCCAACCGCCGATGATAATCGGTTCGATATGGACGTGATCGACACCTTTATTCGTCGGTGTGCGCTGAACTTCAAACCGCATCGCAGCGCGCTTCATCGTTCCATTGAAACCGCGCCGGTCGAATTTGTATGAACTTCGAGTTCAACCGGGCGGCGACGTTCAAAGCGGAAAAAATCGGGCGCGAGAACGAGACGGTCATCGTTATCGATAACGCATTGCGTGATCCTCTGGCGCTTGTCGACGATGCGGCCGCGCAACGATATCAAAGCATAGGTCCGCATTTTCCCGGACTGCGCGCGCGCGCCAGCGCGGCATTCCATGCTTCGGCGCTTGAGGCGTTGCGCCCGCTTATCTCCGCTGAATTTGAACTCAATGCCCACGCCTGGGCGCTCGATTGTTTTTACTCAATCGTCTCCCATGCGCCGGAACACCTCGCGCCCATCCAGCGCTTGCCGCATTTTGACGGCATCGAGCATAGTCGGGTCGCAGCGATTCTTTATCTGTGCCCGCCAGCATTTAACGGCACCGCTTTCTTCCGCCATCGTACAACCGGCTTCGAAACGGTGACGACGGAACGGTTTGAAACCTACAGGCAAGCTCTTGAGCAAGACGTGAGGAAGGGCGGTCTGCCGCACGCCGCTTACATTGGAAACGGGGAGCCTTATTTCGAACGGATCGCTGAATTCGACGCCGTCTTTAATCGCATGCTGGTGTATCGCGGCGTAAGTTTACACTGCAGCGCGATTCCCCATCCAGAAAAATTGACCGACGATCCGCGCACCGGAAGGCTGACTATGAACTTCTTCATGCATCAATCCGAGAAGTCTGCTCAGTGATCAGCCTATCGCCGGCGCTGCGCATGTTACGGCGACGAAATCGCGATGCGTTGGCATTTTTGAAACATTCTGATTGATCAGGGTGCGCAGGTTACTAAACAGCTGCCCCAGCTGCGCCGACGATAACCCATCAGCAAGCGGATGGTAACTTTCGGGTTTAACTCGCTGACCTAGCAGGACTTGAATCCATCCAGTCTCCGTGAACAGTTCCTCCCCCTCGCGATAAACCCGGCCCGTTCGCCGGAATATATCGATCTTGGCGCGAAGCGAGTCCGGGATGGCCATGGATTGACACATCCGCCAGAATTCAGAGTCGCCCCGCTGGTTTGCATGGTAGTGGAGGATGAGGAAATCCCGAATGCGTTCGAATTCAAATTGCGATTGCCGATTGAATTCAGAAGACAGATTTGGATCGCAGTCGATATCCGGAAACATGGAAATCAGCCGGTTTATACCAGATTGAACGAGATGGATGGACGTTGATTCCAGCGGCTCCATGAACCCGCTCGCAAGCCCCAGCGCAACGCAATTCTTAATCCACATCGCGCGCCGCCTCCCCGTCGTGAACTTGATATAGCGGGGGTCCGCCAGCAATTCCCCTTCCAGATTTTCAACAAGCATTCGCGTTGCATCCTCGTCATTGATGAACGCGCTTGAATAAACGTGACCGTTTCCAACCCGGTGCTGTAGCGGAATACGCCACTGCCAACCGGCCGACTGGGCAGTTGCCTGCGTGTACGGACGGAACTGCGCGCCATGGGCGCATGGCGCGGCAACAGCCCGGTCGCAGGGGAGAAAACGAGTCCAGTCTTCATAACCCGCCTTCAATGCTCCCTCAATCAAGAGACCCCTGAATCCCGAACAGTCGATAAAGAAATCCGCGACCTCAATACGCCCTCCTTCCATCGTCAGCCCGGTGATGAAACCCGTCTCGGGGTTTTGACCGACCTCGACGATGCGACCCTCGACGCGAAGAACTCCATTCGCTTCGGCATGACGTCGCAAATAGCGTCCGTAGAGCGAAGCGTCGAAGTGAAACGCATACTTGATGCCGCCGAGGCGTGAGGAGCCGAGTTGATTAAGACGGTCAAATCGGTTCCGCACCGCGGCCTGAGCATTGAGGGAGTAATCCCATAGATTCGCCGATGCGCCAGCCGCGAGGGCGCGCAACCAGTAATGATGGAACGGCAGTAACCCCACGGGCATCCCGATGTCGCCGAAGGCATGAAGGTAGCTCTCGCCGACCTGACCCCAGTTGTTGAACTGAATTCCCAGCTTGAACGAGCCTTGCGTCTCGCGAATGAATTCGTTTTCATCCAGCCCGAGAAAATTGTTGATGTGGTGGATTTGCGGGATCGTTGCCTCGCCGACCCCAACAATGCCGATTTCATCCGACTCAATCAGGGTGATTTTCAACCCTGGTCCGAACGCGCGCGCCAGCACGGCGGCAGCCATCCATCCAGCGGTTCCGCCGCCCACGATCGCCACGGATTTAATCCGCCTGTCAGTCATTCACGGCTCCGATCAGCGCACGAAGTAAACAATGGCGTGCACAAGTCATATCACGCAACACTATCGCCGATGTGCATAGCTGACGTTATGACGCAAAAAACCGCCGGCGCATAACGCCGGCGGCCAAGGACGCAACTTCAGGGAGGAGTAGGCTAGAAGCGGTAGGACGCGCCTACGAGGTAGGTGCGGCCGAAAGATTGGTTATTGATTATCTGACGATCATCGCCTCCTTGGAAGGTCTGGAAGGGTTCATCGGTCAAATTCAATCCCTGAACCGTCACGCGAAGACCATCCAGTGCGCCAGAGAAGGCGTAACCCAGCTGCGCATCGATGATCGACTCGCCCTGCGCCGTGATGAAGGTGCGCGTTGCCGAAATAGCGGCAAGTTCCCCGAGAAATCTCGTGCGGAACCGGTGGCTGACCCGCGCCTCAAAACCACCGCGTTCATAATAAACCGTGGAGTTGACGACCCACTTCGACAGACCAGGAACTGTTGTGTCGGTGGTGCTAGTCGGATCATTCTCAAGGAATGTCGCAACGCTGCTGTCGGTGAACGATGCACTGGTCAGGAAGCCGAACCCTTCAAGGGGCTCGGCCACAAGATCCAACGGCACTGAAAGTGATGCTTCAATGCCCCTGATGCGGCCGCTACCGTTATTGCTGTTTGTCCGGTTAAGGCCAAGGGTCGTACCCAACTGCGCCAATTGAGCGGGCGACAGGAGGAAATTGGCCTCGGTTGCAAAGTCCTCGACAAAAGCGTCGCCTGTATTAACAAAGTCTTCGAGATCCTTGTAAAATGCTGCGATTGAGATGTATCCGGCATTACCGAAATACTTCTCAAAAGAAATATCAACCTGATTAGATATATATGGAAGCAATCTTGGGTTGCCGCTTGAACGACCGAGAGCAGTACCGCCTGAACCAAGCGGGTCAGTGTTTGTCAAGGCCGTAATATTCACGCTCAGGCTTTCGCTAGCGCTCAACTGATCGAGCCGCGCCCGGGCCAGCGTACGAGAAGCGCCAAACCGGATCTTGAATGAATCCGAGACATCAAAGATCAGGTTCAACGTTGGCAAGAAGCGCGTGTAGGAAATGCCGTCACTCACCGGAACGATTTCAACTTCGCCGGCCGAGTTTTGTTGGGCAGACGACCCATCTGATCGCTGATCAGTATGAACGAGCTGCACGCCCGCGTTACCCGTGACCGGAACTGACCCGAGTTGACTATCGATGCCGAACTTGACCCAGCCGGTTATCACGTCTTCAGCCACAAACCATGACTGCGGCGTCGCCGCCTCGGAGAACTGCGTCGAGAATGGAACATAGACGTTATCGACGAGGAAGCGGGTGTCCAATGTGACTTGTGGGCCAAACCCGAGGAAGCTCACCACCGGCTCATCGATGATCGCTTGCGCAGGGATCGGCAGCGAGAAGACTACGCCCGGGTCGTTGAGCGTTCCGCCTCCGAGCGTCAGGAAGTTCCTGATATTCACGAAGGACTTCTCGCGCATGCCCCAGTCGAAACCAACTTCGACATTGGATATTGCGCCGAATTCGACATCGCGATCGACAGCCGCCTTCAGATGCCAAAGTTGGTCAACCGTGCGCGGCTGGTTGATGAAACCAGCCTGAACGACGGGGCCACCGCCACCCCAACCGAGCGGGTCGGTCAGGAAAATCTGGTTCGGGCCAGAGGTCGCCGAATAATCAAGAGTACCGAGGATCTGCGGATTACGCCCCGGCTGCTGCAGCACGGTAAGCGTGTCGGCCGCTCCGCCGGTCGGACCGAAGCCGGTGCCGGCATAGGATTCAATCAGATCGTCGCGACGCGTCGCTCTCGAGTAGCTGATGTCCAGTTCGACACCCCAGCCGTTGTCGCCGTCAAACTTGCCATTCCAGCCGGATGAAAAGAGCTCTGCGCGGCGTTGGTTGAGGTCGTTGCGGATGACCCCGCGCACGTTATTGAACGTCACGTCGGTGGCGAAGCCGTCGACCTGATTATTGACGACATTGCTAACGCCGAAGCCGCCGCCGAAACCGAGCGGGAATTCAACGCCGCGGCTAATCTGATCTTCGTTGAAATCAGTGTAGAAAATGTCGACAGTCGAAGAGAACTCGTCTGTCGGCTGATATTGCAGCGTTACGAAGCCGCCGACGCGATCAAGGTCGTTCGATTGGGCGTTGCGGCCGTTGCTGCCGCCGAGCACCAGCGGATCTGCGTCCGTTCCGGCCCCGGCGTAACCCCAAGCACCAAAAGCTTCCTGCTGAGTAGGCGTGGACTGAAATGCAAGGCCGATCGCGAGACCGAATGTATCGTCAGCAAACTGGTCGACGTATGTTCCCGTTGCGCGATAGCCGGCGCCCGGAGAGTCCGGATTGATCGATCCGTCCTCGTTGAACTCATACCGACCACTGATTGCAACGATGCGTTCGGAAGCGTCAAGCGGACGGATCGTGCGCAGGTCGACCGTGCCGGCCAAGCCCTGGCCAATGAGACCCGCATAAGGCGTCTTGTAGACAACCGCCGACGACAGAAGTTCTGCGGGGTACTGATCAAATTCAACGCCGCGGTTGTCGCTGGTTGTCACCTGCTCGCGGCCATTAAGCAGGGCCGTCGAAAAATCAGGCCCCAACCCGCGAATAGACAGCACGTTGGAGCGGCCGTTCAGTCGCTGCGTCGCGAGGCCCGGCAAGCGACCAAGTGATTCCGCGATCGACACGTCAGGCAGCTTGCCGATGTCTTCAGCTGAAATCGCCTCAACGATCGACTGCTCATTCCGTTTTTCGGCGACTGCCGTTTCGATGGCGCGCCGGAAACCGGTCACGAGCACTACATCGCCCGAGGACTCTTCTTCAGCGGCAGGCGTTTGCTGCGCGAATGATAGGGCTGGCGCAGACGCCACAGCAAATGCTGCCAAGGCCACGCCCTTGAGAAGGCGATCCTTGAATTGATTTGAATTGAACGACTTCTCGCGCGTCATGGCGCTGACCCTCCTCGTGTTGCGCTTCCAGAACCGCCTGTTTGCAGGCCGTCATTCTTATTTTTCAGCGTCTGGAACCAACGGCTGATCCCGAACCGCGAGCAGTCCGACCCACCGATGACCGTTACCAACCAAACGCCACTTATCTTCGGTAGTTTAGTTACAAATCGCGATCAAAATCCAGAGATTTTCTATGTGAGCCCGGCGCAAACTGTTGCCGTCCAGCAACATTCACAGGCAATACTTTCGTCGCATGACCCAACCTCAGTGAGCGCGGCCCGAAGCTTCGCTGGCCCGCATTAACCGTTCCTTGATCTCGTTCGACAGATCCGTCCATTCAAACCGCCACGACCAATTACCGTTGGGAACGCTTGGCGTGTTCATGCGAGCCTCAGAGCCAAGTCCTAAAACATCCTGTAGCTGAACGACCGCCAGAAATGAGCGCGCGCGGAATGTTTGCGCGATCAATCCCCAATGCGCCTCAGACAAGGGTCCAATCAGCGCTTCGAAGCGCCGTTTGCGTTCCGCTAGTTGCAAGGGGTCTGCGAGCACGTCGGCCAACTGGCGCGCCAGCCACTCGTGCGCCGTCTCGTTGTCATGGGTGCCGAGGTAGGAAACCGACAAGGTTGGCCAATCTTCCGGATCGTTGCCGGGCGCAAATGCCCCGTTCTCAATTTCAAATTGCACAATCTTCATGCCCGGCAACCCAAAGGAGTCCCGGAGCTCCAATACGTCGGGTGTGATAAAACCGAGATCTTCCGCCACAAGCGCTGTGTCGCCGAGCGCCTCGCGCATAGCCGCGAACAATTGTGGGCCCGGAGCCGTTCGCCACGCGCCAGATTTGCCCGTCGATTCCGACGCAGGGATCGACCAATAGCCGGCGAACGCGCGGAAATGGTCGACGCGGACAATGTCTGCGAGGTCGAGCGCGCGCCGAACGCGCGCGATCCACCAGGCAAAGCCGTCGCGCTCGAGCGCCTGCCAGTCATAAAGCGGATTGCCCCAGCGCTGACCGTCAACAGCAAAAGCATCAGGCGGGCAGCCCGCAACGTTGGCGGCAAATCCCCGCTCATCGAGCTCGAAAAACTGCGGAGCCGCCCAAACATCAGCGCTGTTCTGCGCGACGTAAATCGGTACATCGCCAAAAATTTCCACGCCCGCCTGCTTCGCGTGCGCCCGAAGCGCAGTCCATTGCTTGTCAAACAGGAACTGAGCTACGGCAATTTCTTCCATCCGTTCGGCATGTAGCGACGCCGCCCGCTCAAGCCCTGCAGGCGTTCGCCTCGCGATGTCTGCTGGCCAATCCATCCATTGCGCGCCGCGGTGCGCATCGGAGATTGCGGTAAAAAGCGCATAATCGTGCAACCATGCATCGTCATGGCGCTGACGGAAAGCGTCGAATGCCGCCCGGTCGCTGACGGAAGCGGCACTCAGAAACGCGCGACAGGCTCGACGCAGCACCGCGCCGCGCTCAGCGAACATTTGTCCGAACGCCACGCGGTTACGGGGCAACGCTTCGAGCGGGTAGAGATCGCGATTTGAAAGAAGTCCCATGCCAACAAGATCTGAAAGACAGATCAGGTGCTCGGCTCCTGCAAAACTCGAAGTCGCCGTATATGGAGCTTCGCCGCGGTCGGTCGGGTTGATCGGCAGGATCTGCCAGACTGACTGCCGCATCTCACGAAGGACATCGATAAAACGATGCGCCTCCGGACCGATCTCGCCTATGCCGTGGGCCCCGGGAAGCGAGCTGATGTGCAAGAGGACGCCGCTGCGCCGTGTGTCATTCATGTCAATTGATCCTGATCTCGACGTCTAATTGGCTGACGGCCGCCATTCAAAAATTTTCAGCGAGCGGGCGGTTACATCAATTTCCTGACCAGCGCGCAAAAGGGTGGCCCCTTCAGGCGCTTCAGGCTGGGCGGAGCACAGAAGCTGGCGCCACGGCCCGCCGTTGGGCGTTCCCGGCGCCGTCAACATGCGGGCCTCAACAGCAGGATTGAAAACCGCGAACAATCTTGGAGCGAACGCCCATGAGTCCCCGCTGGCTCGATCCGCAAGCAGCATGGCGAACGGATTGGCGCCTGCACCCCTGCGCCAGTACTCCGCCGTCATTGGCGCCCCGGAGAAAGCCAGCCACTCAATGTCGTACGTTGGGTCCCGTTCGGTCGGTCCCATCGCAAAGTCACTACGCGAGAACACGCCGAAGCCTCGGCGGATCACCGCCAGACGCCGCGTAAAGTCCAACAGCCCGGCCCCCGCCCCACCCGCCAGCGACCAATCGAACCAGCTGATTTCATTGTCTTGAGCATAGCCGTTATTGTTGCCGCCCTGCGTGCGTCCGAACTCGTCGCCGCCCAGCAGCATCGGCGTTCCCAATGAGAGATACACGCTCGCAAGCATGTTACGCTGCTGGCGTGCGCGCAATTCGTTGACGAACGGATCTTTCGTCTCGCCCTCAACGCCATAATTGCAGGAGGCGTTGTCGGCCATGCCGTCGCGATTTTCCTCTCCGTTCGCCCAGTTGTGCTTCTGCTCGTAACGAACGGCGTCTGCGAGCGTGAAGCCGTCATGGCAGGCGACGTGGGTAATGCTCGCCCATGCGCCGCGTCCGCTCGTTTGAAAAAGCTCGCTCGATCCATGTAGCGCGCTCGCAAATTCGCCAGTAGATCCGGCATCGCCGCGCCAGTAGCGGCGTATTGCATGGCGGGCCCGACCGTTCCATTCGGCCCATTCTTGCGGGAAGCGCCCATCGAGATGCCCGCCCGGGCCGACATGCCAGGGTTCCGCGATCAACTTTACATGCTTCAGTATCGGATCAGCGCGCAATTCCTGGAAGAATGGCGCATCCGTTCGAAACGAAGAACCAACGAGGCCGTGCGCCGGGGCGAGATCAAACCGATAGCCGTCAATGCCAATGCGGTCAGTCCAATAGCGCAACGAGTCGATACAGAGCCGACGCACGATTGGATGATCGAAGTTCATCGTGGCGCCGCACGCTGTCACATCGTCGAAGAAGCGCGGGCTGTCGGCCACAAGTCGGTAGTAGGCCCGATTATCAAGACCTTTGAAGCTAAGCGTCGGGCCCAGATGATTGCCCTCGCAGGTATGGTTGTACACAACGTCAAGGATTACCTCGATCCCCGCGTCATGTGCTGCTTCGACGAAGCTGCGCATCGCGGCTGCGCCGCCGGGTCCGACGTATCGCCCGTGTGGGGTAAAGAAGTTGACGGTGTTGTAACCCCAGTAATTGCGCAGGCCTTTGCGGGTCAGAAAATCGTCGTCGATATAGGCGTGCAACGGCAGCAACTCGATTGCGGTCACGCCAAGCGCGCGCAGATAATCCAGCGCCTCGCGTCTCGCCAGCCCCGCTACGACGCCGCGTTCTGCCTCCGACAGGCCGGGAAATCGCATCGTGAAGCCGCGCACATGCGTTTCATAAACCAGAGTCTCGCCCCAAGGTGTCTGGGGGCCGCGACTGGCCCGCGGCAGGTCGTCGACAACCACGCCCTTTAGCGCCGTTGCAGCGTTATCGCGCTTGTCGATGATCCGATCGTCGCCGCTTTCGGTTGAATAGGCGAAATGCTCCGAACCCCACTGAAAGGACTCCGAAATCGCCCTCGCGTAAGGATCAAGAAGCACCTTCGCACCGTTATATCGCAATCCCTGTTCCGGCGCGTATTTACCATGGGCGCGATATCCGTAGACAGCGCCGGCCTTCAGTCCCGGCGCAAATCCTGACCATATGCCGCCCGGCCCGGCCCGCAGCGCCGAACGCGAGATTTCCTTGGTCCCGCAAGGCGAGAAAAGGCAAAGCTCTACGCCTTCGGCTTCGCCTGAAAACACTGCAAAGTTTACGCCCTCACGCGTGACAACAGGCCCTAGCGCTTCGCGATCGCCATCGAGAATTTCAAATGCCATCTGGCTTTACTCCGGCTCAAGATAAATTGCCGCGAGCGGCGGAAGGGTCAGGACGACCGAATACCTGCGTCCGTTCCATGCAAAATCCGATGCCTCAACAGCGGCGGCGTCGAAGGCTCCGGTGCCGCCGTAACGCGCCTCATCAGTATTGAGCACGATGCGATATCTGCCTGGCCCGTCGACGCCGATTCGGTAATCCCGACGCGGCTCCGGGGTCAGGTTTACAACGCAACAGATCCGGCGGTCGCCGACCGCAGGCTTACGACAGAAGGCGAACACTGACATAGCGCGCGCATCGTCTTGCACCCACTCGAACCCCGACGACACGCAGTCCTGTTCATGCAGACCCGGGCTAGCGCGGTAGAGTGCGTTCAGATCGCGAACGAGCTGCGTAACGCCCGCGTTTAGCGGTTGCGCCGACGCGTCCCAAGCGAGTTCGCCTGTGTGAGACCATTCATGTGCCTGCGCAAACTCACAGCCCATGAACATCAATTTTTTGCCGGGATGGGCCCACATCAATCCGTAGAGGGCGCGCAGGCCAGCGAATTTGCGCCATTCATCGCCAGGCATTCTGGCAAGAAGCGAGCCCTTGCCGTGCACGACCTCGTCATGACTCAGCGGCAGGATGAAGTTTTCATTGAAAGCATAAAGAAGGCCGAAGGTTATCTCGTCATGGTGCCAGGAACGATGAACGGGATCACGGCTGAAATATTTCAGCGTATCGTTCATCCAACCCATGTTCCATTTGTAGCCGAAGCCAAGTCCGCCGAGATATGTCGGTTTCGACACGCCCGGCCATGCGGTAGATTCTTCAGCGACCATCATCGCCCCGCCATATTCGCCGTAGGCGAGTTCATTGAGGCGTTTCAAGAACTCGACCGCCTCAAGATTCACATTGCCGCCGAATACGTTCGGTTCCCATTCCCCCGAGGGACGGGAATAATCGAGGTAAAGCATCGACGAAACAGCATCGACGCGCAGTCCGTCGACATGGAATTTATCGAGCCAGTAGAGCGCGTTGGAAATTAGAAAATTGGCTACCTCATACCGCCCAAAATTGTAGATCAGCGTGCCCCAGTCGGGATGCTCCCCGCGACGACGGTCAGCGTGCTCGTATAGCGCTGTGCCATCGAAGCGCGCGAGCCCATGGACGTCTTTTGGAAAGTGCGCAGGCACCCAGTCGACCAGAACGCCGATATTCTGGCGGTGCGCCGCATCAATAAACCGCCGCAAGTCATCCGGCTCGCCAAATCGCGCCGATGGAGAGAATAAACCGATCGGTTGATAACCCCACGACCCGTCAAAGGGATGCTCGCAGATGGGCATCAACTGGATATGGGTGAATCCAAGATCGCGGACATATGGAATGAGTGTATCCGCTAACTGGCCGTAGCTCAGTGGTTGCCCGTTCGACCGCCGCCATGACCCGGCGTGAGCCTCATAGATCGAGATGGCTGCGTCCCTGCCCTGCCTCGCGGCTCTGCCAGCCATCCATGCGTCATCCCGCCATTCGAAACTATCGGCGGACGAGACGCGCGAGGCCGTCTTTGGCGGGGTTTCTCCCCATCGGGCGTAAGGATCGGCTTTGAGCGGCAGCAGCGCGCCATCCGGCCCGACAATCTCAAACTTATAGACCACTCCGGCAGATAGTCCGGGCAGGAATATTTCCCACACCCCACAGCCATGGCGGAAGCGCATGACATTGATGCGCCCATCCCAGTCATTGAAATCGCCGACGACGGATACTCTGTGAGCGTTCGGAGCCCAAACGGCGAAGCTGACGCCGTCAACGCCATCCAATCGCACCGGGTGAGCGCCCATGACGTCATATGCCCGCCAAAAGTTGCCGGTCTTGTGCAGTTGCGCCTGTTCTGGCGAAAGAACGAGACCAAACCGGTAGGCGTCTTCTTCAGTAGCGGCTTGGTCGCCTGACGACACGCGCAGTCGATAGCGCGGATGCGGCAGTGCATCAGCGATAACGCCGCAAAACAATCCCTCATCGCCGATGCGCGCAAGATTTATAACCGCGCCCGTTTCGAGGATCGCTTCAACGCCCGCCGCACTCGGACGAAATACCCGCAGCGCAACAGGCCCGGATGGCCCGATCAAGTGCGGCCCGAGAAAAGCAAATGGGTCCCGGTGAGAGCCCGTTTCAATCTGCGCGACTTCTCGGGGGTCCGCAAGCAACTGCCCTTGATCTGGAGATAATCCGTCCATTCCTGTCGTCGCCCCCTTCAGGCTTTCGCCTTACCGTCAGATCCTGCAGAAGCGCGATCAGAAACAGCAAACGTCAGCATCAAGTCGAGGACAAACAGCAAGAGGAAACGCGAGGTCATTGGCGTGCGGATCGAAGCCACGTCAGGATTGGCCACAGCAATTCGAATATCTGCAGCCTGCATTATGGCGCTAGCTCCGGGAGCAATTACGATAACGGTTGCGCCCGCGCTTCGCGCAATGGAAAGGCGATGCGCGAGCCCAGCGGCGTCTTCATCGCCAGCCAGCGCAATCAATACCGCATCTTTCATTGCATTCGCGGCGAACTCCGCTTGCAATTCCGGATCGCTGGCCGCGATCGCCGGAACGCCCGCCCGTTCGAATTTGTGCGCCGCGTCGGCGGCTACGAAGCCTAATGCGCCGCCACCGAAAAGAATGAT
Source organism: Parvularculaceae bacterium (assembly GCA_041747095.1). GTDB lineage: Bacteria > Pseudomonadota > Alphaproteobacteria > Caulobacterales > Parvularculaceae > Amphiplicatus. Next base: position 23,937 of record JBGTFV010000143.1, read on the forward strand.
GCGAGCAGCGCCGCTGATTGCGTCCGCCCCCGCCTCGACGGCGTCCTGATCAAGCGCCTGCTGGAGATCGATGAACGCAGCGTGTACCCGCCCGAAAAGACTAGCCGCAATGCTATGCCCGCCCCGGGCAGCCCGTATCTCTGCTGCTGGCAGCGCGCGATCCACAATCGCGGTCATGCGTCCAAGATCGCGAGAAATCTTCTGCTTGAGGTCCTGAAAGCCAGCGCAACCGACGGATCGGCAGAACCGAACGACCGTCGGCTCGCTGACTCCCACACCTTGCGCAATTGCAGCAATAGACGACCGCGCTGCAACATTTGGGCGCGCAAGCACAAATTCGGCAACCCGGCGCTCCGATTGACGCAAGGACGGCGCGCGCGCTTCGATCGTCGACATGATCATCGGGGCCTCTTTACCCTGCGCCGAGGCGCCTAATCCGGTCAGCGCCAGTTGCCCGGACGACGGGGGCGCCGCGACACAGGCCATTGCTTCAACGAACTAATATTACTACCCTCACCAAAAATAACAATTCGTGATCTGCCCCGGGTGGTTCGTCCGAATGCAGTGAAACGAAAATTGCGGTCGACCGGGAGGCGCGCTTGGTCTTTCATCCAACCCTCGTTTCCGGGGGAGCGGACGAACCCGCGCCGGCGCTCGCCCGTGCATGCGAAGGGCGGATTTGTGGCTGACGTGCGGTTCGACCAGGTTGGGAAGTCGTACGGCGACGCTTCCGTCATCGAAAACCTTTCCCTGCATGTGCAAGACCAGGAATTCATGGTGTTTGTTGGTCCGTCAGGCTGCGGTAAATCCACCGCTCTACGCATGATTGCCGGGCTCGAAACAGTCTCCAGCGGCTCCCTTAGCATCGGCGGCCGCGTGGTTAATGACGAGCCGCCCAAGGCGCGCGATTGCGCCATGGTTTTCCAGAGCTACGCCCTCTATCCACATATGACGGTGCGGGAGAACATCGCGTTCGGGCTGAAAATCCGACGCGTGGACCCAGCGGAGATTAACCGCCGCGTGGAGGCGGCAGCCGACACTTTGAGCCTCGGCCCCTGCCTTGATCGCAAGCCCAAGGCGCTGTCCGGCGGTCAGCGCCAGCGCGTAGCGCTTGGCCGGGCCCTTGTCCGGCAGCCCTCCGTTTTCCTTTTCGACGAACCATTGTCGAACCTTGATGCCGAACTCCGCGTTGTCATGCGAGCCGAAATTGCTCGGCTACAAAGCGAACTGAAGACGACGACGGTTTACGTCACGCATGATCAGGTCGAGGCAATGACGCTTGGCCACCGCATTGCCGTATTGGCGCCGCTGGCGCGCGGCGGCGGTCGCAATCTGATGCAGGTCGGCGCGCCTCTGGAACTCTACAACGAACCACAGAATGTGTTTGTCGCGCGCTTTCTCGGTACGCCGAATATGAACTTGGTGACGATGACCATGGAAGAAGACGGGCGGACAGCGCGCTTCAACGATGCGCATTTTCTCCTGCCGGAGAAATACCGCCTTGGTGCGCTCGCCCGTCCGGATTCGGAACTGGTGGTTGGATTTCGCCCTGAGCATGCGAGCGCCGATCCCAATAGTGATTGGGCGAACGCTGCAAGGCTGCGCGGCTCAGTCGAGATCATCGAAACCCTCGGGCACGAAATCATTCTGCATCTACGATGCGGCGGAGAAAAAATTCTCGCCAAGACAAAAGATGCAACGTCCGGCATTCGCCTTGGTGACACCATTGACGTAGCGGTCGACGTCTCGCGTCTGCATGTGTTCGACCCAAAAACTGAAGCGCGCCTGCCGTATCGCTCGGCATGTTCAGCGGCCGCTTGAAATGGCGACCCGCCCACTGGTCAGCCGAATCCTTCTCGCAATTGTCGTTGCCGCAGGATTGACTGCGTGCGGCCGTGCGACGACCGCCGAGAACGACCTTGTGCTTTGGCACGCCTATCGAGGACAAGAAAAAGCGGCGCTCGAGAAAGCGCTTGGCATCTACAACGAGCGCCTGCCCCTTGGTGCGCCGCGCGTGCGCGCGCTGGCGATTCCCTTTGACGCCTATAGCGACAAGATTTCCGCCGCGACGCCGCGCGGCAATGGTCCGGACCTCTTCATCTCCGCCCATGACCGCATCGGCGGCTGGGTGGAGGCCGGACGCACGCTCGAGCCCATTGAGTACTTCCTTGACGACGACCTTGCCAGAGAGTTTCTGCCAAACATGCTCGAGCCGCTCACTTATCGCGGCGTTGTTTATGGCCTGCCGTTAAATTTCAAATCAGTGGCGATGATCTACAACACGCAATTGTTGTCGACGCCGCCGCAGACGACCGGAGAACTGATCGCCGCGGCGCAGGCGCTGACAAATCCCCAGCGCGGCGAATATGGGCTCGCCTATTTCTATGCCGAGGCATTCTATCACGCAGCTCTGCTAAACGGTTTCGGCGGCGGGATTTTCGATGAAAACGACGCTCCACTGCTGAACTCGTCCGGCAATGTCGCCTCGCTGGAGACCCTGCTGAAATGGAAGAATGAAGCGGGCATCCTGCCGCCTGATCCGAGCACGGCGCTGATCACGTCGCTGTTCAACTCTGGCAAAACGGCCATCGTTTTCTCCGGGCCATGGTTTCTGGCTGAACTTAGTCCTTCCGTGCCCGTTGCCGTCGCGCCGCTGCCAACAATTGATGAAGCTGGCGGCCGGCCCATGTCGCCATGGCTGCAGGTTGATGGGATTTATGTCACCGCTGGCGGCGCCAACATCGAAGCCGCATATGATGTCGCGGCTTTTCTCGTCGGCGCGGAAGCCGGCCTTATCCTTACGATTGAGGGCGGACAATTGCACGCCAACAAGGCAGTCTACGATGATCCTGCTGTTGCGGCCAACCCTATCGTTTCGGCCTTCCGCGCGCAGCTTGAGACGGCGACGCCCATGCCAAACATCGCAGAAATGACGATTGTTTGGTCGCCCTTGCGACTTGCTTTGCGAAAAACCGTCAAAGAGGCCTCCAGCCCGCAGGCGGCTCTTAACGAGGCGCAAGCGTCGATTGAAGCGAACATCGCGGCTTACAGGAAATCGAGGTGACGGCCGCGCCCGATCAAAAAAACGGCGCAACGCTCATGCGATGGGCGGCTGCCGGCGTCGCCCTCGGCCTTCTCGTCGCGCTCATTGCGATTGGCTGGTTCGGCGCCCGAACGATGCAACGCCTTGCGCTTGAGGAAATTGCCCGAGCGGGCGTGATCGAGGCGCGCGCAGCCGCCGCCGTCGCTGGCCGACAGATTGACGATACCAATGCGCCGATCCTTGCGACGTCAATGCTCAGGGATATGAAAAGCGCCTCGCCGGTTATTGTTTCAGCCGAAATCATCGATGCCGATGAACGCACACTGCTAGCCTCAACTCAAGAAGGCGCCATGGCGCCACGCGCTTTGACGCGCGGGGAAAAGGCGCTATTCGATCGCTCGAAGCTGATGCGCGCACACGCACGCTCGAACATCATCGAGGGTGCGCCGCGACAGCCGGAGATACTTCTTCTCCGCAACAACGCATTGGCTGAAGACGGTCAGAGCTGGCGCATAGCGACGCCAATCCCCCATCCCACGCGCATTGCGCATATCGAAATTGTGACGGCTTCAGCTGCGCCCAAGGCGGCTGCGATGATCAGATATCTCGGCATGCTTTGGCTATTTGGCGCGGCGGCGGCTGCCGCCATCGCGTTCGGATGGCGAACCAGAGCGGCGCCATCGCTCGCGACGATTGTTGCAGGAGCCTTATTGTTGACGACAGCGCTCGCAGCGATTGGCGCACAAATCGTGTCCAGGTCAGCCAGCGAGCAGCAACGGGCGGCGTTCGACACGGCCGCCTCGGCAATGGCGCGCGCGAGCAGCCTTCTGGCCGATGCGGGTATAACTATCAGCGACGCGCCTCCGCTTGACGTCGACGCCTACCAACGCCAGCGCACGGGACTAACCGTTGACGGCGCAATCGACCCGTTCGCGGCCGCCCAATCAACCCAAGCTCTTTCAAGCGCGCTCATCGTTGGGCACGCTGGATCAATCGTGATGGGCGCGCTCATCGCATGGTTCTTCGCTGCTGGCGGCGCGCGTCGATTGGTTGATATCGTTAAGACCCATCGAAGCGCCTACATCTATGTCGGACCAGCGATCGTCGGCATGCTGATTCTGGTTTTCTTCCCGTTTCTATACGGGGTCGTGCTATCGTTTACCGATACGACGCTCTTGAATGAGCGCGCGCCGCTCAGCGAGCGCTGGGTATATTTCGAGAACTACGCCGCAATTCTCGGCGACCTCGGCGTCGTCAAGACAACGCCCGAAGGCCCGGCGATCGACTACCAGAATTTTTACTGGAATCTGATTGTCACGCTTGTCTGGACAGTGACGAATGTCGCCGTTGGGGTATCCGTAGGGCTTGGACTGGCGCTGTTACTCAACACGAAGGACCTGAAGTTCCGCTCAGTCTACCGGGTCCTCCTGATCTTGCCGTGGGCCATTCCGAGTTACATCACCGCGTTGACGTGGAAAGGCATGTTCCACGAGCAGTTCGGAGTCATCAATCAAGCAATCCAGTTATTCGGATTCCAGCCGGTGGCCTGGTTCGATGGGCTCGCAACCTCATTCCTGACGGGACTTGTCGCCAATGGCTGGCTCAGCTTTCCGTTCATGATGGTTGTCAGCCTCGGGGCGCTGCAGTCGATCAATCAGGAAATGTACGAAGCAGCCGATCTGGAAGGCGCGTCTGCCTGGCGCAAGTTCCGCGATATCACCCTGCCTTCGCTACAGCCCGCATTGTTGCCAGCCATTATCCTGTCCGTTGTCTGGACCTTCAACATGTTCAACGTGATTTATCTTGTTTCGGGCGGAGAGCCGGGTGGCGCAAACGAAATTCTGTTAACGCGCGCCTACAAAATCGGATTTGAACAATATCAGTATGGTTACGCCGCAGCCTATTCGATGGTTATATTCGCGATACTGTTTTTGTACGGCTTCTTCCAGACCAAAGCGACGCGTGTCATGGAGACAGACCGATGAACCGAACCGTGCGTGCGCCGCGACACTTTTTAATTCATGTCGCGCTCATCACCATCGTGATCCTGACGATTTATCCCATCCTGTGGGTCGCCTCGCTTGCTTTTTCCGGTCAGCAATATCTCAGCATTGTAGACCTGCCGCCGGATCCCACGACGCTCGACAGGCTGCGCGCGGTTGTTCCGGCTCCGGCGCAACTTTCCCTGTCAAACTTTAGCGAGATCCTTGCACAGACGCCGCTACTGCGCTGGCTTGCCAACAGCATTCTCGTTGCCGCCCTGACGACCGTTGCGGGCATCTCGCTTTCCTGCACGGCCGCCTATGCGTTTTCGCGCTTCAGATTTCCTGGTCGCAAGTCGGGCATGCTGATGTTCCTAGTTTCGCAGATGTATCCTGCGACGTTGATGATGATCCCGCTCTATGTGCTCGTCGTCGGGTTTCTGGGCCTCGGCAACAACTATCTCGGCCTCGTCATCGTCTACAGCGTGACGGCGATCCCGTTTTGCGTCTGGATGATGAAGGGTTACTTCGATTCTATCCCATTCGAACTTGAGGAATCGGCGATCATGGACGGTGCCTCGCGCGCGAGGATTTTCTTTTCCATCATCCTCCCACTGGCCCGTCCGGCAATTGCAGTGACGGCGCTCTTCTCTTTCATGACGGCGTGGAATGAATTTGTACTCGCTGCTATCTTCATGGAAGACGAAACGGCGTACACGGCGCCAGTAGGATTGCGATTCTTCGTCAGTGATTTCTCGTCAAGTTGGGGGTATTTCGCTGCAGGCTCGATTATCGTCTCACTCCCCGTGGCGGCGCTGTTTCTTTACTTGCAGAAATACTTGGTCTCGGGTCTGACCGCAGGTGGCGTCAAAGGCTAGAAGGGAGAACAGATGCGCATTTTCCGAGCCCTAGCGGTCGCGTTCATGTTCATCGCCTCAACGGTCGCCTGTGCAGAATCAGAGGCTGACGCCACGGCAACGACCGCCGCGGCACCAAGCGCGCCTCTCGCATCTGGACCAATCGAACGGGTTGAACCGCCTTCCTGGTGGACGGGCTTCAAGAACTCGACACTGACCTTGCTCATCAAGGGCGAGAATGTTGGCGGTCTGGCCGCTGCGATCGACCATAAGGGGGTTACAATTGACGCCGTGCGTCGTCCGCCCAATGACGGATATCTCTTTATCGATCTCTCGATCGCGCCCGACGCAGCGGCTGGCGACGTCTCAATCATCTTCTCAAGCGAGGGTAAACAGGTCGCGCACATACTCTATCCGCTCGCCGCAAGAACGACCGGCTCAGCGCAGAGGAAGGGCTTTAGCGCAGCAGACGCCATCTATCTCATCACGCCCGATCGCTTCGCGAATGGCGATACCGGAAATGATTCAGCACCCGACATGACCGAGGCGCCGGACCGCGAGGCGCCGAGCGGGCGACATGGCGGCGACCTCCGCGGCATCAAGGAACGACTCGACTACATCGCGGATCTCGGATTTACGGCTATCTGGCTGAACCCCGTTCTGGAAAACAATCAGCCCGCCTATTCTTACCACGGCTACGCCACGACCGATTTTTATCGGGTTGACCCGCGCTTTGGCGCCAACGCCGATGTTGCCAACCTCGCCGCCGCCGCGCGCGCGCGCGGCATGGGTCTCATCATGGACATGATCGTCAATCATAGCGGCTCAAACCACTGGTGGACGGACAACCCTCCCTACCCGGACTGGATCAATTTTGGCGGTGAGTTTACCCAAACCAACCACCAGCACATGACGACCATCGACCCCTATGTTTCCGAGGCGGACCGGCGTCTATTTGAAGACGGATGGTTTGATGTAAACATGCCGGACCTCAATCAGCGAAACGCCGATCTGGCGATTTACCTCATCCAGAACGCCATCTGGTGGATTGAATACGCCGACCTCTACGGCATCCGAATGGATACCTATCCCTATCCCGAGAAAGGCTTCATGACCGAGTGGTCGCGACGCGTCATGGAGGAATATCCGAATTTCAACATTGTCGGCGAGGAATGGACGCTGAACCCGGCGCTTGTCGCCTACTGGCAGCGCGGCAAGGTCAACCACGACGGTTACGTCTCCTACCTTCCGAGCCTCATGGACTTCCCGTTGCAGGATGCGCTCAGGCTTGCGCTCACCGAGACCGCCGGACCGCAAGGCGGCGGGCTGATGCGTCTCTACGACGCGCTCGCCAATGACGTTCTGTACGCCGACCCGATGAGCCTCGTCATCTTCGCAGACAATCACGATACGGACCGCGTGCACACCCAACTCGGGCAGGACCCGGCATTGACAAAAATCGCTCTCGCTTATCTCGCGACGATGCGCGGCGCACCGCAGGTCTATTACGGCACCGAGATTGCGGTCGCCAACCAGAAACTCAATGATCATGGGGATATTCGCTCGGATTTTCCGGGCGGCTGGGAAGGCGACGGTGTCGACGGCTTTAGCGGCAAGGGCTTGTCCGCTGAAGCAGCCGATGTGCAAGCCTACGTTCGCAAACTGTTCCAATGGCGGAAATCGAAGAAGGTTATCCATCAGGGCGCGCTCCGGCACTTTGTGCCAAGCGGCGCCGAACGGCGCGGCGACGGGCTCTATGTCTATTTCCGTTACGATGATGCGGAGCGCGTGATGGTAGCGATCAACCGCAGTGAAGAGCCTTTGACGCTTGACCCTGCGGGATACGCCGAAGTGATTGAGAGCGCAAAATCGGGAACCGAAATCATCAGCGGTCGACTGATAGACTTAGGTGCGCCCTTTGAAGCACCGCCAAAAACGGCCTTGATCATTGAGTTTAAGTCAGCGGACTGAGCACAAGAACGTTTTGATCGGGAGTATATTTTATGCAGACGATCTTGTCGCGATTACCAGCGACCCTGACAGCGCTTGGAGCGATCTTATTGATGTCTGCGCCCGCCCATTCCAGTACGGGGCGCCTCGTCAAATGGCAGAACGTTTCCTCGGAACACGTTGCCTCGCGAGACGTCACAATATGGCTGCCCGACGGTTACGACAACGATGCTGAGTCCTACGCCGTGCTCTATATGCACGATGGGCAAAATCTCTTCGAAGGGGAAACATCGAACTTCGGAGAAGAATGGGGCGTGGACGAAGCGCTGAGTGAACTTCTTTCATCGGGTAAGGTTCGCAAGACGATCGTTGTCGGCATATGGAGCACGCGGCGCCGATTCGCAGAGTATCTGCCCGCTGCGCCGATCAAACGACTGACTGACGAAGATGAGAAAACTGGCGCCATAACCGAAGCAGGCGGAGAGATCCTGTCTGATCCCTATCTCCGCTTCATAACCGCAGAATTGAAGCCGCGCATCGACAATGAGTTTCGCACGCTCGCAGGCCGTGATGATACCTTTATAATGGGGTCGAGCATGGGCGGGCTCATCTCGCTGTACGCTCTTGTTCAGTATCCGGATATCTTCGCGGGCGCTGGCTGCGTTTCGACACACTGGCCGATGTCGACCGATAGGGAACGTCTCAAGGCGATTGACGGTCCTGTTAGTCAGCGCGCCGCAGTATACCGCGACTACCTCGCCGAGAGCCTGCCTGATCCGGGGTCGCATCGATTCTATTTCGACTATGGCACGATAAATCTCGACGCCTTGTACGAACCATTTCAGCTTTCAGCCGACGCCGTCTTCGAGGAGGCTGGCTACCGTGCCGGGATCGATTATGTCAGCCTCAAATTCGACGGCGCCGACCACAACGAAATATCATGGCGTGCACGGATCAATAAACCGCTGACTTTCCTTTTGGCGCCGCGATGAACGGCGCCAGACGCGTACATTGCGTCACAGGGCGGCGCGGAGGGCGACGCTAATCGTGTTGTTCGAGAAGTTTGCTAACGGCTCCGTCGATGACCGATCGAAATAGCGATACGACGCTTCCGCAATCAGCCGCGGCGACAATTTGTAGCCGAGTGATGCAGACCCTTCAAAGTTTTCATCCAGACGCCCGGAAAGGTCAAATTCATCTTCGAAGTAGCGCAAATTACCCGTCGCGAGCCAGCGGCGCGTGACTTCTTGTTGAACAATAACGCCCACCTCTGACCGAATGCGATTGTTCGCGCCCGGTTGCACGCTCGCTTGATTTTCCTGACGCGCACGAACGATCAGCGACGTCAAGTCAGAAGGATTCCAGGTCGCTTCAACAAGAAAATCGAGACCCGACTGGTTTGCAAGCGCCTCATTTTCCTGTTCGACCTCGAAGAAGCCAATGGAGCCCTCGGCGCTCAGAACGTCGGTCAACCGCATCGAAAGACCCCCGCGCGCGCCGTATACCGCGCTATCGCGCGTGACGCCGATCTGGTCAACGCCTTGATCAAACTGTCGATCGACATAAAATCCTTCGGCGAATGTCGTGAGGCGGGGCGTGACGAGCACGCCAAGGCGCGCGCTGAGCGAGACCTCATCACGGTCATTGAAGTCGTCGATCGGGTTACGAAAATCGATGCGTCTGAAGGCGGCCGACGCGGTCGCGATCAAACGGCTGCGACGCGCCGTGGCTGTTGCGCCGAAAAACAGCTCGTCTGTCTGCTGCGGATCATCGCGAAATGCGGCATCTGGGCTTCCGCGACCGACCGTCCGACGCGAAAATCCGCCGTTGACGCTGATCGCTGCGTTTCGCCCGATATCAAGGCGACCGAATCCGGTGCCGCCAAAATCATTGGTGTTTTGATCTGCCGTATCCGTGAACCGGTTAATCCGAGCGAACGAGTTAAACCCTACCTGATGCAACGACCAGATGCTGGTTGCCGCTAGAGTTGGATTGACGATGAACGCGGGGGAACCATCTGCGTCGACCGGCAGCGCAAGCACGTTCGTTTCGTATCCCGCGCTCGCAAACAAACGCGCGTCGACCGTAAATGCCCCAACGATCGGCGGCGCTGCGCGGTCAGACCGCACGAAGCGCTCGCCAACCGTCTGAATGCCAGGGTCAGTGACCTGTGCGACCGCACCTGAGGTCGCTAAGGCGTGCGCCGCAGTTGCGCAGATTGCTATGGACGCGCCCCGCGCACCGATTCCACGCTTCATTTCACCCTCCCGCTCGCATTCCCACGCGCCATATCAATTTTGCTGGCGGCGGCGTCCTAGAATATGCGTTCACGCACGTAGACTGTGTCGCCAGGCAGAATGCGATCTGTCGGGCGTCCGCGGAACTGCTTTGGTTCACCGTCTATGATGCGCGTAACAACAACCGCCTTTTCATTGCCGCGGAATGTAAACCCGCCGCCAACGGCGACCGCAGTCAGAACCGTCATGTTTTGCCGGTAGGCGTATTCGCCCGGACGCGCAACTTCTCCCAGAATAAAAAACGGCCGCGCAGTGACAACTTGGACGTTCACCTCCGGGTCCAGCACAAAGCCTTCGCTCAAGCGTTGTTCCAGCAACGTTTCGACTTCGGCAATGCTCAGATTGCGGACGTCGACCGTTCCGAGAATCGGGGTTGAGATCACACCCTGATCGTTAACGATGTAAGTCCCCGTCATGCCCTGAACCGTATCCATCCGGATTTCAATCGTGTCGCCCGTGTCGAGCCGGTACGTGGCGTCGCCGGGGGACTGGGGTAGCGGCGGCAACCGACCGTTAGCTGACCCAGCGGTCACGCAGGCGGCGCACAAAAGCGCGGCCACCCACAAAACCGCGGTCCGCGCATAATAGCGTTCGAATTTAATTGTCGTCGTCATAGCGTCTCCTGTTGGTTGCGTTCCGCCCCCGCGGATGCCCCATTCCTTGCAATTTTATCGCCGACCCCGAAGGGAATCGACGAGGCGAACCACAAGCCGTCCGTCGCGACATCGGTCGCGCAAATCCTCAAAGCGCCGGTTTGATCTGGCTCCCCGAGATCGTCCGTCGAAATGCAATCACGGCACCCGACGGTCGATGTGCGGATAGATACGCCCAACGCATCGCAAACGCCATAAGTCTGACCGAAATCGAGAAATTAACGAATGGAAATCCCGTTTTCCGACACTGCGGGGCAGAGTTGATTTAAATCAATATGTTCGCCGATGGAAAAGCCGTTGGTTAATTTGATCAGAGCTGCCGGAGGGTTCATAGTTTAGCTCAAATGCGGTGTTTCCTGTTTGCAGTTGCGAAGGTATGCCCTTTGCGACGGCGTCCCGCGATGGCGCATCTGCGCCCCAGTAATTGGTGTTGAAATGGCTGAAGTCGACGTAATCATTCTCTCGCTGAACCGTCTGAAAGACACAATCGCCGCCATCGACAGCGCGCTGGCCCAGCGCGGCGTTGAAAAGCGCGTGCTCGTGTTTGACCAGGGCAGCACGCCGGAGGTGGTCGCGGCGCTCCAGGAAAAGGCCCGTCAGTCGCCCGAGGTTGTCCTGCAACTTTCCCCGACCAATCTCGGCGTCGCGGGCGGGCGCAACAAGCTGATGGAAATGGGCGATGCGCCCTACGTCGTCTGTCTTGATAATGATGCGGAGTTTGACGGGTTCGACGTTCTGCTGCGCGTCAAGCAGCGATTTGAGGCGAATCCCAAACTGGGGGCGATCGGCTTCAAGATCCTCAACTTCTTCAGCCGCGATCTCGACCTGCGGAACTGGGGTTACCCCAAAGCCCTGCTCGACAAGCAGGACGAGGAGTTCATGAGCACGCGCTTCGTCGGCGCCGGCCATGCGCTAAGGCGCTCCGCATTCGACGAGGTTGGCCGCTACGACCACAGCCTGTTCTTCACCTGGGAGGAGACCGATCTCTCCTTCCGCCTGATCAACGCGGGGTACCGGATCATCTACATGCCGGACCTCGCCGTGCTGCACAAGGTTTCCGCGGAAGAGCGCGTCGACTGGGGACGCAACCGGTATTACTACTTCGTCCGTAACCGGCTGTATCTGACGAGCAAATATCATGGTTCGCCAGCGGAATACGCAACGCGCGCCGTCGGCTATCTCGTCAAGGGCCTTTATAACGGACATGTCGGCCAGGCGATCCGCGCGGTGCGCGATGCGCGCGGCATGGCGCGCGAGCTAGAGCGGGCCGGCGCGCGCGACAGCTTTCGTCTGAACGAGGCGGCGCAGGAATATCTGGCAGAACACGAATACCGCGTACGCGGATCGCTGTTTGAACGCCTGCGGCGGGAAGTATTCACCAAGCTGCCGAATTACGCGGCGCAAAAATAGATCCACCCTGCCCTCAAAACCTGCCGACAAACGCTCGCCCCGAAGGCGAGCGTTTTTCTTTTTGCGCAACGCTGGCGGCGGAGAATGATCCACTCTGGATGCAATGGATCGAATGGATCGGGGTCGCCTCTGATTGAACGTCTCCCTCGCCAACTGGAATGGCGAGGTTAGGTCCGTCGTAAGGGGTGGGGGATAACTTTTTTGTTGGCCATATTGCCGCAGCGGGTCGCGCTATCGGGAATAACGAAAAGGGCGGCCCAATAGCCGCCCTTTTCAGTCGGAGATATGTGCCTGCCCTAGAAGTCGAAGCGCAGGCCGAACTGGACGCGCCAGAGCGAGGCGTCCGAGTTGATGTTCTGCGCCGCGCCTGACGGCACGAACGACGAGTAGGTGTAGGGCGTCGCCGGTCCAGCCGTGGCAGCGGTAAAGCCCGTCTGGCCAACGATGTTGCCTAGGTAAGGGAAGCCGACTTGGCGCAGGATATTGTTCCGGTCACCAACGAGATTCGGCAGGTTCTCCACGTCGACGAAGAACTTCGGCTTCAGTTTCCAGACTGGCATCAACTCCTGTTGAAAGCGGAAGTCGAGGTCGAGGAACCAGTCCGAGCGGAAGGCGTTTCGCGGCGCGATCTGGCCAGCGAACTCGTCAGCCCCGATAGAGCTCAGGAAGCTGAAGAACGCCGCCTGATTGAAGCCGGGCGCGAAGGTCACGTTCGGGTCGTTCGGTCCGGTCGGAATGTAGAGGAGCGCCCGCTGCGTGCCGCCGCTTTCGAAGAAGTTTCCGCTGCGGAACGTCAGGCTGTAAGGTTGGCCCGACTGCGCCGAGAAGAAGAAGCCAAACGACGACGTCAGATCACGAATGAACTGTTCACGGATGGTCACGTTCAGCGTCGCATTATGGCCGGTCTCATAGTTGCTCGTGGCGAGTGAGTTACGGTTGATGTCGCTGTTGGCGATGTTCCGGAAACTCGAAAGCGACGTCGAGTTCGTGCCCGGGAAGACTTCCTGAGCGTCGTTGTAGGCGTAGCCGACCTGCAGATCGAGTTCGGTCGTCCGGTCGCCAAAGAACGACTTGAACTCGAAGTCTTTCGAGAACACGCCGGAGATCGAGAAATTCCGATCGCCTTCAATCGCGTTCGTCAGGATGATGTTGTCGCGACCGCCCGGAGGGTTACCTGTCGTGAAGCAAGGCGCCGTCACATTGGCGAAGCCTTCGCGGACGCCGAGGAATGTCGCGCCGCAGCCCGCAAGAAGCGGATCGACGTGGCGGTAGATCGGGCGCCCGTCAATCGTGTTGCTGGTTTGCGTCAGCGATAAATCGACAAGGTCATAGCTATTGCGGCCACGGCTGTAGATAAAGTCAATCTGCGCCGTCCAGTCGTCGAAGAAGCCGCCCGCGGCGCCGCCGAAGTCGGTATTGTGCGTGAACCCGAAATTGGCGCGCACGACCGTCGGGAGTTGCAGATCCGGGTCGATGACGTCCGTCCGTCCGTCGGCTGCAAGCGCGAAGCCCTGAGCCGCATTGGCAAGGCAGGTCGGGATCGTCAGCGCGCCTGTTGTGCCAACGTTCAAGTCAGCCGCCGTACAGGCCCCAGTGAACCCGCCAGAGGTCTGGAGTGCGGTGTTGCCGCTCAGCAGGTTGCCGGAGTTCGAGAAGGCATTCGCATACCAGACAGTCGGGTCGCCGCCGGAGAATACGCCCGCGCCAGCGCGGAAAGTGGTCGAACCGAATACGGTATCGCCCGCTTCATAGGTCAGGCCAAGACGTGGCAGGAACGCGCTCAGGCCGTCGAAGCCGATATCGTTGTCAAAGCCATAGCGCTGAACGAACCGCGGATTGAGCAGCGGCGCATCGCCGGATTTGTAGAAGTCATAGCGCAAACCAATGAGCGCCGTGAGGCGATCGGTAAGCTGCCAGCGGTCCTGCGCGTAGACCGAGTGAATGGTGCGCGAGAAGTTTGCCGCAGCATCCCGAATGTCGCCCGTAAATGAATTCTGGAAGCTTGCGCCAACGGCCGTAGGCAAGTTGGTGCCGTTAAAGTTGAGAACAGTGCCGTTGCTTAGCTGACCAGCTTGCAGATCTGCAAGACTCGCAAACACGAGCGTGCCGGTCGCGTTCTGAGCGAACAGGTTGAACGTCGACTGGCTTTCAAGATCATAGCCGAGCGTGAAAGTGTGATCGCCAACAGTGTAATCGGCTTTGGCGCGGATCTGATCGATCTGGAATTCGCCCGCGTTCGCCTGACGCGAAAAGCCCGGACCGGCAATAACGGCGCCATTGTTGAGGCCGACAAAGACGCGCGGGATCGGGTTGCCGTCCTGCGCTTCCCCGCCGCCAACCGGATCCTGAATGTCAGTGATGTCGGCGCGCGAGGCGCGGATCTCGGTCGAGAAATTGTCCGACCACTGCGAGAAGAGGCGCGCGGAATAGGTCTGCGAACGCGTGCCCTGGTTGAAGAACGTATTTCCAAAGATGAATTGGCGGTTGTTGAAGTTCTGATCGTCCGTATTCGTCGAGACTTCGTTCAACCGCTGGTAGGTGAAGGCGAGACGGTGCGCGTCGGTAATGTTCCAGTCCCAGCGGGTCAGAATCCGGCGGCTGTCGCGCGGACGAAGCTGGGCGATGCCGCCGGTCGGGATGCCGCGCGCCTCAAGCGCAGCGGCAATGGCTTCCACATCGGCAAGCGGCGCATGGGCGAATTCGGTCGCGAAGCCGCCGCCGAGCGGGCCGAAATCCTGCGGCTCGTTCTCGATGGTTTCTTCGTAGGCGACGAAGAAGAACAGCTTGTCTTTAATTACAGGGCCGCCAAGCGTCGCGCCCCAGTTATAATCGCGGAACGGCGTCGTATTGACCTCGTTTCCTTCCAGCGTCGAACCGGTCAGCGACTGGCTGTTGAACACGGCAAAGGCCGAGCCGGAGAACTCATTCGTTCCCGACTTCGTCACGACGTTGATGGCGCAGCCCGTGAACGCGCCATATTCGACGTCGAACGGCGCAAATTCGACCGCCGTCTCGCGGATGGCGTCAAACGGGATCGGGATGCCGCGGCGGTTCTGGAAACCGGAAGCATTGAGACCAAGGGCGTCCCCATTGCGCACGCCGTCAATGGTGAAGGTGTTGAAACGGTTGTTGGTGCCAAGGCAGCTAACGGAGTTCTGGTTCGTCGCATCGATGCGCACGCGCGGGTCAATCCGGATGATGTCGCGGAAGTCGCGGCCGATTGACGGCAAGTCTTCCAGCTTGTCGAGACCAAACGTGCTGTTCGGGCCGATCGCGAGGTCGGTCTGAATTGAACGCGCTGCAACGACGACAATTTCATCGCCGGACGTTGGCGCAAGGCTGATGCGCAGGTTCGAGCGCGAGGCGAGGTCGACAAACACGCCTTCGATGGTCTGGTTCTGATAGGCGGATGAATCGACGCGGACTTCATACGGGCCGCCGACTTCGAGGTTGGTCACGTTGAACTGGCCGTTCGGGCCAGTCCGGACCGTCCGCGAGGTGCCGGTGCGAGTGTCGAACACCGTGATCGTCGCATTAGCGACCGGCGCGCCCGTATCCGACAGCACCGTGCCGCGCACCGACGATGTAACCGACTGCGCCATGACTTGCGGCGCCACCGCCGTTGAAAGCGCAACAGCCGCTACGCCCGTCGCAAGAAGTTTAGCTAGCTTCATGATTATCCCCAGCCTTGGTGAAACACAGACCCCACGCGGCTCGCCCACGTGCTCGCTGGGCACGCCTAATAAGCGAGAGTGACAGTCACGTGACAATTTTATTGAGTTTGTGCGAAGCCGAATCGCTCACCGTCCGCATACGCATGGCCAAAATGCCGCAGCGTCGTCGGCGTGCCGGATTAACTCTTTGTTTTCCATGAAAGCACGACGCGCTGTCGCGCCACCGAGAACTTTACATCCGTTCCGGAACGTCGATGCCGAGCAGCGAAAGCGCGTGGTCGAGTTGCCGAGCGGTCACACTCGCGAGCGCCAAACGCGACGCCCTTAAGCGCAAATCCGCCTCGTCGAGCACGCGGCGCGCGGCATAGAAAGTCGAAAATTTTTGCGCAAGCACGAATGCATGCTCTGCAACGAGGTGCGGGAGGCGCCGGTTCGCCGCCTGTCGCGTCGCCTCACCGTATAGGACGAGCGCAAGCGCCAGATCACGATCTTCGGCCGCTTCGATGCGGAACTCGCCAGCAGGCGGCTCTCCGGAGTTCATGCCGGCGCGGGTCAGGATCGAGCGGGCGCGCACTGAGGCGTAAAGAAGATAGGGCCCGGTCTTCCCTTCGAATGAAGAGAAGCGATCCAGATCGAAGATATAGTCGCTGACGCGCGGATTGGAGAGATCGGCGAATTTGATGGTCGCCACGGCGACTCGCTCAACTATGGAAGCGGTTTCGGCTTCGTCCGGCGCCTGCGCGCCTTCCCTTTCGGATCGGCTCTCGGCGATGCGGGCGGCGGCGGCGGCCCGCGTCTGGTCGATGAGATCGCGCAGGCGGAGGACGCCTCCCTCGCGGGTCTTGAAGGGACGCCCATCCGCCCCGTTCATCGTGCCAAACGGCAGATGTTCAAGGCGATCCTCGGCAAAATAGCCGGCGAGATCCGCCGCCCGGAAGACCTGCTCGAAATGCAGCGCCTGCCGGTTATCGACGACATAGAGCATGCGATCGGGAGCAATTGAGCGCCGCCGGTCGACGATCGTCGCCAGGTCCGTTGCGTGGTAGCCAACCGCCCCTTCGGAGTTGACGAGCATGATCGGCGGAACTTCCTTGCGGTCTGTCCCACGCGCGACCCGGACGATCAACGCGCCGTCCGACCGCTCGGCAAGGGCCCTGCCCTCAAGGTCGGCTACGAGTTCCGGGATCAGAGGGTCGGCGTCCGCCTCGCCCTTCCACAGGTCGAACGTCACGCCAAGCGCTTCATAGTCGGCGCGCAGGGCGGCGACCGACAGGTCGACGAAATGCCGCCATAGGGCGCGATAGCCGGGTCGGCCATCCTGCAACGCCTTGGTGGCCTTGCGCGCAAGGTCGGCGCGGGCGGGGTCTGCTTTGCAGGCCGCTGAGGCGGCTGGGTACATCGTTTCCAGATCGACGAGCGAGATCGGCGGCGCTTCAGGAAACGGGCCGGTTGCCTCAGGCGCGAAATACGCCAACTCGGGTCGCCGGATTTCCAGTTCGGAGATGAGCTGGCCCATCTGCAGCCCCCAGTCGCCGAGATGAATGTCGCCGACTACCCGGTGCCCGGCCGCGCGCAGAATCCGCTTCAGGCTTTCGCCGATAATCGCCGAACGCAAGTGCCCGACATGCAAAGGCTTAGCGACGTTGGGACCGCCATAATCGATGACGATGGTTTCCGGTTCCGCCGCGCGCCACGCGCCGAGACCGGCGTCAGCCGCCAGCGCCGCAACCATCGCTTCCAGATGGGCGTCGGCGAGCGTGAGATTAATGAACCCCGGTCCCGCAAGCGTCACCGACGCAAATGTCGGATCGGTGCGAAGGACGCCCGCGACGGATTCCGCTACAGCGCGCGGACTGGTTCCAGCGGCTTTCGCCGCCGCAAGCGCGCCGTTGCACTGAAACTGGGCGAGGTCGGGGCGATCGGACACCCTTACCTCGCCAAAGCGCGCCTCATGTCCAGCGACCGCAAACGCCTCGCTGACCTTTTGCGTTAAACTGGCGAGGATCGTCATTGGGCGAGAAATATCATCTGGCGGCAGTCGGCATTGCCGTCACGCCATCGCTGACGGCGGGCGCCATCAAGCGGGATCACTTCAGCTCCGGAAATTTAAGGCTGGCCCCAGACCGGTTGTAAATCGCCTGTTCCGGCGTCAGCACAAGGCCCACAACGACCTCGAAATTGGTCCCGGCGACATTCTCCCCCGCGCGCGGGATGACGATCGTTCCAATCTTTTCCTCGACCTGGCGAACCTTGCGCGACCCTTCAAACTTAATCGGGACGAAAAACTCTTCCTTCGCAATCACCTCCGTGTCTTTGCGCGTGACGGCGACGAAATAGCCGAAGGTTTTTTGCCGCTCCGTGGCGGCTGGGCCTTCGCCAAAAGCGAGCGCAACCCTGACGGAGGCGTCGATCGGACGCGCCCCGACATACCGGCATTGCAAGGAGACATTCTGAATTTCCGCCGAATAGGCGACATTCCGGATATCCCGGTCCTCACCGTCGGCGAACTCAACGAGCCGGGCGGCGTCTTGCAGGACGATGATATTCGGACACGGGGCCGGATTTTTCTGTCGCGCCTCCTTGGATTTGGTGGACGAACATGCCGAAACTGCTGCTGCGGCGAAAAGCGCGAAGGCCAAGGCTTTGTTCATCAACGCAAACCTTTATATCTCGCTAGTGTTGTTAAAATCAGCTGCGAGCAGCCATAGCGATCCGTGCGGTCGTATTTTTGCCGCACGACGCAGGTTGGTACCTAGCGGCTCGCTTGGAGCCGCGCAACGGGCAAGTGCGGCGCAGATGACGGCTCAAAGAGCCTTCGCTCGTCTGGGATGGCCGGCTTCTCGGGTTGCGGAGCGGCGGGATCGCTAGGCTTCAGGATTGCAAGGTCTTTCGGATTGAGAATACCTCGAACGGGAATGAGAAAGCGATGATGGCGACGGCGAAACCCACCAAGGGTCATCAGGCCGGACGCCGACGCATTCGCGTCTTGTTGGCCTCGCCACGCGGATTTTGCGCTGGCGTGGAACGGGCCGTGCGCGCCGTCGAGGAAGCGCTTGCCCGTCACGGGGCGCCCGTATTCGTTCGCCATGAGATTGTGCACAACGCCCATGTCGTCAGGCGGCTCCGCGAGATGGGGGCCGTGTTCGTTGAGGACGTCGCGGACGCGCCTTCAGACCGCCCGCTTGTACTTTCCGCCCATGGATCGCCACAGCAAGTCTATAGCGAGGCCGCCGACCGTGGCATTGATGTTATCGATGCCACCTGTCCGCTCGTCTCAAAGGTCCACTCGGAGGCGCGTCGCCACATCGATCGTGGTCGCCATGTCCTTCTGATTGGCCACTCGGGCCATGCCGAAGTGCTCGGCACGCTTGGCCAAGCCCCGGCAGGCGCGATGACGGTCGTTGAAACCGCGGAGCAGGCAGCGACAATGCTGCTGCCGTCAATGCCCCTCGCCTACGTCACCCAGACAACGCTTTCAGTTGACGACACGGGGGGGATTGTCAGCGCCTTGCAGGCCCGACGCCCGGACATTCTAGGACCGGCAACGGCAGACATCTGCTACGCGACGACAAACCGGCAGGCGGCGGTCAAAGCGATTGCGCCGTCGAGCGATTTATTACTCGTCGTCGGTTCCCCTGGATCGTCCAACTCCCGCCGCCTCGTCGAGACTGCTGCAACCGCCGGAGCCCGGCGGTCGATGCTCGTGGAAGACCCGTCCGCATTCGACCTCAGCCTTATCGCCGACGTCGAAACGGTTGGCGTGACTTCCGGCGCTTCCGCGCCCGAAGACCTTGTCGAGGATCTATTGGCGCGGTTGGCGACGGTCGCTACGCTTTGCATCGAGACGGTCGAGGTTATCGTCGAAAACGTGACCTTCAAGCAGCCGCCCACGAGCCAGATGCCCGCTCCTCAGCTATCGCCGAGCCAGTCCCAGCCAAGCGCCGGCTAACCGCTGTGGCGGTATACACCCACGTCTCGCCGTTAGACGCCCGAGCGCTGCTGCAAGCGTTCGATATAGGCGACCTCGTTGACTTGACCGGCGTTCCGCAGGGCGTTGAGAACACCAATTATTTATTGACGACGTCGCGCGGCCGATATGTGCTGACGCTGTTTGAGCGGCGCGTCGATGAAGCGGACTTGCCATTTTTTTTCGACGCCATGGCCCATTTCGCGGCGCATGGATTGCCGACGCCCGCTCCGATTTGCGATCGGAACGGGAACGCCCTGCAACGCGTAGCGGCCCGTCCGGCGGTGATCTCGACTTTTCTTGATGGTGCGCCCCGTATGGCGCCAACGCCGGCGGAATGCGCCCGCCTCGGGGCCGTGCTAGCGCGAATGCATCTGGCCGGCGCCGATTTTCCGCGCGAGCGCCCGAACGCGCTCGGCCTCTCAGGATGGGAACGGCTGGCGGCGCTGACCCGTCCGCAGTCGGATCGATTGACGCCGGGCCTTGGCCATCTCATCGATGAGGAGATCCGATTTGCGCGCGCCAATCCGCACAGCGAGCTTTCGCGGGGCCTCGTTCATACCGACCTTTTTCCGGATAACGTTTTCTTTGTTGATACAGAAGTATCGGGTGTCATTGATTTTTACTTCGCCTGCACCGACGCTTTCGCCTATGATCTTGCCGTCGCGCTGAACGCATGGGCTTCTCATAACGGCGATTATCTTGAACCGCAGGCGGCGGCGCTTCTAAGTGGCTATCAGTCGATCCGTCCCTTGCCTGCCGCAGAAACCGCCGCGCTGCCGTCGCTGTTGCGCTGCGCCGCTTTGCGGTTCTTGCTGACCCGCCTTTACGACTGGCTCAACCAAGTTGACGGAGCCGTGGTCGCTGTGAAAGATCCGCTTGAATATCAGCGACTGATTCTTCGCCACCGCTGCGTTGGCGCGCTCTAGGGCCTTCGGTTTGCGGTTGGGAAGATGTTCCAAACGTAAATTGATGTCCGTCAATAAGATTAGCTCAAGAATGGTTTGAATGCAGATGATTGAGGCGTTCACTGACGGCGCGTGCGCCGGCAACCCGGGACCTGGCGGCTGGGGCGTACTGATCATCGATGGCGGCCGCGAGACGGAATTGTGTGGCGGCGAGCCGATGACGACCAACAACCGCATGGAGCTGCTGGCGACGATCAAAGCGCTGGAGACAACGACGGGCGCGCCGCTCGTTCGCATCACCACCGACAGTCAGTACGTGAAGAATGGCATCACGCAGTGGATACACGGCTGGAAGCGCAACGGGTGGCGCACGGCCGATCGCAAGCCAGTCAAGAACCAGGATCTCTGGCAGGCGCTGGACGCCGCCCGAACGGGACGCGCCGTCGAATGGCATTGGGTTCGCGGACACGATGGCCACGCCGAAAATGAACGCGCCGATGCGCTGGCGCGGAGGGGCCTTACGGAAGCGGCGCGCTAAGGCGCTTCCGCTCCGTCCCGAGACGCCGGTTCAATCCAGTTGGGATAATATCCGTTCGGCGCTTGATGCTTCAAACGCGCCCGGTTCCTCGACATTCAACTGTTGAATGACGCCGTTTTCGACAATGGCGGAAAAACGCTGCGACCGCTCGCCCATGCCAAATCCGCTCGCGTCAAAGGCGAGCCCGAGGGCCCTTGTGAAGTCGCCGTTGCCATCAGCCAGCATATCGACTTTGCCCATCGCGCCGTGCGCCTCGCCCCAGGCGCGCATGACGAAAGCGTCGTTCACGGACATGCATACGATGCGGTCGACGCCCTTCGCCTTGATCGCCTCAGCCTGATCGACAAAACCAGGCAAGTGCCGAGCCGAACAGGTCGGGGTGAAAGCGCCCGGTACGGAAAATAAGGCGACTTTACCCGCGCCGAAAACATCGCTTGTGCGGGTCTTCTGTGGACCATCCGACGTGGCCAGCGTCACCGCGACGTCGGGTATACGATCGCCTGTTGAAACGACCATAGCGCTTTCCTCCTGTCTCATTCTGGGTGCGGCGGCGGAACAGAATCGTCCACGCCTTGCGCATCATGCAATCGAACCATAAGCTCAACTCATGACTGTTTCAAAACGTTCCTCGACGAAGGCTCCGTCGTCGACCCCATCAGGCGCCAAAGCGCCGCGCATTCGGCGCGCGAAAAAGCCGCGCGGCGCACAAGATTTCCTGACGGGCAAACTGTTGATCGCGACGCCCGGCATGACCGACCCGCGCTTCGAGCGCTCAATTCTGCTCGTATGCGCGCATGACGAGAGGCATGCGATGGCGGTGATCGTCAACAAGCCGGTCGCCGATATCGAGCTAAGCGATCTTCTCGAACAACTCGACATTGATCCGCGCGAAGGCGTCGGCGGCGATCCCGTTCACTTCGGCGGTCCAGTCGACGCGCAGCGCGGGGCCGTTATCCATTCTCTTGATTACCGGTCGGAGGCGACTATCGATATCACGCCGTTCATCGGCCTGACCGCGTCGCGCGATGCGCTTGTCGATATAGGCGGGCTGAAGCGGTTGAGACCGCCCCCTGCGCAATTCATCCTCGCCATCGGCCATGCGGGATGGGGGCCTGGCCAACTCGAGGCAGAACTTTCGGCCAATGCATGGGCCTATTGCGACGCCGACCCGGCGCTTGTCTTTACGAGCGATCCGGCATCGTCCTGGACGGGCGCACTCGCCAAGCTGGGCGTCACGGCCGCGATGTTCTCGGCAGCCTGGTCGCAGACGCGCCGCGGCGACTCACCGTTGAATTAGCGCGACCCAAGTCGGGCGCGGGGCGCCTCAGCGTAGGCCACGGCCAAAAGGACGCTGACGGAACAGACGACTGGAGAGACGGTCGTCGCGAAGATTGCGGGCCGCAGTCGCGGGCGCGCCAACAGTCTCCAGAACCTTCTCTGTCTTGTCCGAAACAGTGGGCTTTTCCGAAACAGCGGGCTCGGCAACGCTTGCGTTCGCCGTGTCACTCGCACCCTGCGACTCCAGAAGCGCAGCGGGCTTGCTGAATGTCTCTGTTCCTCGCGCTTCATCTCCAGTCTTGCTCGCGGATGCCTTCGCGCCTTCGCCCACTGGCTCGTCAATCGTCGCCGGTAGCAGCTCCGTTCGGGCATCGGGCGACGCGAACTGCCGGGATGACGATCCAACCGCTGCGGCAGTTTCGCCAAGCGAGGCGGCCGCGCGCGTCAATGCGGCGTCGGGTTGCGGTGCGCCAATTTCGGGGACATGCGGCGTAACGTGTGAGTCTGCCTTCCTGTGTTCGAGAAGTTTTTGCTCGCGCGTTGCCTCTGCGCTTCGCGAGGGCGACAATTTCGTCGTTTCGACAAAGGCGATAAGGCGTTCGATGCGCCCTTCGCGATCAACGGCGCGAGCGCCGCGCAGTCTTACATCGACCCCGTTACGCAGATGAAGGGTCTGGTCGAATGACCCATCGCCGCCGCCCAGTACGCCGCTCTCGTATCGCGGACGATCGCGGCGGCTGACCATCGAGGTCAACGACTGGGGCGAGATGATTTCGCCGGGGCCGGCGCCAATTATCGCCGCGAAACTTTCAGTGTGATGCGATCTTCCGGGGGTCCAGTCCCAAACGGCGAGGCCGGCGTAGTCGAGCACTTCGGCAAGCTGGTTCTCGGAAACGCGCAGCGCATCGGCGCGCGTCGTATCCGATACGGCAGTGGCCGCCGGCGTCACATCAGCCGCGCCGGCGTCAAACTTCGCGTCGAACGGGGCGCCGCCTGGGGGATTTGGGCGAGGGGCGTCGGCGGTAGCGCCGGCTGCAAGGCCTGTCAGAGCGGCGGCGGGCGCTTCGGCAAGCGCCGTCAGGCTCGCCGCAATGACGCCGGCCATGAAAGTCGACTGCGGCGCGAGGGCAAACCCTGAGACTTCAACGAGAAACGCCGGAAATAGCAGCGCTACGCCTGCGGCGGCTACGCCGGGCAGGATAAGCGCTGCGGCGCGATCGCCGCGCACCGCTTCAACGAGGGCGAGGATTGCGCCAAACCCGGCGACGCCCATAAGGCCAAAGCGAAGCTGGGCCGCCAACTCGCCTTGCATGGCGGCGCTAACGGTTGCGAGGCCGACCAATCCGAGCGCGCTCACAAACATCGCGCCGCCGAGAACCGGATTGACCCGCGCGGTGCGGATCGTCGCGGCGAGGAAAACGAGCACAGCAGCGGCGAAGACGCTGGCGAATACATCCATCAGCGTCGGCGCCAAGGCGGGGAGAATGCCAAGGCTCATGGCCGTCAGGGCGCCGGCCCCCGAGCAGCACGACAAGCGCTGATACCGCCGCCGCGCCGCC
>JBGTFV010000144.1:0-4522 GCA_041747095.1 Parvularculaceae bacterium
ACTTTGCGGCGGGCGTCAAGCCAAGAGCCGGCGTGCGGCTCTGACGGTCGCGCGCCTGCCCCGGCCGCCGCTGTCGGCAGCCGCGGTTGAAGGACACGGGAGCCCTTATGCGCATTGTAATTATCGCGGTCCTCATCGTGCTCGTTGCGTTCGTTGCCTGGCGGGTGGCGGAACAGTATGGACTCATCGGCGACAAAACCGTGGCGCCGCCCGCCGCATCTCCCGCAGAGGAGCCGCAAAAGCCGCCTGCGGTATCGCAGTTGCCGAGCTTCGACATTGTGCGCGTCGATCGTTCAGGCGACGCCGTCATCGCCGGCCGCGCCGCCGCAGGCGCAAAGGTTGTCGTCCTTGCAAACGACGCGCCCCTTGCCGAAACAATGGCGCAGGCTGATGGCTCGTGGGTCATTGTGACCGAAGCCCCGCTCGACGCCGGACCCGTCGAACTAAGTCTCGAAATGACGACCGCTGACGGGTTGACCATCAAGTCCGACCAGACTGTTGTGATTTATGTGCCTGAAAGAGAAGGAGATCGACCGCTCGTTCTGCGAACGACGCCCGGCGGCGCGACAGAGGTGCTCCAGGACCCGCGCGATGCAGCCGACGGTCTAGGCCCGCTCAGTCTCGATTCGATTGACTATGACGATGCCGGAAGCGTCATTTTTTCCGGCCGGGCAGAACCGGGACGGGTGATTCAATTGTTCGCCAACCGCCAGTTCGTGAATCAAGCCGCGTCAAGTCAGGATGGTCGCTGGACCATGACCGCTTCGATCGCCCCAGGCGTCTACACACTGCTCGTTGTTCAATTAGGGGCGGACGACCGGCCTGCCTACGCGATAGAGATACCGTTCGAACGCGCTTCCCCCGGCGCGCTTGCCCGCACCGAAGGGCGCATCATCGTCCAGCCTGGAAACAGTTTGTGGCGCATTGCGCGCCGCGTTTACGGAACGGGCTTTCAGTATACGGTCATCTACGAGGCAAACCGCGACCAGATCCGCGACCCCAACCTGATCTATCCCGGACAGGCGTTTAATCTGCCGCAGGAGCAACCCGATACTGTAGAACCCGCGGCGGAGCCGGAATAACATCCGTCGCCGAAGCTCCCCCTGCGCCCAGCTGGCGCAAACCCATCTTCGGCGCTTTTGGGAACTTTTTTCGCCCTTATGCGTTGACCGCATGTAACGCAAGGACCGCATATGAACGAATCCACGAAACGACTCGCCATTATTGGCGGCGTAATACTCATCGCGATCATTGGTTATTTGATTTATCAGGAACAGCGCAGCCCTGCTGAAAAAATGGGAGACGCGATGGAGGATGCAGCTGACGATATCGCGGATGCGATAAAGCGCAACTGACGAAGGTCTGCGTTACCGGCTTTTGTGGCTTAGGCGCTCGGGCGTGTTCCCGCGTCAGCGCCCGAGTATTTTGACTGGGCTGATCGCGGCTTATGCTGGAATTGAGAGCCGTCGACGGCCTCCATTGAACGGCGCAATTTCGCCCGAGCGCGCGACAACCGTGAGCGCACAGTGCCAATTTTAATTTCCATCTCGCGAGCGATCTCGACGTATTCTAACCCGTCGCGCGCAGCCAGCGCGATGATGCGTTGATCGCCCTCCGAGAGGCGCTCGAGGTTTGCAAGAACCTGCCGCAGGAAGAATGCCTCTTCCTGTGTTGCTTCGGCGCATGTTGACCGGCCATCTACAGCTTCGATCGGCAATGCAGAGCTCAATATCCTCTTTTGGCGGACGGAGTTGAGAAACATCCGCTTACAGATGGTCGTAAGCCATGCATTAAGGTTTTCTCCGTCGAATAGGTGTGATTTGGCAACTGCTCGCTCAAGGCAATCCTGCAGCAAGTCATCGGCAGCGGCATCGTCTCGCGTCATGCTGCGCGCAAAACGGCGCAGGCGCGGAATACAATCATTCAGATCATGAATATTGAGGCTGCCGACGTTGATTTCGTCCGTGCTGCTCATGCGCCTAATATGGCGCCTCTTCTTAACACATGCAACCGTGGCGTCTGACCGCTCGCACAAATCGCGTTATCTATAATATTTTTTAATTAATTCGCTTTGTGTACTGAGAAATATTCCGTGTTGTACGAATTAACTGCATCCGTACAGTCATTTATTGCTTCACGCTAATGGCGCAACATGAACCCCTGCCGGTCGCGCCAATAGAAATAGCCTGATCGCAAAAAGTAAAACGACAGCGCCGGCTGTTGCGCTGCAAAGAAATCCGAGCAATCCGGCTCCCGTCGAAATGCCGAGCGCACAAGAACCCCCCGACGAACGCTTTCGATTCGACGACGAAAATACTCTTAGCCGCAACCCATCCAACACCTTTCGGCAATTGTGGTTCCCAGCGACGCCGTTAAATCTTGTGGAACTTTCCAGCGCCGACTCTGTTTTTCCGATACATGAAAAGGAGCGACGTATGAATAAGAATCAGAACGAAGGCTTAGGCAAGAAAATCGCCGGCGGCTTTAAAAAGGCTACGGGTAAGGTCACCGGTAACCGGAAGCTCGAAGCTGAAGGCGAGGTGCAAAAAACAACCGGCACGGTGCAGAAAAAAGTCGGCGACGTAGAGAAATCTATCGACAAGCGTTGAGCGCGCCCAACACGCAACAAAAACTTTCAACAAGCGCTGAAGTATGAACCAACGGTCGGCAAAAACGCCCCCATGGCGCGATTGCCGACTTTCTCATAAGTTACTGAATCAATTTACGAAAATAAATCCGTCCCGCCAGTTATCCCGCCAGTTATCCCCCACCCTCAACGGCGGATCTATGATCTCTTGGCGGTTTGAGGGTCGTGTCGCCTGAGAGCCGCAAGGCGCGGGAATTCTGCGTCGGCTCTTTGACATCGTTAGTTATCTTTGTTTTCGCCTTCGTCTGGCGGCGCAACGGCGCATTCCCCTGGTTCGGGCGTGAGGCCATAGGGGGCCGCAAGCCGCCAGACGAAGGGCGGAATCATCGACTTCATCCGCCGCGGCTCGTGCCGTCGCAGATGCAGGATCGTTTCGATCGCCTTCATCTCGATCCGGGTGCGCGCGAATTCGAGCCCACGCGGACCGATCCGGGGCATCAACCAGCCGACGATCGGCCGGACCCAGTTCGGCATCGCGCGCAGGGGCAGGCCGCCGGCAGCGCGCCGCGTATTCTCGAGAAACCCTTTTACGGCGTTGGCCCGCTTTCCCGACGAGCCGGGCTCAGAGAGCGCCACTTCCGAACCAAGAAGTTCAAGCAACTCTTCCCCCCGCTCGTTGCGCACGAGAATCCACTGTTCGCCCTCGCCGCCCATATAGCCGACAGTGATGTCGGCAAGCGTATTGGTGTAGTCGACGCAGGTACGGCAAGTCAGCGGAAAGAAATCTGGCGGCAGCTTCGAAATGGGCAGCTGCAGAAATGGAATTTCGCGACGCCGGCCGTCATCGAAACGCAGTTCGACATGAAAATCGGCGCGAAACTCAAGATAAGAGATCGTCTCAGGTCGATCGCTCAAGAGCGCCAGAAATTCATGGAAGCGCTCTGTCGTTGTGTTATCCGAGCACGGCGTGCCGATGACGAAGATCCGCTCAAATCCCAGTTCCGCTTCCAGCGCGCGCAAGGCGTAGACTTGGCACGGAATGCCAATGAGCGCGATGCGCCGATATCCAGCGTCTCGCGCCGGCTCAATCATGGCGAGCGTCGGGGCGTACCCCATCCGCATGCCGCGGCACGCGGCCATGTCGGCTGCATTGGTTACAATGACCGGAACAGGCCGCCAGCGATCAGCCGGGTCGGGCTTAACGGTGATCACCGCATCAACAGCGCCGGTCTCTAGGAGCCGCTCAGCGATGCGCGTCGTCACCCCCGTCCACTGTGAGCCGTCCCGCGCCTCAATCATGCGCGCGCGCGCCATGCGGCGATAGGGGCCGAAGAAGCCCTCGTCGCCGCGCGCCGGATCGCGCGTCCGTCCGTGCACAGCCGTCTCAAGTCGCGGATAGTCGGGCTTGATAAATTGACAGGCGCGCCCGCAGGCGCGCGGGTCCTCCATGCGCGACACGCCGCAATCGGTGCAGAGCGTGCGCGGTTCAGGCTCGCGCAGTGAAACCGATGCGCCGTCGATCATCGCGGCGACCGCTTCGAACGCTCGGCCTCGTCGAGCTCGCGCTTCAGGCGATCAAGCTCCTTCTGCGTTAGCTCGGGATCGTTCCGGCGGCTCCACGTCGGGTTGGGCGCGTCGGGACCGATATCGGGCCTGCCGCCTTCCGGCGCGAGGCTTCCTTCAAAGTCGGGGTTGCTCAGCGTTGGATCCGTTCTGCGCAGGTCCTGCCCGGCCTCTTCGCGGCGGCGCTGCTCCAGGCGTCGCGCGATCTCGGGCCCGAACACTGCCGAGCCGCCCTGTCCGTCGAAATCGCCGCCGGCTTTGTCCTTCTTCAAGAGCCGGATCGCCTCGTCCCAGCGCTCGCCGGAGGTGCCCGGACGCCAGCCCGACCGGATCTCGGTGCGCCCTGCGCCTTCGGCCGCCTTGTCGGCGTCA
>JBGTFV010000145.1:0-5762 GCA_041747095.1 Parvularculaceae bacterium
GGAGCGCCGACATCTCTGCTCCCACGCGCTCCGCCGAAAGCCGCGCTATGCCCCCGCGCGCGGCGGCGCAGGCGGCCAGTCCCGCTGCGTCAAAGCTGGAGGCAAAGCGCGCAGAAAACCGGAAAAACCGCAGGATACGCAAATAATCTTCGGCAATGCGTTCGCCGGGCGCCCCGATGAACCGGACCCGCCGAGCCGCAAGATCATCGATACCGCCCGCGGGATCATGGATCTCGCGCGCCGGCGTCAGATAGATTGCGTTGATCGTAAAGTCGCGCCGCGCCGCGTCGACGGCCCAGTCGGTCGTAAAGGCGACGGTTGCGTGCCGGCCGTCGGTCGTCACGTCGGCCCGCAAGGTGGTAATCTCGGCAACGAGCCCGTCTGCGACGGCGGTCACGGTGCCATGCGCCAGCCCCGTCGGCGCGACGCCAACGCCCTTCGCCTTCAACAACGCCATGACGCGGTCCGGCGGAAGGGGCGTTGCGAGGTCGAAATCTTTTGGCGCAACGTTGAGCAGGCTGTCGCGGACGCACCCGCCGACAAAGCGAACGGCGTCCGCGCCCTCAGGTTCAAAAGCGCCGATGATCCGGCGAAGGCGCGGCTCGTCGAGCCAGGCGAAATCGGCGCGTTGGGCGGCCGATCCGCTCATCTGTGCCGGTCCGGATCGAGCCCCTCGGGAAAATTCTCCTGCAAGGTCTCGCCCAGCGACCGCAGGATGCCGGCTGTCAGTCCCCAGATGTGATAGCGGCCATAAGGGGCGGTGAACATGCGGAAAGGAACCCCCTCATGGCGGCGTTCCTCCGAACCATGATTATTGAGGTCGGCGAAGTGAGCCAGCGGCGCCTCGAATATCTCGGCGACCTCCCGTTCGCAGGCGACGAGACGCGCCGCCGGGTCGATGACCGCGACGACGGGCGTGACGGAAAAACCGAGCCCGCCCTCGTGGACGCCGAGCGTGCCAATAACCTGCGCCTGCGCGCGCATGAGACCGATTTCTTCCTCCGCCTCGCGCAGGGCCGTATCGATCCGCGAGGCGTCTTCATCGTGCACGCGTCCGCCGGGAAAGCTGATCTGACCCGCATGGGTCGGCATGTTCGCCGAACGCACCGTCAGCACAACCGTCGGGCCTTCCGGGCGATCGATGATGGGAACGAGAACCGCTGCGTCGCGCAGGGGCTGGCTCCAGCGATTTTCGAACAGGGCGTCGGAAACCAGATGGGGGTTCATCTCGCGGAAGAGCGCGCGCATGCGCTGCGCCGGCGCGGCCCGCAGATTGGCCTCAAGGCGTCTGCGCCAATCGCCATTGGCGTCGGCGACCCGTCCCGCAGAAGACTGAACCATTACGCGACCAACTCCATCCATCGCCGACATCCGACCTTTTGCGCACGCCTTTCGACAAGACGCCGCCAGCCGCCGCGTCCAGAACAACCGCCTGCGGGCTCAATGTTCGGTTAACCGAAGACTGAGCGCGCTTCCTGCAGCGGAAAGAAGGCGCCATCAGAGCGGACGCCGAACATCTCCCGGCCGTCGACCACTTCGACCCCGCCCCAGGCGGCGATGTCAAAGAAGGCCTGTGGCGCGATTCGGGCCTCGAGATCGCGCCGCACCGTGACATAGGGCGTCAATTCGTCAGCGCAAGCGCGACGCCGACGACCTGACGTGGGCTCGGGCGGAGGGCCTTTCCGGTAGGAGACCGGGTGGGCCGGGCCGATGACAAGCGTTTCGCCGAAATTCGTGCGCAACGAAATCCGCTGCTCAGGTCCGCGGTTCTCGACCAGCGCCAGCGCGGCGACAAAGGGGACGTCCTCCACCTTGATGCGCAGTTTTTCGACCGGCGTGACGAGAAAATAGTCCGCGCCTTCCTTCTTCAGGAGTAACGAAAACAGCCGGGCGAGGCGCGCGCGCGCGATGGGCGTTCCCTCATGAACCCAGGTGCCGTCCCGCTTGATGACCATATCGAGATCGCCGCAATAAGCCGGATCCCAGCTATCGACCGGGGGAATGTTGCCCGGTCCCATATCTTCGAGCGCGGCGGCGTATCGCATGAGGTCAGTCATCGACTTGCCTCCTTCCACGAACCCGTAACGCCGCTGCGCCGTTCGCGGACTGTACAACGCATACGGGGCCGGCGCGGCGTTTCGCCGGGGCCGGCCCTCATTATGTTCCGACACTGCAGGGTCCGACAATGTTCCCGCGCCAATGAGTGTCGACGGCGGCGGCCGTTTCACTGGCCGCAGGCGACGCACCGCGCATAGACCCCATTCGGATCGTTGTATTGAGCGATCGTTTGCAACTGGCGCTCAATGCCGGAGACGAGCCGGCGGATCGCCGCGTTCGTCGCCATCGCGTCGCTGCGGTTGAACCCGACTGCTTTCATCGCCGCTGCCGCCGACGTGCCGAAGAACGCCTGAAACGGCGAGACTTTCTCGATCATCTTCACGCGATCATAGGTCTCGAGATTGGCGAGGCGCGCCGCTGAGGCGACCGCGTCGTCGAGCGTGCCGATCTTGTCGACGAGCTTCAATTCAATCGCCCGTTCGCCGATCCAAACGCGGCCTTGTCCGATCTCATCAACATAGGCCTGGTCAAGGTCGCGGCCCTCGGCGACGACGCCGAGGAAGTTGCGGTAGCCATGCTCGATGTTCTGCTGGACGATGTCCCCGATCAGCGGATCGATCGGCGCGAGACCGATCGTGTCGGCCGGCGACAGCGCGGTCGTTCCGATGCCATCAATTGAGATGCCCCAGTACTGAGCGGCTTTTTCGAAGGTCGGAATGAACCCGAAAATGCCAATCGAGCCGGTGATCGTTGTCGGTGCGGCCCAGATCTCGTCGGCGGGGGCCGAAATCCAATAGCCGCCCGAGGCCGCGAGCGAGCCCATCGAGACGACAACCGGCTTGCCGGCCGCCTTCAGGGCGACAACTTCCTCGCGGATAACTTCGGAGGCGAAGACGGAGCCGCCCGGACTGTCGACGCGCAGGACAACGGCTTTAACCTTTTCGTCCTCCCGCGCCTTCTTCAGATAGCCGGAGATGGTATCGCCGCCGGCTGCCGTGCCCGGAGCCGCATCGCCATCGACAATCGTGCCCGCCGCGATGACGATCGCGATATCGGGCGCGTCCGTGGTTTTTTCCTCGCCAAGCGCGGTCAGATATTTACTCAATGAGACGTTCTTGAACCCCTCGTCCTTTTCGCCTGCGCCGAACGCCTCGCGCAGGATCGCCTGTTGATCCGCACGCGACTTGATGCCGTCGACGAGGCCGTTATCCAGCGCCGCCTTGGCGAAGTCGCCGCCAGCCGCGCGCAAGATGTCATTGTACTGATTGGCGAAGCGATCGATCGAACCGGCGGGCAGTTCTCGCGCCGCTTCGACCGCGCCCACATATTGGCGCCACAGCGAGGAGGTGTAGGCGAGGTTTGCCTCTTTCGCTTCCGGAGACATGTCGTCCCGCAGGAACGGCTCGACGGCCGCCTTGAACGTGCCGACGCGGAAGACGTTCGCCGTGATCAACAGCTTGTCGAGAAACGATTTCAGGAACACCGAATAGGAGCCGTATCCGGTCAGGATGAGCGCTCCCTCGCGATGCATGTAGATTTCATCGGCCTCCGCCGCTGCGAGATACTGCTCTTGCGTATAGTAGTCGCCGACCGCGATGACTTTCTTCCCGGCCGCCTTGAAGGCCCGCAGTTCGGCGGCGAAATCATGGATCTTGCTGGCGCTGATCGGCGAGATGCCAAGCTGGCCAATATCGAGCACAATGCCTTTGATCCGGTCGTCGGTCGTGGCCGAGCGAACGGCGCGGGTGAGTTGGTGGATTTCAATCTGCGCCGGGGCGTTGCCGCCGAAAGTTTCCTCAAGCGCCTTTTCGATCGGGTCCTTTACTTCCGCTTCTTCTACCAGAACGCCGTTGGGATTAATCAGCAACGCCGCATCCTGCGGGATCGCCGCCGCTTTCTTCGCTCCGCCGCCGGCAATGCCGTCGCTGAAGCTGACAAGGAGCCCGACAAACAACAGCATCACGACAAGGCCGATCACCCCTTGCACGAGCAGCAAGAAGCCGATCAGCAGTTTTCCGAAGCCCTTGATGAAGCCCCAGACCGACGAGGATTGATGTTCTGACGACAAGACGCAGCCCCTTCTTTTACCGCACGCCCGACCGGACGCCGTGAAACCGTATCAGCCGAGACGCACCGATTCGCGGGCGCGACAGCTCGCTCGGTATTCGGCTCGAAACACAACCGCAATCAAGCAGACCCCGCTTAACGTCGCTGTAACGTGACGTTGCATCGCATCGTAACGATAAGGGGACTGGCGCCGCAAGTGGCAAGCCCCCTGCGGCCATGCGACGATCCGATGCGACCAACCGCGCGAATGCGCACATGTTTTACCCCTGTGACCGTGCTACCACATCGTATAGGCGAGGCTGTCCGGACCGGTTTTTCAGACTTGATCAACCATCAGACACGACCAATCGAGCCTCAACCCTGATAGCCCAGCAATGAACGCCGCATAAATGACACGACCACGCGACCACCAGACGCCGCCGCCAGACAAGGAGAGCAAATGACGGACACGGGAGCCGCCGCACGGTTCGCCGCCGCAACGGAAAAATTCGCCCGCGCGCGCGATAATCTCGACGCCGTTATTTTCGGTCAGGCAGATGTGATAGAGTTGACCCTCGCAACGCTTGCCGCCGGAGGGCACGGACTTCTCGTCGGCGCGCCCGGCCTCGCCAAAACCCTGCTCGTCACCTCGATCGCGCGCCTGATGGGCCTGTCCGCCAAACGCGTCCAGTTCACCCCCGACCTGATGCCGGGCGATGTGCTGGGGTCCGAGGTGCTGGATGAGGACCCGGACGGGCGGCGCGCTTTCCGCTTCATTCCCGGGCCGATCTTCTGCCAGCTGTTGATGGCCGACGAGATCAACCGCGCGAGCCCCCGCACCCAATCGGCGCTGTTGCAGGCGATGCAGGAACTGCACGTCACCGTGGCCGGCGTGCGCCACGACCTGCCGGCGCCGTTCCATGTGCTGGCGACGCAGAACCCGATCGAGCAAGAGGGCACCTATCCCCTGCCCGAGGCGCAGCTCGACAGGTTCCTGCTGCAGATCAACGTCGACTATCCGGACGCTGAGGCCGAGCGGCGCATGCTGGCGGCGACAACGGGCGCCGCGCGCGCGGAAGTCTCAGCCGCGCTGTCAGCCGACGACCTTATCGACGCCCAGAAAATCGTGCGCGAGATGCCGATCGCCGAGCGTCTCGTCGACGCCATTCTCAACCTTGTGCGCAGCGCCCGCCCGGTCGAGGGCGCCCATCCGCGCGTTTCGAAATTCGTCGCCTGGGGACCTGGGCCTCGCGCCAGCCAAGCGCTGTCGCTTGCCGCCCGCGCGCTCGCCTTGATCGACGGGCGGGCTGCGCCGTCGATGGAAGACGTGCGCCGTCTCGCCAAGCCCGTGCTGCGCCACCGCATGGCGCTGAATTTCTCGGCGCGCGCCGAAGGGTTGTCCGTTGACGGATTTATCGACGAGATCGCCCGGAAAGCGCTTGGCTGACATGGCCGGAACCCGCGACGCCGATCTGAATCGATCCGCCGCGCTGAAGCTCGCGATACGACGCGAAGGCGAGGAAGCCGCCTCGCCCTTTCCGCCGCTGTTGACCGAAGCCCAGCGCATCGCCCAGACGGTCGCCGCAGGATTGCACGGCCGGCGCCGCGCCGGGCCCGGCGAGACGTTCTGGCAGCACCGCCCCTACGCCTCGGGCGAC
>JBGTFV010000146.1:0-6590 GCA_041747095.1 Parvularculaceae bacterium
GCTGGCGACTGCGCCGGGTGAACGCCAACGGATGGCTGCAGGGGCGTTGCACCGCAGCCGGGATTTCAACTGGCCGGCGATTCTGGATGGTTTGCTGGCCAATTATGGCGAAGCAATTGACGGGTTCCAGCCTCGCCCCTAGAGCAGGCTCGACTGCAGCTGGCAGCGAGAGCGCGCTGCTGAAACGGACAAACAAGGACAGCGGCGATGGCGGCGCGGACAAGATCGTGGCTGTTTCTCGAATGGTTGGGAACCGCCGTTCTCGGTGCATTGCCAGATACGCGCGCGGTCAATTCAGCTATCGCCCAAATGTTCTACTTCACTTTCAACAAGCGCCTTCCCAATTTGCGCGAACCTCGCACTTTCACAGATCACCTCATCAATCTGAAACTGTCTGATGAAGCGCGCGACCCCCGACGGGTCGCCGTGACCGATAAGGAACTGGTCAAGGAATTCGTTACACGGACCATCGGCCCAGGGCACGTTATTCCGACAGCGGCAATTCTTAAAACGCCCGAGGAAATTGACGCATGTGTTTTTCCCCTTCCTTGCGTCGTTAAAGCAACGCACTCAAGCCAGGAAGTGATGGCGCTCAGCGAAGCCCAGCCCGATGAATCCCAGCGCCGCACTTTAAAATACTGGCTTAGGAAGAGTTACTTCGACGCCAATCGCGAGCCAAACTACAAAACGCTCGAGCATAAGCTTATTGTCGAACCTTTGATTGGCGGCGCTTTTGGCGACATACACGACATCAAGGTTCTTTGCTTCAATGGTCGGGCAAAACTTGTATGGATAGATTACGACCGATTCACAGAACATACTCGGGATTTCTTTACGCTAGACGGCGAGTATGTACCTGTGTCGTACCGACGACGGTCAGTTGGTCGCCCGTTTCCATATCCTGAGCAATTAGCTGACCTCAAGGCATTCTCGGAGAAACTGAGCGCTGGTTTTTCTTTCATGCGGGTCGATTTCTATATTATCGATGGAAAGCTTCTCGTTGGTGAGCTGACAAGTTTTATCAGCAACTGTGTCATGACTTTTCAACCGCCTCATGCGGAAATTGCTTTTGGGCGCCTATTTGATGAACCTGACGCGGATGTCTTCCGACTTCTTCACGAAGCCGGTGGAGGCGACCTCAGCGCCTTGATGACAACAGGGTGTGGTAACGAGGATCAAGCAAATCGGGCGCCCGAACATCTGGCGCGCGGCCTCTCCTGACCAGGTCTCACGCAAAATCACGAGGGGTCGCCCCTGACGGGCCAGGCCAACGCAGGCAATCTGTTGTTGGAATGGTCGCAGCCCGGTTGGCCGTGCGGTTGCAGCAGGGGTATGAGTGGTGGCGCACAGTGCGTGCTCGACCAGGCGTCCAGCGCGCCATATCGATCGCGCAGACAGTGCTATTCGCCGCGATCTGCGCCTTCTTGGTCTACCGACTGACGCAGTTGGGCTTTACGGATGTGTTGGCCTCGCTCCCTGCGTCGCCTTGGTTCTACCTGTTCTTCGCCCTGCGCTTCCTTGTGCCGCCGTTATCGGACACTGCCGCATTGGAAAAGCTCTGGCGACGCCCCATGCTCCTTCATCTACCCGTCTTCGTGCGCAAAAAGGTCTACAACTATGCCGTAGCCGGATATTCTGGTGAGGCGTTTCTGGCACTCTGGGCGCGTCGACGGCTCGCCCTATCTGATCGGCGCGTACTCGGAGCTATCAAGGACAATAATCTGGTAACGGCCTTTACGTCGAACCTCGCAACCGTCGCAGCAATTTCAGGACTTGCGCTTTTCGGCTTGCTCGACAGGGCCGTCAACGCGGTTCCAGGTGGTCAGGCCCTTTTTGCTTTTGCCTTTGGTATCGCCGCGACATTGTCCCTCGTCGCCATGCTGGCGCGGCGCAGACTGACAAGCTTGCCGTCAAAGTCGATCGGAGAGCTGGTCGTCATCCATAGCGCGCGCCAGATCATTTTACCGGCTCTCCAAGTCTCGATGTACGCCGCAGCGCTGCCTGGCGCCTCATTCGAGATTTGGAGCTTATTCGTCGCAACCCAGCTGGTGGTGAGCCGAATTCCCTTTCTGCCGAACCAGGAACTGGTTTACGCAAGCGTTGCCCTTTCTCTTGCCCCGCTGGTGGGTGCGCCCGAGGCGAGCGTCGCCGGAATGCTGCTGGCGGAGGCAGGGCTTGCGCAAATTCTCAACATCGCGCTCTTCTTCGCGACATCGCCGCTCGCGCGCCAGATTGGGTTTGGCCCTAACCGGGTGCTGACGGACGCAACGTCTGCGGTTCCCCGCAACGACTAAATTCGCTAGACCGAACCGACGGGCGGGGCCCGCAGTCGCCCGCACGACGCCACAAGATCCGGGATTTTCAGCCTAAGCCAATGGGATTGATCGACAGATATATCATTCGAGCTGTCCTGACGCCGTTGATGATGGCGCTTGGCGTCGCCGCCATGCTCCTGATGCTCGAGCAGATGCTCCGTCTGTTCGATTTCGTGTTGGCGGAAAAGGGCCCGGTCGACGTCGTATGGCGCATGCTCGCAAACTTGGTTCCCTATTATCTGGGTCTGGCGCTGCCGCTTGGCGCCTTTCTCGGGGTGTTGCTGGCTTTCCGGAGCCTCTCTATGTCCAGCGAGCTTGATGCGCTGAACTCAAGCGGCGCGTCTTTCGGCCGGTTAATGCGCCCCGTCTACGGATTGATGCTGGCATTGATGGTCGCCGATTTCATTCTTGTGAGCTACGCCCAGCCCTATGGAAGCTATCGATACCAGGAAATCCGTTTCGATGTGGTGAGCGGCGCGTTTGGCATTCGAATTCCACAGGGGGAGTTCATCGACATCACGGACAAGGCGACAATCCGACTGGGGTCGGTCAATCCGGAAACGCGGGAGGCGCGAGACATCTTCCTCGAAATGCGTGAAGAAACCGGCGCGAGGGCCGTGATTACTGCACAATACGGATCAATCTCGACAACGCCTGACATTACCAGGCTGCTTTTGAAACTGCAGACGGGTCGGCAAATTTTGGTTGGCGCATCGGCGGCTGATATCAAGACCCTGAATTTCGAGAGCTTTGATCTCGAAATTGCGTTGCCAATGTCAGAAGTATTTCGACCGCGCGGCGGTTCGGCTGACGAGGCGACTTTTAGCGAAGTTCTCGCATTGCTGCGTACCGATGAATTGCGCGGCACACCCCTGTGGCACGAATATCAAGCAAGTTTTCATTGGCGCCTTATCCATCCAATCACTTTTTTGGTGATGCCCATTCTCGCTATTGCTACTGGCGTAACCGGGCGTCGGCGAGAATCCGCGCTACAACCGATTATCGGCGTTGCAATCTTGATCATTTACCACGAGTTGCTCGAAGAATGGGGTACGGTCGTTGCCTCGAAAGGCCAGTTGTCACCGTATGTCTCGATGTGGGGTCTGCTTTTCTTGTTCACCTGCGTCAGCGTTGTCTTATATCTTGGTTCGATCGACCGGGCTCGCCTTGCGCGCGTGATGGGGCGGCGCGACGACGAAACAATCCGCGTCGTCACAGAATCCTCGCTTGAGCCAGACGAAGCGACGCGGCTGCAGAGCACGGCCCCATGATTGGCCCCGATGGATTGTTCACGCGCTATGTTGGACGGCTGTTTGCCGTCCGCTTCATCGGCTTTTTGATGTTTTTCGTTATTCTTCTCCAGATGCTGGACCTCCTGAACGAGTCGAAAGCCATCAATGCGGCGGAAGGGGCCGGTTTTTCATCGATCGTCAATTACGTGTCTTTGCGAGCCCCGCAAATAGCCAGCCAATTTGCGCCCTTTGCGGCTTTGCTCGCGATTGTCGTCACACTTGCGACCCTCAACTTGACCAGTGAAATAACGATTATGCGGGCCGCGGGAATGTCAATTCACCGCGTGCTGGCGCCGATAGGCATCGTGTGCGGAGCAATCGCGCTCTGCCATTTTGTGTTCCATGAGCTGGTAGTCGTTAAAGCGACCGAGAAACTAGCTTACTGGGTTGCGAATGATTACGCGCTGGATCTGCCTGACGATCTGGGAACGCGAACGGATGTCCGCCTTGCGCACGATAACGCGCTCATAAGTGCGCAGAGCGCTGTTCGCTCCACCGAAAAAATCCAGCTGAATGGCGTCGTAATATATAATCGCAATGAAAATGGGCTCACCGAAAGCATTATTGAGGCCCGATCGGCGGTGTTCGCCGAAGGGACTTGGCGGCTCGTCGGCCTTACGCGACTCGATGCGTCGAACCTCGGCGTCGCGCGCGAAGCGACTGCGCTTTGGGATACGACGCTCGACCCGGAATTGCTGTTCGCGATGACGTTGAACGCAGATCGAACGTCCTTGCCGGGACTTCTGCGTCAAATTGGTAAACTTCAATCCGACGGGGCGGATTCGAGCGCTGCGATGACCTCATTGCTGTCACGTTTCTCGCGGCCAATGTCGACGCTTGTTATGCCGCTGCTTGGAGCCGTTGCCGGCTTTGGCGTGCGCCGCCAGGGGAATCAGCTTGTTCGCGCCGTTGGTGGAGCCGGACTTGGTTTTATCTATTTCGTGGCCGAAAATCTGATGCTTGCGATCGGCAAGCTTGGCGTCGCGCCTGCGATGCTTTCAGCGTTCCTGCCGTTTGCTCTGTTTATGGTCATCGGATTTACGATTTTGCTCTCCATGGAGAATTGATCGCAACCGTTAAGGATACGTTTACGCTTCTCGTTCAGGTTGTTCCTTTAAGGAGTTGCGCGCATAGGGCGCATACAGGGAAGCGAGATGGCGGGCCTGATACTGAAACTTCGACCATTCGAAGAGGTTCTCATTAACGGCGTAGTAGTTGAGAATGGCGACCGCAAGACGCGCCTGCGCGTTAAAACCGAAGGGGCAAAAATTCTGCGGCTTCGCGGCGCGTTGCGTGCGGACGAGGCGACGACTCCATTAGCCCGAGCGGCTTACGTGGCCCAACTCGGCGTATCGGGCGATCTGCCGGTAGCAGAAGCGTTGAGCCTCCTCAGCGATGCACTGCCCACCTTGCTGTGCGAAGCGTCAAAACAGGAAAAGGCAACAATCGACAGGGCTATGCAGGCAGCGGCCGGCGGCCACATCTACAGCGTGCTGCGTGAACTCAGTTCGTTGGTCCAGCCCAAAGAATACACATGATTATAATGCTTTCCGGCTCTACCCTTCGACAAAAGGCATTGGCCTGACTACATAGCGGTCATGTTTGAGCTTGATCATGACGCTGTGATGACCAGAGGCGTTCGCGTCCTTTCGCTAGGGTGTCGACTGAACGCGGCGGAAGGCGAGACGATAAGCCGGCTCGCCACCGCGGCGGGCTTGGCGGATGCGATCGTCGTCAACAGTTGCGCTGTAACAAACGAGGCTGTCCGCCACACGCGCCAAAAGATCCGAAGCGCCCGCAGACGCGAGCCGACGGCCATGCTTCTGGTAACTGGGTGCGCGGCGCAGATCGACCCGACGTCATTCGCTGAAATGGCGGGCGTAGACGCAGTCATTGGCAATCAGGAAAAACTGGACCCGGCAGCATGGCGCCGTCTGGCTGACCTTGAAAAGTTATCTTCGCGAGATAAGCCAATATTGGCGATCGACGACATAATGTCGGTTCGCGGGACGGCAAACAATCTGTCAGAAGCTTACGGCGAGCGCGCCCGCGCTTTCCTACAGATCCAGAACGGCTGCGACCATCGTTGCACATTCTGTGTTATTCCGTTCGGCCGGGGAAACGCGCGTTCCGCGCCCATTTCCGATGTAATCGAGGCCGCCAAGCGTCTGACCGATCTCGGACGCATCGAGATCGTGCTCACCGGAGTCGACCTTACGTCGTGGGGGGCTGATCTCGAAGGCCGTCCCAGGTTGGGGCAACTCATAAGCGCCGTTCTCGATCACGTGCCGGAATTAAAACGGCTAAGGTTGTCGTCTATTGACGGCGCAGAAATTGACGGGACGCTCCTCGAGCGCATTGTTGGCGACACCCGGCTGGCGCCGCACCTGCACCTGTCGCTGCAGTCCGGAGATGATCTGATCTTAAAAAGAATGAAGCGGCGCCATACCCGGACAGCTGCAATTGAACTCTGTGCTTACATCAAGTCACGGCGTCCCGAGCTTGCGTTGGGGGCCGACCTGATCGCCGGCTTTCCTACGGAAACGGAAGAAATGTTCCGACGGACGCGCGATCTCATCGACGAAGCGCAGCTTTCGTATGTTCACGTTTTCCCGTACTCGGCTCGCCAAGGAACGGCGGCGGCACGTATGCCGCAACTGCCTAAAGCGACTATCGCCGCCCGCGCCGCCACTCTTCGCGAAGACGCCGCCCGCGCCGAACTCTGCTTCCTTGATCAGTTAAGCGGCCGCGTTGAGACAGCGGTGGTTGAAGCTGGCGGCGTGGCGCGCCTCGGCAATTTTGCGTTGATGCGGATTGACGAAGGAAGCCCACAGGCCGGGGAGATGGTAAGGGTCCACATCACCGGACGCGCCGGAAAAATGCTGCTCGGGACGATCATCGAATGATTTGCGCTCAGCAAAAAGCCGCCCCCCGGCTGCTGAGCAGGGAGGCGGCTGTAGCCGCGCTGCACCTCCGGCGCGGC
>JBGTFV010000147.1:0-6084 GCA_041747095.1 Parvularculaceae bacterium
CGGGCCCGTCGCCAAGGCTGCCGCCGCCCTGTCGCTGGCGGGCGGATTGCTGACGTCTCTGCGCGAATTTCGCCAGCGGGCGATAGCGGCCGCTGTCGGGTTCGGCGGCTATCCGTCACTACCCGCCATGAAAGCGGCGTCGATCCTTGGCGTGCCATATGGTCTGCACGAACAAAATGGCGTGCTGGGGCGATCGAACAGAATGCTGGCGGACGGCGCGCGTTTTCTGGCGCATGCTTTTCCCGTACTGGAAAAAGCTCCTCCACGTTTGCAGTCAAAGCTCAGAGAAGTAGGTAATCCTGTGCGCGACGCGGTCGCCGCTCTTGCTGGCGATCCATATGATACGCCTGCGGATACCAGCGAGATCCGCATTCTGATTTTCGGCGGAAGTCAGGGCGCTTCGATGTTCTCGCGCATCGCGCCGGCTGCGATGGCGCGTCTGCCAGCGACACTGAGGGCTCGCCTTCGCGTAACCCAGCAGGCGCGCGACGACGAGCGTGAATCGCTGCGCCTTGCTTATGCGGAGACAGGCATTGCCTGCGAGATCCAACCGTTCTTCGTTGATCTTCCGGCGCGTATCGCGGGCGCACACCTCGTTATCGCGCGTGCGGGCGCTTCCACCGTAACAGAACTGGCTCTCATCGGTCGTCCGTCTATCCTCGTGCCGCTCGCCATAGCGATGGACGATCATCAAAGCGGCAATGCGCGTACGTTGAGCGACGCCGGGGCAGCCGTAATGGTGCCGGAGAAGGATTTGACGTTCGAAAGGCTCGCTGGCGAGTTATCGGCGATCCTTAGCGATGCGAGCCGGCTTGCCAATATGGCCCGCGCTTCAAGGGGGCGCGTGCGCGCAGGGGCTGCGGCTGCGCTCGCTGATCTGGTCGACGAACTGATCGAAATCAGACAGAGGCGCGCCGCGTGAATGATCCCCGCAACATTAAGGTTCGTTTGCCGTTCGGCGTCGGCGCGGTGCATTTTGTTGGTATTGGCGGCATCGGCATGTCCGGGATAGCCGAGGTCATGAGTAATCTCGGTTATTCCGTACGCGGCTCAGATGTCGCGGAAAGCGCTAATGTGCTTCGCTTGCGCGACAAGGGCGTACCCGTCGTCATTGGCCACGACCCCGCCAATGTGGAAGGGGCCGATGCGGTGGTCGTTTCCACGGCTATCGGGCGGGATAACCCGGAAGTGCTCGCGGCCAGAGCCCGCCACATACCAGTTGTACGCCGTGCAGACATGTTAGCCGAATTGATGCGGCTGAAATGGACGATTTCAGTCGCTGGGACGCACGGCAAGACGACGACGACCACAATGGTCGCGGCGTTGCTTGATGAGGCGGGGTTTGATCCAACCGTTATCAACGGCGGCGTCATCAACGCCTACGGCACAAATGCGCGTTTGGGTGAAGGCGACTGGATGGTCGTCGAGGCTGACGAATCGGATGGCGCGTTCCTCCGTTTGCCGACGACTGTCGCCGTTATTACCAACATCGACCCGGAGCATCTCGATCATTGGGGCGGATTTGAAGCCCTTCGCGCTGCATTCGACGACTTTGTTGAGAATACCCCATTCTATGGCTTCGGCGTCGTTTGTCTCGACCATCCCGAAGTGCAGGCCCTTGTTGGGCGGGTAACGGACCGACGTCTCGTAACGTACGGCGCAAATCCGCAAGCGGACGTCCGCGCCGAAAATGTCGTCTTTGAAGGCGGCGGCGCGCGGTACGATATCGTGTTCCGCGAGCGGCGAAAGGATGGGCGTACGGAGGAAGTCTCGCGTATCGTTGACGTCATGCTGCCGATGCCGGGCATCCACAACGTTTTGAATTCACTTGCGGCGGCTACCGTCGCCCGGAGGATCGGGGCGAGCGAGGCGGCGATCAAATCGGGATTCGCAAAGTTTTCGGGCGTCAAGCGACGTTTCACCAAAGCGGGAGAGTGGCAAGGCGTCACCATTATTGATGATTATGGCCATCACCCGGTTGAAATTGCTGCTGTCCTGCGCGCGGCGCGAAACGTTGCGTCCGGCAAAATCATTGCCGTCGTTCAGCCGCATCGGTTTACGCGGCTTCGCGATCTTTTCGACCAATTCTGCGGGTGCCTCAACGAGGCGGAGATTGCTCTCGTAACGGACGTTTACACAGCCGGCGAAGCGCCGATCGAGGGTATTGATCGCGATGCATTTGTTGCGGGCGCGCAGGCGCAAGGCCATCGCGATGTGCGCGCTCTCGCCTCCCTGGATGATTTACCGGGAGTGATCGCAACGCTCGCCGAGCCGGGCGACTACGTCGTTTGCCTTGGTGCGGGCGACATCACGCGCTACGCAAACTCCCTTGCCGCGTCATTGGAGACCCGAACGAGCGAGGGGGCGGGCTCATGACAGCTCGTATATCCGCCAGCGATCTTCCAGCCGTCCGTGGACGCTATGTCGACGCGGCCGACATGTCGGCGATCACATGGTTTCGCGTCGGCGGACCGGCCGATGTGTTGTTCACGCCGGCGGACGCGGACGACCTCAGCGCATTTCTGCGCGAGACGCCGCAGGAAGTGCCGGTTTTTCCGGTCGGCGTCGGTTCGAACTTGCTGGTGCGCGATGGCGGCGTGCGCGGCGTCGTCATTCGGCTCGGCGCGCCGTTTGCGCGCATTGCGGTAGAGGGTGCAACGATCAGGGCGGGGGCTGCGGCGCTTGATTCGCAGGTCGCCCGAACGGCCGCCAAGGCCGGACTTTCCGGGCTCGAGTTCTATCGGGGCGTGCCCGGAACCATCGGCGGCGCCTTGGCGATGAACGCAGGCGCCTATGATCAGGAAACGAAGGATGCGCTCATTGAGGCGGTCGCCTTCGACCGCGCCGGAAACCGCCTGACGCTGACGAACGCCGAGATGAAATTCAGCTACCGGCATTGCGGCGCAAGCGAGGGCCTGATCTTCACCGAAGCACTGTTCAAGGGCCGCCCTGCAAACGTCGTTGCTATCGAAGAGCGGATGATGGCGATCATGGAGCGGCGGGAAAAGAGCCAGCCCATTCGCGAGCGCACCGGCGGGTCGACGTTCGCCAATCCAGACCCCGCTGAGTCGGGCGGTCGAAAGGCGTGGCAACTGATTGATGCGGTCGGCGGACGGGGTCGGCGCATTGGCGATGCGGCGGTATCGGATCAACATTGCAATTTCATGATCAATCGCGGTCATGCAACGGCGGCTGATATTGAAGCGCTCGTCGAGGGTTTGCGTGAAGATGTGCTTAAGAAGACCGGGGTTACCTTGCGCTGGGAAATCAAACGCATCGGAGAGCCGGCGTGAAGTACAGGCGTATAGCAGTATTGAAGGGCGGCTGGTCGCCCGAGCGCGAAGTGTCGCTGAATTCCGGCGCGGCTGTCGCGCGCGCCTTGCGCGAAGCAGGCTATGAGGCGATCGAGATTGACGTAGATCGCGATATTTCGTTGCGTCTTGCTGACCTTAAACCCGACGCAGCCTTCAATGCGCTGCATGGTCAATGGGGCGAGGATGGTTGCGTGCAAGGCGTCCTTGAGATTCTGGGCGTTCCGTATACGCACTCTGGCGTTCTTGCGTCGGCTCTGGCTATGGACAAGCAGCGGGCGAAGCTTGTCTTGCGCGAAGCCGGCGTGCCTTCGCCGGAAGGACGCATCGTGTCGC
This sequence comes from Parvularculaceae bacterium, assembly GCA_041747095.1. Classification (GTDB taxonomy): domain Bacteria; phylum Pseudomonadota; class Alphaproteobacteria; order Caulobacterales; family Parvularculaceae; genus Amphiplicatus. Next base: position 3,648 of record JBGTFV010000147.1, read on the forward strand.
GCCGGGAAGCCGCCGGCGGGCATGTAATGAAGCCGCCCTATGTCATCAAACCGAACGCGCAAGGCTCTTCTGTCGGCGTTTTTATCGTCCGGGAGGGTGATAACCGTCCGCCTGAAGAGCTTGCCAGCACCCAGTGGTCGCTCGGCGATGACGTGCTCGTCGAGCGCTTCATACCTGGACGCGAACTCACCGTTGCGGTCATGGGCGACCGGCCGCTTTGCGTCACAGAGATTACGACAAGCCTCGCGTTTTATGACTACGAGGCTAAATACGCCGCAGGCGGATCGCGCCACATCCTTCCAGCCGAATTGCCCTCGACGATCGCCGCGCGCTGCATGGAACTGGCCTTGATCGCGCACGAGGCGCTCGGCTGTCGCGGCGTTTCGCGGTCCGACTTTCGCTACGATGAAACGGCCATCGGCGAACAGGTATTCTTCCTTGAGATCAATACCCAACCGGGCATGACGGGCACGTCGCTCACGCCGGAACAAGCCGCGTGGCGCGGCGTGTCGTTTCCTGAACTATGCGCTTGGCTGGTCGAGGACGCCTCATGCCAAAGGTGAAAAAATCATCCGGGCGCAAATCGGCGGGAGGGCGCCGCGCCCCCCGTCGTCCCGCGAAGGAACCGAGCCTGTTCGCCCGGATATTGGAGACGTTCGAGAATTACACGCTCGCGTCAATCGCCGGCGCATTCGTCATCCTGGCGACCGGCGTCGCAATTTTGTGGGCGGGCGGCTACCTTGGCGTCGCCGCTCAAGCGGTCGATCGCCAGTTCGCAGAGGTCGCGCGCAAAACCGGGTTCCGTGTCGACCGCGTGACCGTGCGGGGAACGCGCCAAACGGCGCATGACGATGTGCTCACGGCGATAGGTCCGGTGGTGGGGCAGTCGCTGCTGCAAATCAGCCTGCAAGACGCGCGTGCCCGCGTCGAGGCGCTGGGCTGGGTGAAGTCTGCTTCCGTTACGCGCCTGCTGCCGGACGGGCTGCACGTATCCATCCGCGAGCGCACGCCCGCCGCGATCTGGCAGATTGATCGCCAACCGCTGCTCATAGACGCCGAAGGCGCCATCATTAGAGAAGTTGGCGCGCTCGAATATTCCTACCTGCCGCTCATCGTTGGGGCCGGGGCGCCGGAGGCGGCGGCGGAAGTTTTACAAGCGCTGGCGCAGTTTCCGGTTCTGGCCGAGCGGACGGCGGCGTTGATCCGGGTCAGCGAACGCCGGTGGACGCTGGAACTCCGCAATAAGGCAAAGATCAACCTGCCGGAAACTGGCCTTGCCGAGGCGATTGAAATGGTCGGCGTTTTGCAGACCGCTCACGGAACACTTGACCAGGATATCGAATATATCGACCTTCGCGATGCAGAACGCATGATAATCAAACGACGAGGCGAGCCGCCGTCTGGTATGGATGGCGGAGCCTGAGCTGATTTTTTCGATACCGGCGTCTTTCCGCCAGAACCGGGCCGATCGGTCCGACAGACAGAGTAGCACCCGTTCAGATGGCGAACCGACCCAAATCCGTCGGAGACAAGAACCTCATCGCCGCTATCGACCTCGGCGGGGCGAAGACGGCCTGCATGATCGGAGAGGCGGTCGCGCTTGGGGGCGGGCGGGCCGATATCGACATATTGGGCGTCGGCCAGCACGGCGGCCTGACGCGCGAGGTCAAGTCTGATTTGGAAGCCTCGCTTCGGGCGGCCATTGAAGCCGCCGAGCGAATGGCGGGCGAGCGAATTCGCGCGGCCTATGCGACAGCGCCGGGTCGGGTAATCGCTTGCCGCCGCATTGGCGTCGATCTCGATCTCGCCGGCGGGCGCGTGACCCGCGATGATGTCGCCGACTGTTTAGCTGAGGCTCAGAGGTTGGCGGCGCCCGAAGGCGCCCGCTCGATTGGCGCCTCGCCCATTCGCTTCAAGGTCGATGGCGAGAACGTGGATGGCTCGCCAGTCGGCGCGGCCGGCGCGGGCCTCTTTGCCGAGGTTCTAGCGTTATCCGTGCGCGACAGTCACCGTGTAAACATTGAAACGCTCTTCTGGCGCTGCGGGATTGATCTGCAAGGCTTCATCGCCGCGCCCGTCGCCGCCTCCGAGGCGGTGCTGATCGAAGATGAAAAAGACCTCGGCGTCATCTTGCTGGATATTGGCGCGCGTACGACGGACTTCGCCGCCTATGATCGCGGCGTGTTGGTCGCGTGCGGCGGCGTGGGGCTCGGCGGGGACAACATCACGCGCGACATCGCCCAGATATTCAGCGCGCCCCTTGGCAGCGCTGAGCGCGTGAAGACGTTGCACGGCTCCGCGCTCGCCGGATCGGGCGATGAGCACCGGTTCGTTGAATTTCCGCAACTCGGCGATGCGCGCGAGACATTGCGCGTGTCGCGTGCAGAAGTCGCAGCGGTGATAGCGCCCCGCATGGAAGAAATCCTCGAACTGGCTC
>JBGTFV010000148.1:0-2682 GCA_041747095.1 Parvularculaceae bacterium
TTTCGGCGTTCGCCCGCACCTTCATGCGCCGGTTGGCGTCCGCCCATTTCATAAGCGCCGCGAAGTCGCCTGACAGTTCCGGCTCGACCGTGGCGACGGCGCCAAAAAACACTTTCCCGGCTGCGCCGTCGACCGTGATCATCTCGCCCTTGCGGATGGTGCGACCGGCGGCGGTGAACGCCTCGCCCGCCTTGTCGATCTTCAGATCGCCCGCTCCGCACACGCACGGACGTCCCATGCCGCGTGCGACGACCGCCGCATGCGACGTCATCCCGCCGCGGGCGGTCACGATGGCTGCAGCGGCGTGCATGCCATGAATATCCTCCGGGCTCGTCTCGACCCGAACAAGAATGACCTTGCGGCCTTCCTGCGCCAGGCGCTCGGCCTCGTCGGCGGAAAACACCACCTCACCCGACGCGGCGCCTGGCGAGGCCGGCAATCCGGTCAGCACAAGGTCGCGCGGCGCGTCGGGGTCAAGCGTCGGATGCAAAAGCTGGTCGAGAGAATGGGCGTCGACGCGCATGACCGCTTCGTCTTCGGTGATCAGTCCCTCGTGGCAGAGATCGACGGCGATTTTCAGCGCGGCTTTTGCCGTTCGCTTGCCGTTTCGGGTTTGCAACATCCACAGCGCGCCTTCCTGCACCGTGAACTCGATATCCTGCATGTCGCGATAGTGCTTTTCGAGCTTGTCGAAAATCGCCACAAGCTGGGCGTAGGCGGTCGGCATAGCCTCTTCCATTGAGGGCGAGCGCTCGCCCATCGCTTCGCGCGCCCGCTTCGTCAGCGTCTGCGGCGTGCGGATCCCCGCGACGACGTCCTCGCCTTGCGCGTTGATCAGGAACTCGCCGTAATATTCGTTCTCGCCTGTAGACGGGTCGCGCGTGAAGGCGACGCCTGTCGCGGACGTCTCGCCCATATTGCCAAACACCATCGCCTGTACGTTGACGGCGGTGCCCCAGCTTTCGGGGATATTGTGCAGCCGGCGGTAGACCTCCGCCCGGTCATTGCGCCACGATCCGAACACGGCGCCGATCGCGCCCCAGAGTTGTTCGCTTGCGTCCTGCGGGAAATCGCGTCCAAGCGCGCTCCGGAAGGCGTCCTTGTAGGCCGCGATCACCCGGCACCAGTCGTCGGCCTTCATTTCGGTGTCGAGGAAGTAGTCCCGTTCTTCCTTATACTGTTCAAGAATTTCTTCGAACGCGTGATGGTCGACGTCGAGAACGACGTTCGAATACATCTGAATGAACCGGCGATAGCTGTCATAGGCAAAACGCGCATCGCCCGACAACGCGGCTAGGCCTTCCACTGTGCGGTCGTTGAGGCCAAGATTGAGCACCGTGTCCATCATGCCGGGCATGGACGCGCGCGCACCCGAGCGCACCGACACGAGCAACGGGTTTGACGGATCGCCGAATTTTCGCGCGACAAGGCGCCCGACCTCGGCGAGGGCCTCGTCGACTGCTTCCGCCAGCCCGCGCGGATAGGAGCGCCCGTTGGCGTAATAGGCCGTGCAGACATCGGTTGTGATGGTAAAACCCGGCGGCACCGGCAGTCCAAGGTTTGACATCTCGGCGAGGTTTGCGCCCTTGCCGCCCAGCAGGTTTTTCATTTTGGCGTCACCCTCGGCGCGGCCTGCGCCAAAAGCGTAAACCCACTTCAGCTGCGTTGCGGCCTCGGTGCTCATAACGTTTCATTCCCGGTGGTCGTTGGCCTTGCAGCCGTGGAGATACATCGCCGATCAACCGGTGCGCCGTTCACGAAACGGCAGATTTCGCCGTCTCGCCCCCGCTCTACCGGCCCCGGGGCCCACTGCAAGCGACGTGCCTTTTCGGAACGAAGCGCTGCACCCCTGCGCGGGGAATAGGGCACTCCTACGCTGCCGCCAAGGCGAATTTCGTCGCGCGCCATATGACCCTTTCCTCTGTCGCCGCCCCGCCATGCTAGGGGCGCTCTGATGCCATGGGCCCTCATGCTATGAGCGCTCTGGGGGGTGGGGGATAACTTTTTTTTCGCGCCATGATTCAGCCGCTTATATAATTAACGCCGAAAGCGCCCGTCGAATGAGGCCCATAACTTGAGGAAAGCCTCCCGCCGGGCCCGAAATACCGCGCTCCGCCAAGGTAAAGCGCCGCCCTTCAACACGCGCAACAGATGGAAAGGTCCGCCCGACATGCCGCTCATCACGACTCGCAATGAAGGCGGCGTGTGCGCCCTTGCCTTTAACCGACCCGAGGCTCTGAACGCCTTCACGCCAGAACTGCTGACCGAATTGGTGACCGAGATCGTGGCCGCTGAGCGCAATCCCGATGTCAGCGTCATCATTCTGCGCGGCGAGGGACGCGCCTTTTCCGCCGGGGTCGACCTGAAGGTTCTCAAGGGCGCAACCATAGAGGCCGGCCGGGTGGGCGGCAGCTTCGACGGGGTTGCGGCAACGGCGGCGGAGAAAATACGCCGCGCAGGCGTTCCGGTCATCGCCGAGGTGCATGGCTTCTGTTTCACCGGCGCGCTCGAACTCGCGCTCCATTGTGATTTCATCTACGCGACAGCCGACGCAAAATTCGGCGACACGCACGCCAAATGGGGGCTGCGCCCCACTTGGGGCATGAGCCAGAATCTGGCGCGCGCTGTTGGCGTGCGGCGCGCCCGGGAACTGTCCTACACGGCGCGCACCTTCTCGGGCGT
>JBGTFV010000149.1:0-17682 GCA_041747095.1 Parvularculaceae bacterium
CACAAAGTCGCCCATGCGATCGCGTCGCGGATCAGTTATCTTGAGCCCCACAAAGAGGCTGCGCGCCGGGCAGCGGCGGTGCTTGCCTTGCCGCAGAACGCAGCGCGCGGGGCGCGCCTGGCCTGGAAAACAGCGGACGCGGCCTGGCGCGCTCTCGGCGATAAATCGACAGACGGCAATTTTTACAGCAAGCGCGCCATCCTATCCGGAGTGTGGCTGTCAACCGCTGCGCGCTGGTTCGCGGATGATGATAGCGGCAATGCCGAGACGATGGATTTCCTTGCGCGACGCATCGACAATGTGATGGAAATCGAACGGTTCAAGGGCGTTGTGCGCAATGCCGGGCTCGATATCAAAACGCCCATTCGGTGGCTTGCCGGATTGCGCTATCCATCAGCACGCGGATAGTTGTGCGTCATGTCAACGGCGCTCTGAAAGGCGCGTGACGTGCCCCATCTTGCGCCCCGGCAAAGCGGGTTGCTTGCCGTACAGGTGAAGGCACACGCCGGGCTGGGCCGCGAAGTCAGCCCAGGTCTCCGATTCTGCGCCGATTAGATTTTCCATGACTGCGTCTGAATGCCGTGATGTTTCGCCGAGCGGCCACCCGCAAACAGCGCGGATATGCTGTTCAAATTGCGAACAGGCGCAAGCATCGAGTGTCCAGTGCCCGGAATTATGGACGCGAGGCGCAAATTCGTTGATCAGCACATCGCCATCCCTCAGTACAAAGAACTCAACGCCAATAACGCCGACATAATCGAGCTCCGTCAGCATGCGTGACGTGATCTGCTTCGCGGCGTTGATCGTTGTGTCCGCAGCCCGCGCCGGTATGGCGCTGGTGCGCAGGATGCCGTCCCGGTGAATATTTTCCGGCGGGTCATAGAGCGCGACCGATCCGTCGCGCGCCCGCGCGCCTATGACTGAAATCTCGCACGCAAAGTCGACGAAGCCTTCGAGGATCGATGGACGCGCGCCGATTTCTTCCCACGCTTTCGCCACAGCAGCGTCCCATGTGGCGTCGAGCGGGGCTGACTGCGCGCCGATCGCTGTTTGTCCCTTGCCGTCATAACCGAGGCGGCGCGTTTTCAGGATGGCGGGCCGGCCAACGGCGATCAGTCCTTCGCCAAGCGTCCTGGCGTTATCGACAGGGTAAAACTCCGCGGTACGCGCGCCAATCGAGCGGACGAATTCCTTCTCAACAAGGCGATCCTGCGCAATGGCGAGCGCGCGTGCGCCGGGGGCGACCAGCGCGCCGAGTTCTTCGAGCGCTGCGACCGTGTCGGCTGGAACGTTCTCAAACTCATAAGTCACGACGTCAACGCGAGCGGCAAAACGCTCAAGCGCGCCGAGATCATTGTAGGGGGCGACAATCGTCTCCGCGGCGCACTGACTTGCGGGCGCATCGCGTTCCGGCGTCAGGACGCACGTCCTGACGCCAAGGCGTGCGGCGGCCATCGCCAGCATGCGCCCGAGTTGACCGCCGCCCAGTATGCCGATCCAACCATTCGGAGGCACGGGCGTGAGTGCATCGAGGCGAGGCGGGCGACGCGTCGCCGGATCAGTCATCGACGCTGTCCAGTACCGCTGCGGTCGTTGTCGCGCGGTGCTCTGACAGCCGGCCCGCGAGCGCAGGGTCTGAGAGCGCGAGGATGGACGCCGCCATCAGTCCGGCATTGCTGGCTCCGGCTTCGCCGATAGCCATGGTTGCAACTGGTACGCCAGCAGGCATCTGGACGATCGACAACAGGCTGTCTACGCCTGCGAGCGTACGGCTGAGGATCGGGACGCCAATGACCGGCAGCTGGGTTAGCGAGGCGGCCATGCCAGGAAGATGCGCTGCGCCGCCGGCCCCAGCAATAATGACCTTGATGCCCCGTCCGGCCGCGTTTCGCGCGTAGTCGTAAAGCCGGTCGGGCGTGCGATGCGCAGAGACGACGCGCGCTTCGAATGCAACGCCGAGCGCGTCAAGAATCTCCGCGGCGCGGCGCATGGTCGGCCAGTCGGAGCGCGATCCCATGATGACGCCAACGAGCGGCTGGCGAGAGTGATTTTCCAGATCAAGCATTCCGGGAACGGAGCTCCGTTGCGGTAAATGCCGATTATGCCCCATTCGCCGCTTGCAGCAAACGGGCGGCAACGCGCGGCGGCGGATTGTTCGGCATTAGCGGCGAATGAGGGCAGTCGCCGCAGAGAAGCGCAAGACCTTATGACGGGGGCTCGCTGGCCTTGCGCTTCTGCTCCTGGCGAATGCGGGGCGAAGGGGGCGTCTCGAGGGGGCTACGACGCCAATTCGTCCGCCCTGTTAACTGACCGTATCCGTTGCGTTGCGGCAACTGTTTGTCGCCAAGGCGTTGCGCAGATGCGGCGAAACGTTATCTGCTGAACACGCGCAATTGGTTGTGCGGCGATGAAAGTCGGCGAGATGAAAATCGAAAAAGGAAAATCGCGTGGACCAGCTGCAGTCGGCGGCGCAACGCCTGCTGTGAAAACGCCTCCTACCACCGCGCCGTCGCCCATGGAGGCGCCCGTCGATGTCGTTGAGATCGCCGGCGTTCCCGAGGCGGAGATGACGCCGCGCGTGCGCGCTGCGCTGGTCTCGCTGATGGAGGAGGTGGCTGCGTTACGCCGCGACATTGCCGCTATGCGCGCGCGAATCGTCGAGCTTGAATCGCTGGCTGACCGCGACCCGCTACTCGGCGTTCTCAACCGGCGCGCGTTCGTCGCGATGCTGGAGCGCAGTCTGGCGTTGCTTGAGCGGTACGGACAGCCTTCGAGCCTCATCTTCATTGACGTCGATGGCCTGAAGCGGATCAATGACGAATTTGGCCACGCTGCAGGCGATGCGGCGTTGCGCGCCATTGCGGAGACAATTCTCGCCCATGTCCGGCAAACCGATGCGTTCGGGCGCCTTGGCGGAGATGAATTTGGTCTGATCCTCACCAATGCCAAAAGCGCGGAAGCAGCGGCAAAGGCCATCGCGATCAGCGATCTGGTCCGTAAACAGAAGATATCTGTAGAGGGCCAAGAAATCGCGCTCAGCGTTTCCGTCGGCTCGGTCGAGGTTGCGGCGGGCGCATCCGCTGAGGACGCGCTCGCCAGCGCTGACGCAGCAATGTATGCGCGCAAGCGCGGCGATTGAGCCAGCCCGCGCGCGACCGTTCGGTTATACTCCGTTCGTCTTGAACCAATCGATGGCGCGGGCCCAGGCGCGCTCGGCGGCATCCTTGTTGTAAGACGGACGATAATCAGCGTGGAAACCGTGCTGCGAATCAGCGAACACCAGTATTCGCGATCCGGTCGGGTTGCCGGCGGCCTGCAGAGCCGCGCGCATCTGGTCGATCTCACCGAGCGGAATGCCGGCGTCGAGATCGGCATAAAGTCCCAGAACCGGGGCTTTCAGCTCCGCCGCAATTTCCGTCGGCCATTTGCGCTCTTCTGTCTGATTGGGACGCGCCGCAAGCCGTCCATACCACGCCGCGCCTGCTTTCACTTTGGGGTTATGCGCTGCGTACATCCAAGTGACCGAGCCGCCCCAGCAAAATCCTGTCACGGCAAGCCGGCTCGCATCCGCGAAGGATTGCTTCTCCAGCCAAGCGACGGCGCCATCCGTATCGGCCATGACTTGGGCGTTGGTCGCCGATCCGACGATCGCAAAGATTTTCTCGCGCGCTGCGCTGTCGGTAAAATCAAGCATTGACGGGTCGCCCGCCCGATCGAAGTAGTCCGCCGCTATGGCGACATAGCCGAGTTTCGCGAAGCGGCGGCACACGTCTTTGATATAAGCATGGATGCCGAAGATCTCGTTGACGACGATCACGCACGGATGGCGTCCGGCTGCAGCCGGGCGCGCCACGTAGGCAGGCAGGCGATAACCGCCAGCGCCTTTAAACTTTGGCTCGGAGATGACGAGGCCTTCTTCATCGGTCGTGATCGCCTGCGCGTTCACAGGACCAGCGAGCGCATAGCCCATGGTGAACAGGCTGGCGGCAAGAAGCCCGCGCCGCGTTGGGCGCGTGTCAACGGCGTCGTCGCCTTCCGGCGTTCGCAAGTCATAAGTCATGGGGATCGTCTCCATCGAGGGTTGGCCGGTCATTTTGCTGAGATACGTCAATTTGCTGTTGGGAAGAAACGGCGCCTGATCAACTTCCTGTCATCGGCGCGAAAGCGAGCGCTTTGACACACGGCTTCATAGGCCAGATTGACGGATCGCCAGATCGTTCATGATCTCCTCCGAACCGCCGCCAATCGCCATAACCCGGACTTCGCGGTAGATCCGCTCGATGCGTTGGCCGCGGATATAGCCAGCGCCGCCAAGGATCTGCATGGCCTCGCGCGCGCAGAACTCCATCGCCCGCGTCGCCTCGACTTTAAGCAAGGCAAGATCGGCGATTGGCGCCCGGCCGCTGCGGACTTGCCAGGCGCAGTTATCAAGGTAGGCCTGTCCAGCGTTCACAAGCCTAAGCATCTCCGCAAATTTGTGGCGGATGACCTGATGCTTGGCGAGCGGTTTGCCGAACGTTGATCGCTCTATCGCCCATTCAGCGGCGTCAGCGATGCACACGCGCGCAAAGGCCAGCGCCTGCGCCGCCATGCCGAGGCGCTCCATGTTGAAATTGGCGACAATGCCGCCAAAGCCGGCGTTCTCTTGCCCGATGAGGTTTTCGACCGGCACCTCCACATCGCTGAAGCTGATTGACGCGGTGTCCGACATCCACCAGCCCATTTTGGGCAGAGCCGTGCGCGAGACGCCCGGCGTTGCGGCGTCTACCAGTATAAAGGAGAGCCCCGGAGCGCCGGGCCCGCCTGTGCGAACCGCAACGGTCAGATAGTCGGCGCGCATGCCTGTCGTGATATAGGTTTTTTCTCCGTTGACGACGTAAGTCTCGCCGCGGCGGACGGCGCGCGTACGAATATTTGCAACGTCCGAGCCGCCCGATGGCTCGGTCACGCACAGCGAAATCAGCTTTTCCCCGGCGAGCACCTGCGGCGCGATGCGGCGTTTCAGAGCCTCATCGCCAAGCGCCATGATGGGCGGCAAGCCGATACCGTGGGTCATGAGACCTGCAACGAGCCCGCCCGAACCGGCCCGCGCCAATTCTTCCGAGGCGATCAGGCTGTGAAAGACGTCCGTGCCTTCCCTGACGCCGCCAAATTCCTCGGGATAGCCAAGGCCGATCAGGCCGATTTCGGCTGCTTTCCGGTGCAACTCGCGCGGAAAGGCGCCCGCCTCGTCCCATTCGTTGACGTGGGGGGCAATCTCGCGTTCGACGAACAACCGAATGGTTTGACGCCATGCCTCGTGCGCCTCGGTCAGATGAGGCGAGGGTAGGCGCGTTGCGTCAAAGTCGAGGGGCCGCTTCACGCAGCAGCCCCGGATATGGCAAGCGCCCGCGCCGCCTTGTAATCGGCCTTGCCGTTGGGGCCGCGCATGACAGTCTGAGTAAAGACGATACGCTTTGGGGCCTTGTAGCGTGCGAGGCGCGCAGCGACGAAATCGCGAAGCTCGTTCTCGGCGCCAGGCGTCAGACTGTCCGAGGTAACGATAGCGACCACCGCATTGCCCCATTTCTCATCAGGCACCCCCACAACAAGCGCATCGATAACGCCTTCGGCGAGTTTCAAGACTTCCTCGACTTCCTCCGGAAACACTTTTTCGCCGGCCGTATTGATGCAATTCGATCCGCGTCCAAGGAGCGTCGCCGAGCCGTCTTCATTAACGCGCGCCCAGTCGCCGGGAATGCACCATGTCTCGCCGTCGATCTCGCGATAGGTGCGTTTGGTCTTTTCTGCGTCGCCGTAGTATCCCGCGCCGATCATCCCCTTGATTGCAATGAGCCCTGTTTCCCCGGGGCCAGCCGGCGCGCCGTCTTCGCGCAGAATTTTCGCATTGGCCGTCAGCATGATGCGCGCTGTATCGGCGACTGCGTCCCGGGTCGAGAACGAGGCACCGAAGCTTAAAGTCTCTGAGGCGCCGAACATGTCGGCGATCAGCAGGTGGGGAATGAATTCGAAGAAGCGTTCCTTCACCTCTCGGCTCCACATCGCGCCAGAGGAGATCATGACGCGCAAGCCCGTAAGGTCGAGGTCACGATCCGCTTCGAGCGCCGCAAGCATCGGTTTGGCGAACGCATCGCCAACAATCGCAACCTGCGCGACGCGATGGCTGGATATCGCCCGCCAGAGCGCCGGCGCGTCGAGCCCGCTAGTAGAATCGACCGTGACGATTGGTTGCGCGAAGCACATCTGCGCCAGCGCAGTCGACAGACCGGTTCCGTGCATCCACGGACAGGCCGGCATGAATGGAAGGATATCGCCGCCGGCAGCGATATGCTCCCGGTGCGCCTCATATGTCATCGGCGCCGGACCGATCGCGGAAAGAGCCGTCAACTGAGCGCGCCTCAGGGTATCGTGCGTCCAGATCACGCCCTTCGGCATGCCGGTCGTGCCGCCCGTGTACAGAAGCAGAGTATCGTCAGGCGCGCGCTTTATGCCAAGGGGCGATCCGTCGCCTTCATTCGCCAGCGCCTCATAATTTTCGCCGAAAGAGATTTCTGCCTCGCCAGCCTGTAACCAGACCTTTACGCCGGGAGCCCGAGAGCGAAGTCTGTCGATCATCGGCGCGAATTCAGCGTCGAACGAGACCACCGCAGCGTGAGAGTCCGTCAGAATATGGATCAACTCTTCGTCTCGGTACCGATAGTTAACGTTGACGTGGGTCAGGCGCGCCTTGAAGGCGGCGGCGAGAAGTTCGGCGTATTCGACGCCGTTCCGATGGTAGAAAGCGACCCGGTCGCCCGATTTCAGTCCGCGAGCAAGGAGCGCTCGGGCGAGGTTATTGGTGCGTCGATCGAATTCGCGCCAACTGATCGTTCGATCTTCATGGATCAGCGCGGGCCGATCCTGCGGCAGGGCGGCTGCGGTTAGATCCAGAATATCGCCGAAATTCCACCCGTCAGCCATCCGTGCGCTCCCTTGGCCATAGCCGCCCCAGCAATGATTTTTCCCTGCTTGATCTTTGCGCCAAGCTTCTGACGCTACTATGCGTGTTGCCATCGGGCCGGGCAAGGCGTCGCGGTTGTCGCGCCGCGCGCCTTCGTCTCGGTTGATGCAAATCGGTTGATGCAGAGGCGCGTTGACGTCCGGTTTTCCGCTGGTCAGGCTCGGCGAGCGGACGTCAGCCCCACATCCGGGGAGCCTGATCGCTGTGAGGTTGCCAACGTGAAACTCTATCACTGCAATCAGGCGCGCTCGATGCGCTGCGTCTGGGCGCTCGAAGAAATGGGATTGCCGTATGAGCTCGTTGCGATGCCGTTCCCGCCACGCGTTTTCCAGAAAGACTATAAGCTGATCAATCCCCTTGGCACCGTGCCGGCGCTTGTCGACGGGGAGGCGATACTGACAGAGAGCGCCGGGATTTGCCATTATCTCGGAGAGAAATACGCGCCAACGCCGCTTGCGGTGACGCGCGATGAGCCTGATTTTGGACTTTATATAAATTGGCTGCACCGCTCGGACGCGACGCTTACCTTCCCGCAAACGCTGGTGCTGAGATATACGGCGCTCGAACCCGAAGAACGCCGCCAGCCTCAGGTTGCTGCTGACTACCGCGCCTGGTTTCTCGCCCGTTGGCGGTCAGTCGAGGCGGGGCTCGAGGGTCGCGACTATCTGTGCGCCAATCGTTTCACTATGGCTGACATTTGCGTCGGATACGCATTGCATCTGGCGCGAACGCTGGGGATTGAGGAGGCTTTCACGCCGAACGCCGCCGCTTGGTGGGCGAGGCTAACCGCCAGGCCGGCCTATCAGCGGTCTGTCGAACGGTAGGCAGTGTTCCGGTCTAAATAGATCAGCGGCTGGTGACGAGACCTATCCACGAACCGAGTATCTCATCCATGCGCGCCTCGTCTTCCAGCAGGCCGTCATGCACGAGAAGTCCGGTCATGAGCGCGCGTGAAATGGTCACCACCGTCTCGATCGGCGCCCGCCCGTCCGTAGCGGGATGGACTGCAACGAGTTCTGCTTCGATAGCGGCCCGCCACGCCTCCAGCGCCGGAACGATGCGGTTGCGGAGGGCGGGGTCGGTCCGAGCGGCGACCATGATTTCCAAAAGCGCCGCATAATCGGGCGACTGGAATTGCTCGCGCCATGAGCGCCGGACGGCGTCAGCGAAGGCGGCGCGATCGCCGCTCACCGCCGCTTTCGTTTTTGAGAACCAGCGGACGGATTTCCCAAGAAGATACTCCGCAGTCGCTGCAATGAGATCAAGCTTGGTCGGAAAATGGTGCTGCAACGCGCCCGGACTAATCGCGCAGCGGCGCACGACCTGAAGGATCGACATGCGATGGTAACCGTCGTCGGCAATGCAGCCCGTCGCGCCTTCGCAGATTCTCGCGCGCATCGCGGCGCTCTTTTGCGCCTGCCTGCCTTCGGGTTCGTCTGCGGAAATATCTTGATCTTCGGATGCGACAGTCATATCAAGAAAACAATATAAACATATTCTTTTGTCAATCGCGTTCGGCAGCTACGCGCAATCGAGCGGTTGACGCAAGCTGAACCGATGCACGCCAATCGAGACGGAAGGTGTTGATAGATGGCGATTTTTGAATCGCAGATTGATACCAAGTCTGAGGCGTTCGCAAACAACCGCGCCGCTCATCTCGCCTTAATCGACCAATTCCGTTCGCTTGAGCGCCGGATCGTTGAAACCTCGGCAAGGTCTGCGAAGAAATTTGCCGAACGCGGACAAATTTTGCCTCGCGAGCGGATCGCGCGCTTGCTCGACCGCGGGGCGCCATTCGTTGAGCTGTCAACGCTTTGCGGCTATCGCATGCACGATGATGATGGCGAGCATAATATCTTCGGCGGAGGCGGAATTTGCGGCATCGGATTTGTAGCCGGCGTGCGTTGTCTCGTTACGGCGTCCGATAGCGGCATAAAAGGCGGCGCGGCGACGCCAATGGGCGTCCACAAAGCTCTGCGCGCACAAGAGATCGCCCTGCAGAACAAGCTCCCGTTCGTGCAACTGATCGAAAGCGCCGGCGCTAACCTGTTTCGGCAATCTGACATGTTCGTCCCCGGCGGGCAGACGTTCGCTAATCTCGCCCGGCTGTCGGCTTCGGGGTGCCCTGTTATTTCAGTTGTGCACGGATCGTCTACGGCAGGTGGAGCGTATCAGACGGGGCTTTCCGATTATGTCGTTGCGATACGCGGCCGCACGAAGGTTTTCCTTGCCGGCCCACCGCTGTTGAAGGCGGCGACAGGGGAAATTGCAACCGATGAAGACCTTGGCGGCGCGGAGATGCACTATCACGTATCAGGAACAGCTGATTACATGGCCGAGAATGACGCTGACGGCATCAGGATCGCCCGTGAGATTGTTGAGCGTCTTGATTGGGGCCGATTGTCTGGCTCACGGCCGCTTACGCAGGAATTTGCTGAGCCGCTCTACGATCCCGAAGAAATTCTTGGCGTTGTACCGGTGAATTACCGTACGCCCTATGAAGTGCGCGAGACCATCGCGCGCATCGTCGACGGATCGGACCTCATTGGCTTCAAGGACGGCTTCGGCGCGCCAACCGTTTGCGTGCAGGCGGCGATCGGCGGCCACGGCGTCGGGATCATCAGCAACAATGGTCCGATCGACGCCGACGGCGCGGCGAAGGCGGCGCAGTTTATCCAGCTCATGTGTCAGACCGATACGCCGGTCATTTTTCTTCAGAACACGACCGGATATCTTGTGGGGACTGACGCTGAACAGCGCGGTATCGTCAAGCACGGCAGCAAGATGATCCAGGCTGTCACCAACATGACGTCGCCGAAGATCACCATGCACATTGGCGCTTCGTTCGGCGCCGGGAATTACGGCATGTGCGGGCGCGCGTTTGGCCCGCGCTTCATTTTTGCCTGGCCCAACAATCGCATTGCGGTCATGGGCGGAGAACAGGCGGCGAAGACGATGCGCATTGTCGCGGAAGACGGATCGCGCAAGCGCGGCGAAGAGCCGAATGCTGCTTATCTCGACGCCATGGCCAAAACCATTATCGACAAATACGACGAGGAATCGACGGCGTTGTTCGCCACGGCGCGCCTTTGGGACGATGGTTTGATCGATCCGCGCGATACGCGCCGGACGCTGAAATTCTGTCTCGACACGGTCGCCGAGGCGGCGGATCGCCGCCTACGCCCTAATACCTTCGGCGTCGCGAGGATGTAGGGTCCGACGCCAGCGCGCAATTTATATCCGGACAGTCAAACATGACGCCGGAAGACTTATCGGAGAGGAAACGCCATGCAGATCACTGCCGAACACGAACAGCTTCGCCAGACATTAAAGCGCTACATCGAAACGGAGATCAATCCGTATGTGGACGAGTGGGAAGATGCCGAGATTTTCCCGGCCCATGAAGTCTTTAGAGGGCTCGGCGACCTTGGCCTACTCGGCGTGACAAAGCCGGAAGCCTATGGCGGAATGGGGCTCGACTGGTCTTATGGCGCGGTCGTCGCAGAGACGCTTGGCCATATCAATTGCGGGTCGATCCCCATGGCGATCGGCGTGCAGACCGACATGGCGACGCCCGCGCTGGCGCGTTTCGGCTCGGATGCAGCCAAGGAAGACTTTCTCAAGCCGTCAATCAGTGGCGAATTCGTCGCGTGCCTTGGCGTGTCTGAGGTCGGATCGGGTTCGGACGTCGCCTCAATCAAGACGACAGCGCGTAAGGATGGCGATGATTACGTCATCAATGGCGGCAAGATGTGGACGACAAATGGCGTGCAGGCAGACTGGATGTGTCTGCTCGCCAATACCTCCGACGATAGCGCCCATCGCAACAAGACGCTTATCGCCGTGCCGCTGAAAGGCAATGATGGCAAACATCGCAAAGGCGTCGAGATCGCGCGCAAGCTGAAAAAACTCGGCATGCGATCTTCCGATACGGCGCAATTCTTTTTCGAAGACCTGCGCGTGCCCCAGCGTTATCGCATCGGCGAGGAAGGGGCGGGGTTCATGTATCAGATGCTGCAGTTCCAGCAAGAGCGGCTTTGGGGCGCGCTTTCCGGGCTTGTCGCGATGGACAAGACGATCGACGCGACCATCGACTACACCCGCGAGCGCAAGGCCTTCGGCAAGTCGATCCTCGACAATCAAGTCGTTCATTTCCGGCTGGCGGAGTTGAAAACGGAAGTTCAGTTGCTGCGCTCGCTGGCATGGGACGCGGTGAACAAGATGATGGCGGGCGAGGATGTGACCATGCTCGCGTCAATGGCGAAGCTGAAGGCCGGTCGTCTCGTCAGGGAGCTGAATGATTCCTGCCTGCAATATTGGGGGGGCATGGGCTTCATGGAGGAAACGCCGATAAGCCGCGCTTATCGCGATGGCCGGCTTGCATCAATCGGCGGCGGCGCTGACGAAGTGATGCTGTCGATCATCTGCAAATACATGGGCACGTTGCCCGGTAAATCGAACCGGGCTTGAGACGCATGATGCGCTTCCCCGTCATTTCCGACATCAGGCTGGAACAACGACAATCGGCGCTATTTGCAACGCTTGACCGGGCGAAGGCCAAGAATGCGCTATCTGCTGCGATGGTAGAGGGCGTGATCGAACTTTGCGACCACCTGAGCAGCCGAGAGGACATACGGGCTCTCGTGCTGCGTGGTGCCGGCGGGGCCTTTTGCGCCGGCGGCGACATCAAGGAGTTTGGCGCAAGCCTCATGGCGCCGGAACCTGCGCCCGGCGGGCCCGATCCTATTGCGGCCGGCAATCGGCGGTTCGGAGTGATGATGTCAACTCTCGACGCCTTGCCGCAGACCTTTGTCTGCGCTGTCGAGGGCCCCGCTTTCGGCGGCGCGATGGGTATTTTATCCGTTGCAGACGTTGTTATCGCGGCGCCGAGCGCACTGTTTTCGCTCTCCGAGACGACGCTCGGCCTTGTTCCGGCGCAGATCGGGCCGTTTGTGGTCAGAAAGATTGGCCTATTCAATGCGAGGCGTCTTGCCCTGACCGGCGCGCGCTTTGGCGTCGAGGAGGCTGTGCGTATTGGCCTTGTTTCGCATACCTGCCCGGCGGGCGGTCTCGATGCCATAACTATGGAAGTTTTATCGGCAGTCGGACGATGCGGACCGCGCGCAAATGCGGCCACGAAGGCGCTTTTTTCCGATGCTGGCGGACGGATTGACCCCGAAATGCTGGATCGGGCGGCCATGGATTTTGCGCGGGCGCTTCGAACCGAAGGTCGCGCGGGAGCGGGCGCGTTTGCGCTGAAGCAAGACCCGCCGTGGGTTGAGGCATGGTCAGAGACAATCGCGACATGAGGCGTATTTCAAAAGTGTTGATCGCCAATCGGGGCGAGATTGCCTGCCGGGTCATGCGCACCGCCCAGCAGCGAGGCGTTTCAACGGTTGCGGTCTTTTCCGACGCCGACGCCAACGCGCTCCATGTCCGCATGGCGGGTGAGGCCGTCCGCATTGGCGGACCGGCCCCAGCGGACAGCTATCTGAAGATCGACGCTATTATCGAAGCGGCGCGCCGAACCGGCGCAGATGCTGTGCATCCGGGCTATGGGTTTCTTGCCGAGCGGGCTGACTTCGCAGACGCCTGCGCGGCGGCTGGGCTCATCTTCATTGGGCCGCCTGCCGCTGCTATTGCTGCGATGGGAGACAAGGCGGCCGCCAAGCGCTTGATGATTGCCGCCGGCGTGCCAACCATTCCGGGGTATCAGGATGAAGACCAGTCTGACGCGCGCCTGATCGAGGCCGCCCAAGAAATCGGATTGCCCGTGATGCTCAAGGCCTCCGCCGGCGGCGGTGGGCGCGGGCAGAGGGTGGTCGCGGACGCTTCTGATCTGGCGGACGCAATCGTCTCTGCAAGGCGAGAGTCGCTTGGCGCTTTTGGCGATGATCGTTTGATCATTGAAAAAGCGGTTGCTGGCGCGCGCCACGTAGAAATCCAGATCATCGCCGACGGATCCGGCAAAACGCTGCACCTCGGCGAGCGCGATTGTTCCCTACAACGCCGCCGTCAGAAGGTTATAGAAGAGGCGCCGTCTCCCGTCGTCACGCCGAACTTGCGGGTCGCGATGGGTGCGGCTGCTGTCGAGGCGGCCCGCGCGGTCGGGTATCGCAGCATCGGCACGGTCGAATTCCTCCTCGAACCAGACACGGGCGCGTTCTATTTTCTCGAAATGAACACGCGCATTCAGGTTGAGCATCCCGTCACTGAGATGGTCACCGGGTTCGATCTCGTCGACTTGCAATTCGATATTGCCGAAGGACAGCATCTGCCCTTCGATCAGGACGATGTTCGCCTTAATGGCTGGGCGATTGAGGCCCGTCTTTATGCGGAAGACGCAACGCGTGGGTTCCTGCCGCAGACAGGCGTATTGACGGCGTTTGATGCGCCGCATGGCGTGCGCGTCGATGCGGGCGTTGAGACGGGCGACGCCGTCTCGCCGCATTATGACCCGATGATCGCTAAACTCATCGCACACGGGCCGACGCGAGAGGCGGCGATCGGGCGGTTGGCTGCGGCGATTGAGGGAACAGCCGCGCTGGGCGTTGTTACCAATGCGCCATTCCTGATAGCGGCGCTGAGCCATCCCGCTTTTACCGAGGGCCGGGCAAATATTGGCTTTATAGAAGCTAATCTTGATGAATTGAACGCAGGGGCCGTAGCAATCGACCCGATTGATGTCGCCTTGGCCGCAGTGGCGCTGTCCGAATACGCCGCCCACGGATTGCTCGCCGGCTGGCAGTCACGCGAAGGGGCGGCAACGCCGCTCAGGCTGCGATGCGGCGATGAGGTAGCGGATGGGTCTGTGGTCTATCGGCGCGAGCGGGTATCGGCGACCGTAGCGGGCGCGTCTGCTACAATCGAAGTTATGGATTGGCGCGACGGCGTCATCAGATTCCTTGAAAACGGTCATGCGCGTTCTGCACGGCTCATTCGAAACGGATCAGCGGTAGACATCAAGCGACCCGGTGAGCCGGCGCGTCGGCTGGTGGACATTACCTATGAAGTTGCAGACGAGAGCGGCAGTCTCGCCGACATGGTGCGGGCGCCAATGGCGGGCGCGATCACCAGCGTTCTGGTAACGTCGGGCGCAGCTGTAAGGAAAGGACAGGCGGTCGCCACGATCGAGGCCATGAAAATGGAGCAGAAACTGGTAAGCCCGCGCGATGGCGTCGTCTCGACTGTTTCAGTAGGCGCCGGCGATCAGGTGGCTATCCGGGCGCCCATCATCATGCTGGAGAAGATCGGTTGACCGCAACGTCCGAAAAAGCAACGGCAGGTACGGGGCTGCGCCGACGAAACGCAATGCGGTCAGGCGGATTTTTTTTGCAAGCGACGAAACGCAACGCCAATATGGGTAAAGAGCGGCCCGACAAGGCTCTTTGCAATCGGGGCCGCGATGGCCCCGATGCCAATACCCACGACCGAAAAAATTGCTGCGGCTACAAACCATTCGAGGGGGCCGTTGAATGCGGGGGCGAGGCGGCTCGCGCCGGCAGCGATGTTATGGACGATTTCCTCTGGGGCATGCCAGCCGAGCTGCGCCAGGCTGTGGACGACGATGCCACCGCCGACCCACAACATTGCGATCATGCCGATCAGGCTCAGTCCTCGAAGAAAACCGGGCATCGCCTTGACGATGGCGCGACCCGCGACCCGCACCGATCGCGATCCGGTGCGAGACATCGCGACGCCAATGTCGTCTGCTTTCACGATCATGGCGACTGCGCCATAGACAATAACAGTCATGCCGACCCCGACAATGGCGAGGACGACTGCCTGCATCCAGAATGGCGAAGCTGCGACCATGGCGATGGATATGGCCATGATTTCTGCCGACAGGATGATGTCTGTGCGGATGGCGCTTGCAACTTTGGCATCTTCAAGACTGACCAATTGCGCGCCACCCCCTTGCGCCAGTGGCGCGGTCTTGTCGTGCGGTCGGACAAGCTCCACGACCTTGTGAAATCCCTCAAGACACAGATAGACGCCGCCCAATATCAAGATGGGGGGAATCGCCCATGGCGCGAAAAAGCTCAGCGCCAGCGCGCCTGGCAGCAGGATAATGATCTTGTTCTTCAAAGAGCCGATCGCGATCTTTCTGATGATGGGCAACTCACGACTGGCCGCAAAGCCGACGACGTAGCGCGGGGTTACCGCAGCGTCGTCAATGACGATGCCCGAAGTTTTGGCGCCAACTTTCACGGCTTGTCCGGCGGCGTCATCCAGCGATGCGGCCGCGACTTTCGAAATGGCGACAATGTCATCGAGCAAAGCAAGCAGTCCCGTACTCAAGCGTATCTCTCCATTGCGCCGCGACGACCCACTGAGGTTGGGGGTTGTTGCCTTAATTCCAATAACCTGAAGGAGCGCCCCTGTGACAGCAGGCGACAAAGCCATCATAACATGTGCGGTGACGGGCGTTCTGACCAATCCCGATCAACATCCCGTCCCCGTCACGCCTGAACAGATGGCGGCGGAGGCGCGGCGCGCGTATGACGCAGGCGCTTCAATCATGCATGTCCACTATCGCCGGCAGGAGCCGGGGCAGGGGCATTTGCCGACATGGGACCCTGTTGTCTGCAACGAAATAAATGAAGCGATCCGCTCAGCGTGCCCAAATGTCATCATCAATATGACGACGGGCGTCGTCGGTCCTGAATATGCTTACGTTCTCGATTACCTTCGGGCGTGCCGACCGGAGATGGCGGCCTGCAACGCCGGTACGCTCAATTACCTCAAGACCCGCAAGGACGGTTCGTGGGCCTGGCCGCCGATGGTGTTCGACAATCCCGTATCGAAGGTCTCGGATTTCATCTCAGTAATGAAGGAAATCGGCGCGCTGCCCGAGTTCGAATGTTTTGATGTAGGGATCGTGCGTTCAGTCGGCCTTTATCTCGAGAACGGCATGACCGATCACGCCGACTATAATTTCGTGATGGGCGTTGCCTCCGGCATGCCAGCGGACCCTGATCTTCTGCCGATCCTTCTGAAGTACAAGCACGCGGGCAGCCCTTGGCAGGCAACTGTCATCGGCCGCGAGGAAGTCTGGACCGTGCACGCCCGTACGGCTGAACTGGGCGGCAACCTGAGAACGGGGCTTGAGGACTGTTTCTATCTACCGGACGGCTCCAAGGCGTCGTCAAACGGCCCGATGATCGAGCAGCTCGCTGTTTACGCCCAGCGCGCCGGCAGAACGATCGCCTCGCCGATCGAAGCCCGCAAGATGCTGGGGATTGCTGCCTAGATCTCGACGCCGCGAACTATGCCGTTTTGGTGCTGAGCGGGAGCTGGCGAGGGGTGAGGTTGGCGCAATCTATCTTCCGCCTTGCGCCGAAGCCGGTCTTTGTCCCGTTCGGACAAGCGGCGAAAGTCTTTCGGACCGGCAAGGTCCTTCGCCATCCGTTCAATGATGGCGCGTCCGCCCTCATCTAGTTCTCCAGCACCGTGACGCGAAGGCTCGGCGGCGGCGGCGCCGGAAACAATGGCGGCGAAGCAAAAAGCCGAAGCAAATCGAACAAGCGAACTCATGGGCGAACCGGGGTCCTGGAACTGGGGCTGCTATCGCGACGCCGCGACAGCGAAATTGATCGCCTAAGACTATAAGCCCGCCAAAGTTGTATACCCGTCAAAAGAATGGCGCGGATTGAGGGAGATCGATTAAGCTTTTCAAGAGTTTCAGCGAGCCTCGTTGTCGCTTGGGCGCTGCGCCCGCGCCCGGGGTAACAGGTGATTTATGCTTGCGCGCCCCTTGCGCAGCCCAACCCCATCCGCTAAGTCGCCCACTCACAATTACCGGCATTCTTATTCGGCCGTCGCCTTTTTGTTGATACCTAGGAAAGACTTGTCGCCATGGCTGTTCCGAAGCGAAAAACCTCGCCCTCCCGTCGTGGCATGCGCCGTGCGCATGACAGCCTTGCGGCTGAGGCTTATGTTGAAGATCGCGAGTCAGGCGAGCTGCGTCGCCCACACCATATCGATCTCAAAAGCGGGCGCTATCGTGGCCGGCAAGTTATCGAGCCCCGCGACGAATAGGCAGTCTGTTCGCCGTCGCGCGCCTGAATTGGCAGACTTAATTACCCCGCCACATTTTCGCCTCAGCAAAAGTTAACGCTCACCTTCGGGTTGTGGCGCTTTTGCCGTTTGTGGGACCGGGGTAGCAACTGATGATCAAACTGACGGTTATTGCGGCAATCCTAGGCAGCGCCGTGCTCTTGTCAGGTTGCGAGACCGTTCCTTACGCCAGTTCATTTTCGGGATGCGAAGCGCGCGCAGAGGCTTGCTTCCGCGAATGCGGGTACGCCCCGGACGAACCAAGTTATCGTGCGTGTACGGTGCGATGCGAGGCGGAGGGGAACCAGTGTTTTGATCGCGCCTATTCGCCCTATGCGTCCGGCGGATTATACGCTGGATATGGAGCCGTCTACGGCAGCCCTTGGTACGGACGCTATGGCGTCTGGCGGCCGGGGTACGGATACGCCTACTCTGATCCTTACCGATACTACTCGCGCCGGCCAAGCCGGGTCGTCGTCAGACCGGCGCCGCATCGACCTTATGTTGCGCCGGCTCCAAGCCGCCCCGGATATGGAACGCCGCCACGCAAACGATACGACGACAACCGCAGGCCGCCACGCGGCGACGGGCGATACTCGGGAGGGCCTCGGCAGAGCCAGGAT
>JBGTFV010000150.1:0-11984 GCA_041747095.1 Parvularculaceae bacterium
GAGTTCAAGAAGCATTCGAACGCCGCATGATCAGACGGCCCTGGTTGGAGGTATTCCTTCGGCAGTTGCATTTGCTGCTGCTCTTCGCGATGCTTGGGTCCTCACCCGCTTTCGCGCAGCGAGTCGAAGTGCATGAACGCATTGAGCACTATGTGATCCGTGGGCGAACGGCAGACGCTTTACTTGCCGAAATGTCAGCCAAGGGGCCTCCGGCGCCTTTTGAACCCGGCAAGCGCTACTTTGCCAGCGCTGACTACTCTATCGGGTGGTATTATTTTCTTGCGCCGGGAGCCTCAGAATGCGCGATCGCTGAATTCGATGTTTCCGTCAACGTCACCTACACCTACCCACTTTGGGAGGATCGCGCGGAGGGCAGCAAGAATTTGAACGGATATTGGGATCGCTTCCTGAGTCATCTCGAGATACACGAAAGGGGTCACGGCGACATAGCCCGTGCGACGGGCGTCGAGGTGGCGAATGCGCTAAAGGCGCTGGCTCCTCAGGCGACGTGCGCAATGCTTGAATCAGCCATTGGCGAAACTGGAAAGTCGGGTATCAAAGCTGGCGACAGTAAGCAGCGCGCTTATGATCGCGACACCAATCATGGTCGGACGCAAGGTGCTTGGTTCAATGCCGCCGAAGCCCGTAGATATCGCGCGCCGAAGCAAGCAGCTACAAAATAGGGATCAATCATGGAAAGCGGCATGCTGGCGCCTGTTCTTTTCCTCGTGTGCTGGACTTTGATCGTCTGGATCTGGATGTACGCAACGCGCATCCCGGCGATGCAGCGCGCCAAAATTGATCCGCAGTCGGCGATTCATCCTGGGTCCTTGAACACGCTTCCCACGGCGGCGCGCGTCGTTGCGGACAACTACAATCACCTGCACGAACAGCCGACGATCTTCTATGCGCTGGCGATCTACACCCATCTCGCCGGAACATCGACTTCGTCGGCCGTGATGCTTGCCTGGGCCTATGTCATCCTGCGCGTCGCCCATTCAATCGCGCAGATCGTCATCCAGCGCGTCGCTGTGCGGTTCGCCCTCTTCGCCCTTTCGACTGTTGCCCTGATTGCGCTTGCGGTTCACAATTTGGCGGCGCTGGCCGGCTAGGCGTTGCGCTCTGCCTCAACCGAAGGAGCGACTGAAATGGTGGCCAAACTCTCAGACGCCGAACGCCGGGAATTCCTTGCGAACGCTCCGGGCTGGCGGCAGTCGACAGATCGGGACGCGATCGAGAAAAGCTTTCGCTTTGGCGATTTCGTCGAGGCGTGGGGGTTCATGTCGCGCATCGCGCTTGTTGCGGAAAAACTCGATCACCATCCTGAATGGTTCAACGTCTATAACCGCGTCGACATCGTTCTGACGACCCATGACGCCGGCGGCCTGTCGGCGCGAGACGTGGCGCTCTCCCGCGCCATCGACGCTGCGGCGGGCAAGCCTGACTAAGCACGCAGTCCCGCGCTGATTTATCCTGCGGCGCCACAATCCCGCCGCCGCGGCGCCTTTCCCCCGCCGGGCGAACGGCCTACGCTCTCGCCAACATCAAAATCGATCGGGGTTTGGCCATGGCGATCATCGCGCTAGTTGACGACGACGAAAACATTCTGACCTCCGTTTCAATGGCCCTTGAGGCGGATGGTCACAAGGTAAAGACCTATTCCGACGGCGCGGAAGCCCTCGAACACGTCACCGCCTCCGCGCCCGATCTCGTGGTGTCTGACATCAAGATGCCGAATATGGACGGTATGGAGCTTTTAAAGCGCATCCGCCAAACCTCGGACACGCCGCTGATCTTTCTGACGTCAAAGGACGAGGAAATCGATGAAGTGCTCGGGTTGACGCTCGGCGCGGACGATTACATCAAGAAGCCCTTTTCTCAGCGGCTCCTACTGGAGCGGATCAAGGCCGTCCTGCGTCGCCGTCAGGCGGGCGCGACGCCGACCAAGGAAGAGGAAAAACAGATCATCCGGCGGACGAGCCTGACGCTCGATCCCATGCGCCACGCTTGCCTGTGGCATGGCGAGGCCGTCACGCTGACCGTTACGGAATTCCTCATCCTTGAAGCGCTGGCGCAGCGCCCCGGCTTCGTGAAGAGCCGCGATTCCCTGATGGACGCCGCTTATGACGACCAAGTTTATGTCGATGACCGCACGATCGATAGCCATATCAAACGCATCCGGAAGAAATTCCGACTCGTCGATCCGGAGTTCGACGCCATCGAAACGCTTTACGGCGTCGGCTACAAATACAAGGAAAGCTAGTAAGCATTGATGGGCGAGGGGGCTGGGACCCGGACGAGGCGTCCGGCGCGTTTCGCCATTTCGCGCCTGACGCTCACTATTGTTTTTGCCAATTTCAGCAGCCTTCTGATCCTGCTTGTCGCCTCTTTTGGCGTCACTCAGTACCGGGACGGCCTTGTCGCGGCGAAACTGCAAGGCGTGCGCGCGCAGGCCCAGATCATCGCAGCGGTTCTCGGGCAGATCGCCATTAATGACGAAGCTTGCGACGATGACGCCGACTCCGACATTTCTCTCGGCGTCGCGAGCCCATGCGGTCTCGCGCTCGACGAAGGCGACGTGCGAACGGTCTTCAACCGGGTGTGGGTATCTTTCGAAGGGCGCGTGCGCGTTTTCAATGCGCCGCGAACCTTTGCAACTCCCCCCGTCGCCGACGCCTCTGAACTGCTCCTCGAAGACGTCGTGCTGCGCCGCGACGATATCGTCGTTCAGGCGTTGCCGCCCATCGAGAGCGCCAGCGCCGATAGCGCCATCTGGCGTCTCCTCGATGCGGGCGAGCGGTTCCTGACGCGCTTCATGACGGGCGGATTCCGGCGCGATGCGGCGCTTCGCACCATAGAGGCCGAGTTGAACGATGCATTGGCTTCTTCTCCCTTCGCCGATCAACTCGGCGCGGCGTCGCTGAGGATCAATGAGGATGGCGAGCTTGTTGCGTCGGTTTCGGTTCCCATCCGCAAAGTGCAGGCGATCCATGGCCTCGTCACGGCGGAGATCGGGGGCATTGACGAACTCGTTTCGCAGGCGCGCCTCGCGATCCTGCCGTTCTTCGGGTTGGCCTGCGCCGCCGCCATCCTTTCCTCGCTCCTGCTGACGGCGACGATCGCCCAGCCGATCCGCCAACTGGCGATTGGCGCCGACCGAGTGCGAGAGGGCATCGCCGCGGCGGGCCGCGCGCGCATTCCTGACTTTTCCAGCCGGCGCGACGAGATCGGCGAGTTGTCCGCCGCCCTGCGATCGATGACGCAAGCGATCTACGCCCGCATGGAGGCAATCGAGAGCTTCGCCGCCGACGTTGCGCACGAGTTGAAAAACCCCCTGACATCGATCCGCTCCGCCACGGAAACGCTGGAAATCGCGACGAAACCTGAGGCGCGCGAAAAGCTGATGGGCGTCATCAAGAAAGACGTCGCCCGGATGGATCGCCTGATCACCGACATCTCAAACGCCTCACGGCTCGATGCGGAGCTTGCCCGCGACGCGCGCAACGTCGTCGATCTGCGCCGATTGCTGGCGGATATCTGCGAACTTTACCGGGCCACCACGAAAGAAGGTCAGGCCGTTGTCGCTTATGATCCGGTTGGGGAGCCCCTTTATCTCTTTGGCAATGCGAGCGCGCTCGGGCAGGTGTTCCGTAACCTGATCGATAATGCGCGGTCGTTTTCCCCGCCGGGCGGGTCCGTCGATGTTCGCATCGAGCGCGCCGCCGATCCGCTCGCCCCGGTGCGCGTTATCGTTGAAGACCAGGGGCCGGGCATTCCGCCGGATGCGCTGGAGCGGGTGTTCGAGCGTTTTTATACAAAGCGCCCGGCAGGCGCGGCCTTCGGTAATAATTCAGGGCTCGGCCTTGCGATCTCGCGCCAGATAGTCGCCTCGCACAGCGGCGAGATCTGGGCCGAGAATATCGAATTGCCGGACGGCGCCCGAGGCGGCGCCCGCTTTACCGTGGAGTTGCCGCGGGCATGACGAGCCCCTCCCATACGCCGACTGGAGGGCGGATGGCGCATGGAACCGCTGTCGCTGTCGCCGTTGACCGGGACGGTCCGCTCGCTGGCGTTCTGCTGCTTGGACCCTCCGGCAGCGGCAAATCGAGCCTGGCGCTTGGCCTGATTGAAGATTGCCGCTGGGGCCGGTCCGCCCTGGTCGCCGACGATCAGGTCTTGCTGACCGCCTCGGCGGAGGCGCTGATTGCGGCAGCGCCGCGTCAGCTTGCGGGTTTGATCGAGCTGCGGGGGTTTGGGGTCCTGCGGGTTCGCTGCGCGCCGACCGTCCGCCTGCGCGCCGCCTTCGATCTCGGGGCTGCGGCGGAACGCGTGCCTGAACCGGGCTCCTTCAATCCCGGAGACGGGCCGTCCATTCCGTTGTTTCCATTCGTCGCGCAAGGGCAACACCTCGCGGCCAGCGCGCGGCTTCGGTTTGCGCTCCGGGCAATTATTGGTGGACAATTGTGACGACACGCGCACCATGAACCGCGCATGATTGGGCAATCGGCAACATGATCGGCATTGTAATCGTAACCCACGGTCGCCTGGCGCAGGAGTTTATCTCCGCCGTCGAGCACGTCGTTGGGCCGCAGCAGCTTATCGCGGCGGTCTCGATCGGGCCCGACGACGACATGGACCGCCGCCGCAATGAAATCCTCGCCGCCGCCCGCGAGGTGGATGACGGGGCGGGCGTCATCATCCTGACGGACATGTTCGGGGGCACGCCAAGCAATCTGGCGATCTCGGTGCTGTCGCGGGTGAAGGCCGAAGTGATCGCCGGGGTAAACTTGCCGATGATGATCAAGCTGACCTCGATACGCGAGACGGCTTCGCTGGAGGAGGCCGTGGCCGCCGCCCATGCGGCCGGGCGGAAATATATCAACGTGGCCTCGTGGGTGTTGTCGGGCGAAACAGCGCCGCAGGACTGACGCCCCCGTGACGCATCACGTGACGCAACCGGCGGCAAGGCTTACGGCACGCGCATGACTGACGCCGATCCGACGCCCCTGACGGTCGTTCTCAAGATCCTCAACAAGCGCGGCCTGCATGCGCGCGCGAGCGCGAGATTTTGCGCCCTTGCCGGATCGTGGGACGCCGATATCCGCGTTTCGAAGGATGACTACGAGGTCGGCGCGTGCTCTATCATGGGCCTTTTGCTGCTGCAGGCTGAACAGGGCAGCTCCATTACCGTCACCGCGACAGGCGAACAGGCGCAGGAAGCCCTGGATAGCCTCGCCCGCCTCGTCGCCGACAAGTTCGGCGAGGGCGAGTGAGGGCGATTTTTCTGCCTTGCAGAATAAAGTAAATTTAGTGGCGCTACCCGCCCTTCCGGCAAACTGGCGGCTAAGCTAGCCTATCGCTCACATTTGGCGGGAGTGGGCATGAGAGGGCTGTTGATAGGCGTCGCCAGAGTCGCAGGCGCCGCCGCGATCGCTGTACTGCTGTCAGTGCTCGGCGGATCGATGATCTGGGTCCTTGGCGGCGCCAAGCAGCTTGATATTGCTGGTGAGGCCAAACCCGTGCGCCCAGCGTCGCCATCGGGCGACTGGCGGTTCTATGGTGGGGACGCGGGCGGAACGCGATATTCATCGGCTGCGCAAATCACGCGCGAGAACATTCAAAATTTGACGGTCGCGTGGACTTTCTCGACTGGCGACCTCGACGCGCGGCCTCGCAAGGCGCTTGACGACAGCGGTTCGGAGGCGACGCCAATCCTCGTTGAAGACAGTCTCATTTTTTGTACGCCATTCAACGAGATCATCGCCGTTGATCCCGGCACGGGCGCCGAGAAGTGGCGATACGATCCCAAGATCAATCTCGACCAGCGCCCCGCCAACCAGTTCGTCTGCCGCGGCGTCGCTTATTGGCATGGCGGCGGCGATGGGCCTTGCGACGCGCGGATATTTTCAGGAACGAATGACGGACGGTTGATCTCGGTCGATGCAAAGACCGGAGATCGTTGCGCCGAGTTCAACGGCAGCGGCGAGCTTTTCATCGACCCCGGCATGGAGTTGATCTGGCCGGGCGAATTCCAGATCACGTCGCCTCCGGTTGTCCTCGGAGACGTGCTCGTCACCGGCTCGTCGATCAGCGACAACGTTCGGCTCGAGGCGCCGCGCGGAACGATCCGGGCCTTCAATGCGCGGACGGGCGCGCCCCTATGGATCTTCGATCCGATACCGCGATCGGCGGATGAACCGAACGCCAAGGACTGGCCCGGCGCGTTCCCGCGCAAGGAAGGCCACGCGAATGCCTGGGCCCCGATGTCGGTCGATGAGGCGCGGGGACTGATCTTTGCGCCAACCAGCAGTCCGTCTCCGGACTTTTTCGGCGGCGCCCGGCCCGGCGACAATCGCTACGCAAACTCGGTGGTTGCGCTGAGAGCGGAGACTGGCGAAGTCGCGTGGAGCTTTCAGACCGTGCACCATGACGTATGGGACTACGACGTACCCTCGCAGCCTGGGCTCTATACGATCCTGAAGGACGGAAAACTGCGCGATGTCGTGGCGCAGACGACGAAGATGGGGCTGGTCTTTGTGCTCGACCGCGACACCGGCGAGCCGGTCATCCCCGTAGAGGAGCGCCCTGTGCCGCAAGACGGCGTGCCGGGCGAGGCCCTATCGCCGACGCAGCCCTTTCCCGTCGCCCCTGAGGCGCTGGTGCCAAATCGGCTCGACCCCAAAGACGCTTTTGGCGTGACGTGGTTCGACAAGCGGGCTTGCGCAAAAGCGATCCGCGCGTTGCGCGCCGACGGACTTTTCACGCCGCCTACGGAGCAAGGGACGTTGTTTCTCCCGTTTACGGGCGGGGGAGGCAACTGGGGCGGTCCGGCTTACGACGCCTCGCGAAACCTTCTCGTCGTCAATATGTCGAATGTTCCGCACCTCATTCAGGCGATCCGCACAGAGAACGTAGAAGCGGCCAAGGAAACGTTTCACGACTCCGAAGTCCATCGGCAAACGGGCGCCGCTTATGGCTCGCGACGCGTGGCCCTTCTCTCGCCTCTGGGCCTGCCGTGCAACCCGCCGCCTTGGGGCGTTCTGGCAGCGGTCGATTTGTCTGACGGGCGCATCGTCTGGCGCCGCACGTTAGGGACGACAGAGGAATTTGCCAGCGGCGTCGCGCTGCCGCTCGGCACGCCGACGCTCGGCGGCCCGGCCATCACGGCGGGCGGTCTCATCTTTATCGGCGCGACATTCGACCACTATCTGAGAGCGTTCGACGTCGCGACCGGCGAAGAACTGTGGAAGGGCGCGCTGCCGACCGTCGGCATTGCAACGCCGATGGTCTACGAATGGAAAGGCCGGCAATACGTTGCAATATACTCGGGGGGCTTTGGCAGGGTTGGCACGAAGCTTGGCGACAGCATCGTTGCGTTCGCCTTGCCGGAATAAGCCGCGCTGTTGCTGAGGCTCGTTCAAATTTGCTCGTTGCTCCGTGAAGCCGCAATTTGGCTGCACAGAGCGACGATGCGATCAAAAACTGGCCGCCCGATAACCTAGCGCAATTTCGCGGCGACGCCGTCGAGCGTTGCAAGGAGCGCAGACTTGCGGTTGCGCGCGGCGGCGTCGCCGCTGTCCGCTTTGATCTTGCCTTTGAGGCTGTCGAGACGCGCCGCGAGGCCTGCGTCTTTACCGCCGCCAGCGAGCGCCTTGTCAGCATCTGCGAGAGCGCCGTTCAGATCACGGATGACCGCAGCGGGCAGCGCCTTGTCGCGCTCGAGCTGGTCGGCATAGGCGCGCGCGACGACCGGCGCCGCCGGCCACGAGACGGGAAGTTGCTGCTGCGGATTAAAGGTCGCACCCTGATCGGCAAGGGCCGCCGCGGCAATCTCGTTGGCCGTCAGGAACGCGCTTGGTTGAAGCGCAAACACATCAAGACCGCGCGCGATCTCTGTCCCGTAGATCTTGCCGTTATACCAGTAGGTCGACCAGAACCCGCCGAGAATGAGTTGCTTCTCATGAACGGGACCGCGGTCGAAATAGGCGATCTCGCGCGGATTAGCGGAGTCCGTGAAGTCGATCACCGACACGCCGCCCTGATACCAGGCCTGCACGAAAATATCGCGACCGGGCACCGGAACGATCGAGCCGTTATGGGCGACGCAATTCTCCTGTTCGACCTGCGGCGCGGGCAGCTTGTAATAGCTCCTGAAGACGAGCTTGCCGTCGACAATGTCGTAGATCGCATCGGCACCCCAGTCTCTCGGATCGTAGGTGCGGCAACGCGGCCGCGCCCCGCCGCCCCATTCATCCGTAAACAGAACTTTCGTTCCGTCGTTGTTGAATGTCGCCGAGTGCCAATAGGCGAAGCCCTTGTCGGTCACGTCGTCGATGCGCTTTGGTTTGCGCGGGTCGGAGATGTCGAAAATAATGCCGTTGCCCGAGCACGCGCCAGCGGCGATGCCGGCCGAAGGGAAGACCGTAATGTCATGGCACTGATCGGTCCGGCGCGTTTCCTGCGTGTCGTCGCCGTGGTCGCCGCCCGCCCAAAGACCGGCGAGGCGTCCTGATTCCGGGTCGGCGAAGACCGCCGGGCTGTCGACGATGCGCGCCTTCGACGGGTCGTCGACGGGAATTTCAATGACGTCGATGCGGAAAAGCGCTGTGCGGTCGTCGCCGGGGATGTCGCCAACGCAGCCCGCCAGTTCTTTCTCGTTGCGCACGCGCGCCGTGCCGGAATTATAGACAATGATCTTGCCGTCGGCCCCCGGGCCAGAGACGACCGAATGGGTGTGCGAGCCGCGGCAGGTCTGCACCTGGCCGACCTGCACCGGGCGGCGCAGATCGCTGATGTCGAAAATCCGCAGGCCCCGGAAACGCTCGGCGCTCACGTCTTCAGCGACGCCCTGAAGCCCGCAATCGACGCGCCCGAGGGTCTGTTCGACCGACATGATCAGCAGGTCGCCGACGATGGAAACGTCGCCCTGGCCGCCTGGGCAGACGACCGAGCTGTGCAGCTTCGGTACGCCGTCGCCGCCCAGCTTGTAGATGTTGAATCCGTGGTAATTGCCGACGACCAGCACGTCTCCGGCGAACGCCATGTCGGTATTCGAGAAATCGAGGAAGGAACTGCGCGAGCTCCAGGTGGTTTGGTCGAGGCTTTGTTCGTCTTCCTCCGCGCGCGCAACGGCGGGGTCGGCGGCCGCCGTGTCGGCTGGGGTCGCGGCAGTCGTTTCGGGCGCTGCGTCAGCCGCAGCAGTTTTGGCCTTGGCCGCGTCGTCTTTTTTCTTGTCGTCCTTTTTCGCTTTCGGCGGCGCGAGCCCGGCAGGGTTTTGCGGATCGAAGAAGCCCGTCGGTTTGGGCAGCGTCGCGACGTGCGTCATGTTCCAGATCGCCTCGCCCGCATTGTCGAAGCCGGCAGCGAGTCCCGCGCGCGGATCGCCAGACAGCCCGACCAGAAGAGCGTTCATCCGCTCAATCTCGGCCGTCTGGTCGTTCGTGATGTCGTTGGTGAACTGGAACAACACCGGGTCATAGGCGGCGCCCGGTTTTTTCAACAGCTCCTCGACCATGCGCACCGCGCCCTTGTGGTGAGCAATCATCAGCTCAAGGAACAGTTTGTCGAACTCGACGCCTTTTGCCCGGCCCAGTTGCGCCATCTGGCGAGGCGTCGCCATGCCCATCATCTGGTGCGACATGTGCGTTTTGTGGTTGCCATGCCCGCCGTGTCCCTGATGCGCTTTGGGATCGGGGGCCTTTTCGCCACGCTCGGTCAGCCACCCGCGCATGAACTCGATCTCGTCCGCCTGCGAGGCGGTGATGCGGCCTGCGATGTCGATGATCTCTTTCCGGTTCGTCCGCGCGGAAACGAGCGCGGCCATCTCGACCGCCTGCTGATGGTGGGGGATCATGTCCTGCATGAAGCGCACGTCGTCGCGCGAATAGCGGGTGTCCGCGCTCTTGGCGGCCTCATCAGGGGTCAGATCGCGCGTCGCCTTGCCGGGCGCGCCGGGTTGAACGATCGGAACTTCCTGCGCGAGCGCGGCGCTGGCGAGCCCGAGGGCTAGTGCCGCCGGCGCGGCGGTGAGAAGCAGTTTGGCGATGGTTTGCAGCGAATTGGTCAAAGGAGGCCCCTATTGCGGTCTGGTTTGGCGATCGGATTTGGCGATTAGGCCGTTGACGAACCGGCCAGCGGAAAAGTCAGTCGGGAAGTATCCCTGATGTGCGAAAAAAATAAAGCCGCCGAAGCACCTGCGCCCGGAGCCTGATCAGGAGGCATCAGGGAAACGCCGCAATACCAGACCCCGCTTGTGGCGTTGGCCGTAGCAGCCAGCTAAGCGCGCGGCTCAGCAGCATGCGCCCGAGGTCGCCGCGGCGCCGTTCTGGCCAAAAGGCATTACTGCGCCGCAGCCGGGGAAGATGCCATAGTGGCGCGAGAAGTCGCCGAAGAACTCGAAATGGGGCGCCAGCCGCGTTTCGGCGAGCATCCGCCACGTGTTGCCGCAGACCGGAAACTGGCGGCCGGTCTCGATGAAATGGTGGGCGTCGAGGGTGAAAGCCTGCTCCGCGCGTTCGATCGTGCCGCGATAGCGAACGGCTTGACCATAGTCTTCGCAGGCTGGCTCCAGGCCGTTGAGATTGAAGAGCCGGTAGGTCGCCGAGAAAAAGGCGATTCCGGCGAGCTTTTCCTTGAGCGCCGGATCGTTCACCCCGAGCGGACGGTCGGTGACGAGGCGCGGATCGCCGAAGCCAGCCTCTTTCGCAAGGTTCAGAAAATCGCCCCAATAGAGCGCCCCGCCGAGGCATTCACCGTGCAGCACGGGATCGCGCCGCAGCGCTTCGGGAACTCGCCGCGAGGCGTAGACGTCCGAAAAGTACATCTCGCCGCCCGGCTTCAGGAGCCGCTTGACGCTCTTAAACAGCGCCTTCTTGTCGTCGAGCAGGTTGACGACGCAGTTCGAGACGACGACGTCGAAGCCGCCCTCGGGCAGGTCGAGCGCCGCGAGCCGTTCGATGTCGCCCTCGATGAAGTCGACATTGGCGAAGCCAAACCGGTTAGCGTGCCAGCCTTGCGTACGGCGCGCGACCGCAAGCTGTTCGGGCGTTGCATCGACGCCAAAGACGCGGCCGTTAGGCCCGGCCATTTGCGCCAGCAGATAAACGTCCTGACCAGCGCCGCAACCGAGATCGAGGATCGTTGCTCCCGAGATCGCCTCGGGGGCAACGAGGCCGCAGCCGTAATAGCGGTTGCGCACCTCGTCATGCACATTTGCGAGCAGCGCGCGCACGCGCGGGGAGGGGGCCTCCAGCGTGCAGCAGGCGTCGGTTTTCAGGTCGTCCGAACCCGTCAGGGTGCGGCCGTAATAATCGCGGGCGTTGTCGAGGCTGGAAAAGGGCGTCAAGGGATGCTCCGTGGGCGAAAGACGGAAAACAAATACGGCGGAGAGGGAAGACCAAGTTCGATAGGTGACGCAAGTCGTTCGCTGTCAGCCCGCGTAGTTGTGACTTGATCGCGCGTTCAGAACCCGCGACATTCGGGCAATCCATCCGGGGAATACAGGATTTCCGTTCATGAGTCTTGATGAGCAGGCTGTGCGGGCGTCGCCGTTCTGGTCGCCTGACGCGACGCCCCTGTCGCCCGAAAAATTCCAGAACCCCCGCATGACCGCCAAAGGCGCGCCGCGAGCGGCGGTCGGGCTCGGCGCGCTCCACACGCTCTGGTTTAACACCGGGAGCCTTTGCAACATCGCCTGCGCGTCGTGCTTCATGGAGAGCTCGCCCCGCAACGATTCGCTCGCCTATCTGTCTGCCGCCGACGTCGCCCGCTACCTTGACGAGATTGAGGACCTCAATCTGCCGACGCGCGAGATCGGCTTCACGGGGGGCGAGCCCTTCATGAACCGCGACATCGGGCCGATGCTGTCAGATGCGCTGTCGCGCGGATTTCGCGTCCTTGTGCTGACGAACGCCATGAAGCCGCTGCGTCTGAAAGAGGCGCTGGTGCGCGATCTGGTGCGCGCCCATGGCGAGCGGCTGACCCTG
>JBGTFV010000151.1:0-1713 GCA_041747095.1 Parvularculaceae bacterium
TTCTGCCTGTTCGTGGAGACGGACCATGCGGCGCGCGGCGCGATCCGCGACAATATCGAGGCCCTCGGCCTGTTCGGAAACACACGCCTGCACCGGCGTTCCGCCACCGACCTTGGCGACAAACCCGCCGGCGTCGGCAGCCCTTTCACCCTCGCCTTCCTCGACCCGCCCTATCACAAGGCACTGTTGCAACCGGCGCTGGGCTGTCTCGCGGCGGGCAACTGGCTGGCGGACGACGCGCTGGTCGTGGTCGAGACGGGTTCGGACGAGAGGCTGATGTTCCCCGGTTGGACGCTGATCGACAGCCGGGACTATGGCGCGGCGCGCGTGAGTTTTCTGAAGAAAGTGTAATCCACACGCGGATTCATCTGCAAACGGATCTGTGCTTCCCTCATAGACTGTATGCGGAGGGACGAACCATGCAACTTGATCGCCGGACAATGCTGGCTGGAGCAGCGGGCTTGCCGCTGGTGCCCATGACCGTCGGGGCGATCCGCCCGCTGGAGCGCCGCGTTTTCGTATTTGAACCGCAAAAAACCGCTGGGGAAATTATCAGCGCCATTCTTGAGAGGCGCTTCGGGGTGGAGATTGATTTCGTGCACGAAGGCGCGGATAGCGCACGAGATATTCTTGCAAGGCACCCGCATGCCTACGGCGCCGTCTACTGGGGGAATGAGCCCCAATTGCGCCCCGCCAAAATCTGGTCTCCGAACCGGACCAACGAATTGCCTTACCCGTTTTCAGTTCGCCAGCTGGTCTCGCACATTGAAGCCGTAACCGGCTGGACTCGAATTGACGAATTCCTGCGCTGATGATGCGCGTCAGCTTTCGAGAAATTCCTTGCGAATGTCGAAGCTCGACTTTTTCGTCCCGACATCTTTCGCGCAGTCCGATAGCCAGCGGTCGGCCGCCTCATATCCCTTGTCGTGCAGTTCGGTCAGGAGGCGCCAGCGGGTATCGGATTTGGTCGCCAGGCCATAGCCGATCAGGTCCTGACCACCCTTGATGGCGTGAATGTTCAGCCTGCGGTATTTCTTCATCATCGGCTCCTTCAGCATACCCTCGTCGATCAGGCGCTGAACGAAGGCGATGGCGCGCAACTCGCCGATCAGCGAGGCGTTGAAGCTGATCTCGTTGAGACGCTCCTGGATTTCGGCAGCGCGTCTGGGCGTGCCCGGCCGCGTCAGCGGATTGAGGATGACCAGCAGCACATCCGCCGGGGCGCCGGAATAGACGAGCGGAAAGAGGCTGGGGTTGCCCATATAGCCGCCGTCCCAATAGGGCGTGCCGTCGATTTCCACCGCCTGAAAGCTCTGCGGCAGGCAGGCAGAGGCGAGCACGGCGTCGGCGGTGATCTCATCCTTCGAGAAGACGCGCACGCGCCCGTTCTCGACATTCGTGGCGGAGATAAAGAGCTTCAGGCCAGACGCATGAACCGCTTCGAAATCCACCTCGGCTTCGACCAGCGTGCGCAGCGGATTGTAGTTGAACGGGTTGAGATCATAGGGGCTCGCGAGGGATTGCAGGGCGGTCGCCATCGCGAAGCCGGCCGAACCGAAAGCGCCGAGCGCGGATCTTGCATCCGAGACCTTGCGCCAGAGCGATTCCAGTTCCTTGCGAGCGCCTTCGGGTCCGCCCTTGGCGTGGCCTGCCGCGAAGGCGACCGCGTTGAGCGCGCCAGCAGACGTCGCCGAGATCGCCTCGATGTGCAGG
>JBGTFV010000152.1:0-17632 GCA_041747095.1 Parvularculaceae bacterium
TCCGCATCCAGCTCAACAGGGCATCGTGCAGGCGCTGTCGGTCTTCATCGACACGCTCGTCATCTGCACATGCACGGCGGCGATCATCCTCCTGTCGGATGTTGCGATTGGCGACGGGGCGGTCGACGGCGTGACGTTGACCCAGAACGCGCTCGCCGATCACGTCGGCGGCTGGGCGGCGCAGTTTGTCGCCATTGCCCTGACGCTCTTTGTGTTCTCGTCGATCATGTACAATTACTTCCTCGGCGAGAACGCGATCGACTTTTTCGTCAGCGACAACAAGACCGTATTCACGATCTTCCGAATACTGACGCTCGCCTTCGTGTTCATCGGGGCGAACGTCAATCTCGGCGCTGCCTTTGGCTTCGCAGACCTGACAATGGGGTCGCTCGCGCTCGTAAATCTCTTGGCGCTGGCGCTGCTGTTCCCGGTGGGCTTGCGCCTGTTGCGCGATTTCGACGACCAGATCAAAGCCGGCCTCGACCCGGTGTTCGATCCGGCGCGCTTCCCCGACCTCGATATTCACCCCGCCGCCTGGGCGCTCACGCCCGACGACGAGAAACGTCGCGCTGCGCGTCCGCCCGCTCTGAAGCCTAGCCACGCGCCGCAGGGGGCGGCGGAATAACCTGAAGCGCCGCGCCTAACGCCCCGGTGTGCGGTGTGAGGGCGCTTTTGCGCGGTTTCATCTCAGCACACCCAATTTAATTCATCGCCTTTTTTAAACGTTCCGCCGACATCTGACGCACGCGGCATTGTCTGCGCATTCGCTGTCCATATACTATCCGTGTGGATCGTTTCAGCATTGGTAAAGCGCCAATGCTGGAAGGATCATATGGGGAAATCTATCTGGGGAATTCACAATGCCAGCCTGTTTCGCGCCAGCCGCTTTTGCAGCTCCCGTGGTGACGTCCGCCGCCTCGGCTTCCCAAGGCTTGACTGCCAGGACCATAAGCCGCCGCCTGCTGCTCGCCGGTGCGGCTTGCGCGCTCCTTCCCGCATGCGTTTCGACGCCGCCTTCCCCGGCGGCTTCCGACGGCGGGGTGATTGCGAGCATCGCGCCAACCGTCAACGTCGTCGATTTGACGCCGCGTTTCCTGGCGTTTTTCGAGGCCGCGCAAGGATTGGACCCTG
Source organism: Parvularculaceae bacterium (assembly GCA_041747095.1). GTDB lineage: Bacteria > Pseudomonadota > Alphaproteobacteria > Caulobacterales > Parvularculaceae > Amphiplicatus. The sequence goes on from JBGTFV010000152.1 coordinate 1,132, forward strand.
ATGCGCGCTTTGCGTTATGGCAGGAGCGCTACAACTTTGCCGCCGTTCCCCCCTCGCCGGAGGGCGAGGCGATGGCGAGACGCCTGCTTGACGGCGCCTTCGACCGCTATCCGACCGCGCTCGACCGAATCCGGGCAGGCGTCAACGGCATGGCGATCGACCCTCGCGCCGCCGCAGCAGAGGTTGCGGCGCTTCTCGGGGCCGACCGTCCGCTTACGCTCGAATTCATCGCTTATGTCGGCGGCTTTGAGGAGAACGCCTATACATTCCGGGGACGTTACCCGACTGTCGCCGTTCCAGTCGAGGCGAGTCCGGAGTTTCAAGCGCTCGTGGGACGTCATGAGTTCGTCCATGCCATTCACATGGAGTTGGCCGGACTTTCCGGCGGCTTTGAGCGCAGCGTCGCCGAGTTGATCCTTCAAGAGGGACTAGCCATGCGCGCGACGGAGGCGCTGATGCCCGATGTTGGCGAGAGCAGGCTGCTTTCTGGCGACCCTGACTGGATCAACGCGGTCAGAGCGCAAGAAAGAGAAATTCTTTCCGGCGCGGTTCCGCTGCTGGAAGCCGCCGATGGCGGCTCGATCATGCGGATGATCATGAGGGGCCCGGCGGGCTTGCGACGCGAAGGCTATTACGCCGGCTGGGTGGTTGTCGGCCGCTTGCTAAACGAAGGTTGGACGTTTCCGCGGTTGGCTCGCGTTCCCTCCGGCGAGATGCCTGAACTCGTACGCGGCGTAATCGAGCGCGCGCTAGCTTGAGCGGCCCGACGGATCACTTACGTAGGCAGCGCGAAGTCTGCACATTCAGCGCAACGGGCCAACCTGCAAGTTGTCAGCGTAAATTCCGCTGATTGAGCCAATCTCCTTGAGATCGCGGGCGTCAAGCTCCGTCGTTACGAGGCGCTGTCCGACAAACACAGAATTGCCATGCGTCGTAATTGACAGGATGCGGCCGTCGGCAGCCCATCGCGCCGCGACGCGTCGTAGAGCTGGGTCGAAACGAATGACGGCTTCTTCGGAACGACAGTAGATCCCTGCGGACCCACCCGTGCAGCTCAAAATCTCGTCAGTGACGCCAATTTCGGCAAATGGCGCAGTCGATATGACGCCAAAGCCCACCGTGTCGACCTCAATCGCCTGATTTCGACCGCGATCCATGACCCATAGTCGGTCGCCGAACGCGCCCATGTCGCCGCTGCCGGATTTGCCTTCGGAATCCGGCCTCAGGTCGAGGGTCTGAAAATCGCCCGGCGACGCCAGCGGCAGACGAACAATGCCGAAGGCGGGCTGGATAAGGAGATAGATATATTCACCCATGACAGTTGGCTGCTTCGGATAACTGTTCCGTGCAGTGATCACATGTCGGTCGGAAACTTCGCCTGTATTCTTGTTCACGGCTGCAAAGGTCACTTCGCCGTCGTCGCAACGGGGTTGCGCAAACCAGACCTTATCGGCGTGCGGGGTCACGAGGTTGAATGCGCAGCCAAGATCAATTTCCCGATCGACCGTCAGAGAGCTGATGTTTCTGCCGTCCATAACCATTGAAATTTCATAGAGCACGTTGGAACCCGCTGCGGCCCAGATGCGATCACCATCAAGCGCCACGTCGGTGAGATGGTTCTCGAATTCCAGGGATTCGCTCGAGACGTAGCCCGTGAGCGGACTTTGCGCCTTCAGCAACTGATCAGCCGAGCCGACGACCATTCTGGGTTCGGATTCCGCTTTACCCTTACCTCGCGTCTGTTCAGCGCCGTTGCCGCTCGTTTCCCCGGAGCGCTGGTCAGCGGATCCGGAACTTTGACCGCCACAGCCAGCCAGCAAGGCCAGCGTAAACGCAGCCGCCGCTACACGAGCCGAAAGCTTCAGCATTCGCGTCCCCTTTCTGGCAATCGACGGATATGGGGAGCCCGTCATATTTACTCGAAAGTCGTTCATTTGTAAGAATAGCTGCATATTGTTTCAGTTTTTTAACATGCGCCCCCCCCGCGGGACCGCTCTGGGGAGCCAAGACCTCGTCGATCAGCCCCTACCCCAGCCTTCCCCGGGCCTGCGTTTCGCGCGATGAACGGATAGCGCGTCCGGCGCTTAGGGGTCACCGCGAACACATGTTCCGCAGCCGCATTTTCACCGCATGGTTTGCGGGGGCCCTTGTTTTGTGGCTCGGTCTCTTCGCTGCGTTCAACGATTTCGCATTCGTCGCCGCGCATTGGCAGTACCCCGCCATCATGGTGCTGGGCGCGTTCGTTGCGGGCGTAACGCCCGAGGGCGGGGGCGCGGTCGCCTTTCCGTTCCTCAGCGTCTTCCTTGAAATCGACCGGGGGCTTGCGCGCGATTTCAGCCTGATGATCCAGAGCGTCGGCATGACGAGCGCGTCGATCTTCATCTTGTCGAACCGCGCCAATGACCGGGCGGCCTATCGGCCGGCCTTATGGTTCGCGCCGGTCGCGTTTGCGGGCTTCGCCGTCGGCATGGCGACGCTACAGGCGACGCCCGTTATCGTCATCCAGGCGCTGTTCCTCAGCCTCATCATGACTTTCGCCATTGCCTATGCAGCGGGTGCGCTGCGCGGCGATAGGCCCGCGCTGACGCTTGCCCGGACTTCTTCCGACCGCGCATTGGCCGACCGCGCGCTGATCGTCGCGACGCTGTTCACGGGCGGCATGGTGGCGAGCCTCTTCGGCACCGGCGCGGACATCGTGCTTTACGCCCTCCTCGTCACGCGCTTTCGCATGCAGGAGAAAATCGCGACCCACCTCAGCATCATCACCATGGCGGCCGTGAGCCTGTTCGGGTTCGGCTGGCGGCATTTCGTCGATGCGGGGCTGACGGCCGATCAGGTGCGCACGTGGTTGTCGGCCTATCCGGTCGTGTTGTTCATGGCTCCGCTCGGCGCGTTCGTTTTGCACCGGATCAATACGGAATGGATGCTGCGCGGCGTCGTGGCGCTGAACATTTTTCAGATGCTCTATTTCAATCTGAAGGATCCGTCGGTTGAAAAGCTCGCCCTGTCGGCGGCGTTTTCAGTAGCGCTGTTCGCGGGCTTTCGCCTGCTGATCGGCGCGCGGGGCGAGGCGAGAAATCGGGCGCAGGCCGGCACGCGGCGGCGCTGATCACGATCCCGCGAGGCGGCCGAAAAAGTTATCCCCCACCCCCTCCGGCGGCCGCACGCTGTTTCGCGTCGGGCGGCAACAAAGCATGAAGTGGAAAGCATGGGATGGAAAGCAAGCATCAATTGCAGAAGGCGTGCGTCCATTCGATCCAGTGTGTCCATAGTGGATCTTTTCGGCGCCAAGCGGGATTATTGATGAAGGCGTGCGCGCCTTCTTCCGTTGGGTACCCTTCGACTTCACGCGCATTCAGGCGGTGCTCCTGTTGTTGTTCCTTGGACTGGGGGAAGAGCGCGGCGCCGATCGCGTCTCATCGCCGCCCGTCGCTCTGATCCTGTTGGAGCGCGCCGATTGCCAGACACAGATTGCGCTTTGCTCGCGCGAGCATTGCGAAGCATCTCCACGAGTCTGCCACGCTGCGGCTCTTCATTCGTCAGAACGACGGCGAGCGCGCTCAGCCCCGGCGTGTGGCGCGCGATTACCGCGAAGCAAACGATCACGGGAACCGCAAGCACGGTCGCTACCGGCCCCCACATCCACGCAAACAGCCCAAACGAAACAACGATCGCGAGCGGATTGACGACCGTGCGGCGTGCAAGCAGCAGCGGCTGCAAAACATTTCCTTCAAACATGTTGATCGCGAACAAAACCAGCGGACCAGTCATGGCGGCCAGCAGGGAATCCTCTGTCGCGAGGCCAGCGAGCGCCGAGGCCACGATGACCGCCGTCGATCCGATAAACGGAACAAAGTTGGCGAGACCAAATGCGACGCCCCAAAGTATGGGGTCAGGAAGTCCAAGTACCGCAAAGGCGACCGAAACCGCGACCCCGTTGAAAATGTTGATGGCCGAGATGACAAAGAGGTATCCTGACACCTTTTCGCCGATATCCCGGATTATCCGGGCCATGCGACAGCGCTCTGGCATCGTCTGCCGTGCCGCAATCAGCTTCAGCCGGTAGGAATTGCGACCGGCGAGGATGAACGCTGCAAGCACTGCCGCATAAAAAAATTGCGCGAGCACCGTGGGGATGATGCGCAGCGCCGTGACTGTCGTCGACGTGGAAGCGATCTTCACGGTTTGCACATTACTGTTTCTGTCAGGACTCACCATTGTTCCTATCGACTCGGTCGCGGAACTGACTTCTTCCAGCGTTGCTTGCAGGGGCCGCACGCGTTGCTCCAGCTTTTGCATCAACTGCGGGGCATCATCGATGAATTTTGAAAACATCGGGGCGGCGACGAACACTACAGCGCCGATCACTGCCGATGCGAAGACCACTGTCACAGCAGCGGCAAGCGCTGGAGGTATTTTCAAGCGCTCAAGCGTGACGGCAACAGGCTTCAGCGCAAGCGCCAGTAGAAACGCAAAAAGAGTCGGAACGACGATATCTTTCATCGCGAAGGCAACCGCGCCGATTGCGATTGCCGTCAAAATTCCAAGGCTCGTCGAGAGGCCGCTCAGCTGACGCCGCGACATCGAACGCGCCTCTCCGCGAGGCGCTTCTGGCGCCGCTTCTATCAACGACATTCGTCAGGCTCCCTTGGAAGGCGGTCGAAGAGCCGATGATCGAAATACATCGCACAAATAGGCGTAAAAAGACGCGGCCCCGTTGTCGGATTAACCCGCTCAGCGCCGCGAGAGAGCAACCCCGACCAACGCGCCAGCGACAGCCGCAACACCAAGCGCTGTCAGCGGCTGGCGCGCGACCCGCAAGCGCAGTACGCGAAGTCCGTTTTCGGTTACTGCAGCGAATTCGTGTGAATAGTCGGCAGCAATTTTTGCGATCGCCGCCTTGCCTTCGGAGATCACGGCGTCGCCGAGTTCGCCCCCAAACCCTTTGGCTTTTCTGTCACTCTCGTTGCGCGCCTCATGGGACCCAACAGCGTTATCAAAACCATCCATTCGATCCTCCATCAAACTCCAGCCACATCAGCAGCTTGGCGAATGGAGGAACACGCAAGCGCGGTAAAAGTTCCGCCGCTTCCCGAGTGTAGCGCGGCGACGCTGACAATCAGCCTTTGTCACTTGCCAAAGGCAGGCGGACATACGCGCCTACGGCGTCGCGACGTCTCACCTTTCATTTCCGAGCTTTTCAAAATCCGCAGGAAAGGTCACATTTGCGCGGAACCCTTTTTCCGAAGCGTCAAACTTGCAACCGCCGCGCAGCGATTCGCATAGCGCTTCTATGATCCGCATGCCGAGTCCGGTTCCGAAAGTGGCGCTTTTTCCTACGCCGTCGTCCTCGACAACCAGCCGCGCACCCGTTCTATCAAATATAAGTTTAACGCGAATTTCTCCGGCTTGGTCGTCCGGATACGCATATTTGTATGCATTCATAAGCAGTTCGGTGACAATCACGCCAATGGTCACTGCCGTGCCAGGTTTAACATTGAGCTCGGGACCTTCGAATTTAATCGGAAGCTCGCGTCCGCCCACGCTCAGCGACGCGCCGAGTTCCTCAACCAAGCCTCGCAGATACCCTGCAAGTTCAACGCGGCGGACGTCAGATGACGAGTAAAGTCGCCGATGAACCCGTCCAATTGCAGTAATGCGCGCCTGCGCGCTTGCTAGCGCCATACTCGGGTCGCCAACGCCTTCATCGATTGCCCGTCGCTGCATGCCGATGAGCGCGCCTACAAGCTGCAAACTATTGGCGACACGGTGATTAACTTCCGCGAGCAGCGCATCCGCGCGCGCGCGGGCCACGCGCGCTTCTTCGTAATCGGCGCGGCGCACGTCGCGAAGGCGATGGATCTCTAGATCGCCGTCCATTGCGTCAGGCGACAGGTAGCCGTGCATCTCTTTGCAGAGATAATCGCTGGCGCCGGCTTTCAACGATGCCATGGCGGCCTCAATGTCGTCGGGCCCCGACACGCGGACCACCGGCGCGGCCCGTGACGTCGCCAGCAGCCGATTTACAAGGACGGTTCCAATTTCATCAGGGAGGTGATTATTCAGCGCGATAACGCTAAACGGCTGCTCGGCTGGAAGATCGACGCCAATAGCGCTGCTCGGCGCATGAATGACGCTGTGCCCCATGAGTTCAATGGCCGAGTGAACCATCAGTTCAAGTCTGTCGTCGTCGTCGATATAAAGAACCCTGCATTTACGCCCGCCGATAGGGTTCATAGGTTTCCCCTCGATCGACATGATGCCCGCGGATCAAGATTTTCGCTCGGCAACCGGTTCAAATTTCGAAATTCACCACCTAACCTATTGACGCGCCTTTGGGAACTGGATCCGCTATATCGCGTAGGTAAAATCTTTCGCTTTATCGCGGAACTACCCAATCGCCGGTCAGTGTGAGCGCATTAAAAAGACTCCAGAGCTTTTTCAGCCCCGCGGAGGAACTTCGAATACCGAGCGCTGTTTTCCAACGCAGCAGATTGGTGGAGGTTCCAATGTTTAGATCCGCGTCGTTTAGATCCGCGTCGTCAGTCGTTGCGCTCGCTTTTTTGCTCGGCTTCTTCGGGTGCTCTGTCGACGCCGATCGCAACAATGTGGACGCTGATAGGCGTAATGAAACGGACCGGCCTGATCGGGTCGCCTCGAATGAAGGTCAGGATCCTCAGGATCCGGTGGACCGCATTCCGAAAACGGATCCCGGTCGGGATCAAACCCGTCCCGACGAGGGGCCAAACGCTCGATACGATCCGGAAACGCAAGAGGTGGTCTCAGGCGCAGGTGCAACCGCGCCACGCCAGGGAGATCGCGGCGTCGGAGCCGACGTGACTTGGGAGCAGGCAGAGTACAAGACCGACTTTGACCGATTGGCGCAAGTCCTGTTCGATCGTCACGACCAAGACGGTGACGGCGTAATTTCCCTCGCGGAGTACCAATCCGCCGTCCGCGAAATCCCATACCCCTCTGTTGCCGCCGATGATGCATCGATGGGCGCTGCGCCGCAGGTGAATGATGAAAAGGGCATCGCTACGGCATTCGAAAACGCAAACGCAAAAGATGGGCGCATCGACCGAACCGGGTTTCGCACTGCGATCCTTGATAGATTTGACATGGCGGACGAAAATCACGACGACTTACTCGATACAACCGAAAAGGCTGTCTTCGCGTCGATCATGCGCGGCGTCCAACCCGAGAAGCGAAACGTCCCGCCATCATAATCGGCATGGCAATTCTGACAGGTCGATCATTGCTTTCGCGCCCCAGAGGGCATGGCGTAGCCGGCGATAGCCTGCCTAATCCTACGTTGAGCGACTAGCCACGTTCTAGGTTGAGGAGGCTGCAGCGACGCCGGTAGCGTTGGTTTGTATACGCTGAACCGTGGAATAAACATAATTTTACGGAGGGAACCTGGGGCGCGTTCAAAGCATTTACCCGACGTTGTCGCCATCATTCCCGCCGCCCCGGCCGGCGACAACGCGTGACGGCGCTCCTCGCCCCTGGGAGCGCCGTCATAACCTCAGCCTACATTGGTAAAACGCGGCGCTACAAGAACCGCCAGAAATTGCGCCGGTTTATTCGCGCTCAAACTCGCAGATTTTCCTCCAGCCGGCGTTGGAGCGGAAGGGTCAAACTGGTCGTACGGGGATTGATCCGCGTTGACCTCCTTCACGCTCCTTTCATCGGATCAAAATGGCGCTAACCGAGCGGTTCTTCTTGAAGGCGCGCGCGTGCGCGGGAGATTCTAGACCGGATCGTCCCAATCGGGACATCCAGAGCTGTGGCCGCGTCTTGATAGCTCAATCCGTCCATCACAATGAGCGACAGCACTTTTTTTCCGCGAAGCGGCAATCGATCAAGTGCGGAAAGGACTTGCCGGGCTTCGAGGATTACCTCCTGGTCAGCCGGACGGCCCAACCAAGCGCTATCGCCTATTTCGTCGAACTCAACGCTAAAGCCTTGCCTTTGTTGACGCCGCAGACCGTTTAAAAAGATCCTTCTGCACATCGTCCGGAGCCAACCGCGAAGGTTCTGCCCGTCAAATAGATGCGCCTTTCTCAAGGCGCGCTCCATTGTGTCTTGAACGAGGTCTTCGGCAAAATCGCGGTTTTTCGTTATCGACAATGCATAGTGCCGCAGCGGAACGGATTCGTTGACAAGTTGGCTCGATAAAGAACTGGCTTTCATCTTGTCCTCCAAGATTTCCCAACGCCCCACGCCTATTTTTCCAAAATGAGCAAGTTTTCACATAAATAGAAAAGTCATCTATTTAGCGTTTTTTCTTTCTCGCTTGGTATCTGAAGCATAAATGCCAGATTAACCAACTCAAACCGAGTAATGGCGAGTAGGAACATTAACCCACTGCGCTGCCGGCTTCGCCGTGAGCCACTCACGCGAAAGGGCTTGACAGCGCGCATCGGGCGCACGCCGCGTCGAACAACCCTTTGATTTGAGGTGTTTGGAGAGGCTGCCCGTTACAACTTTCTCATCTCGGCGAGAAAGTCATCGAGTTGTTGCGGGCTGATCTCTCCGAGTTTTAATCCGAGCCAGATCAACTCACGCACAGCGGAAGACCTGTTTTCTGCACGTTTTTCAAATCGCCAATCGTCTATCGCAGCGAGTTCGCTATCCGTAAGTAGCACTTGCAGTTTTACGAGCCGTTTTTCTGACACGGTCATTACTTTTCACCTAGCGCAGCCGACGCCATGTTGTCCGCACACTGCGCGACAGCGGCTTTCACGGCATTCATTCCGTAAGGCTTGGCGATCACGAAATCTGGCTCGGCGATGTCGCCGCCCAGCACCTGTTCGGGAAATCCGGTAATGAAGATGACGCGGCAATCGTGAAAGGAACGAATGGCGTCCACGATCTCACCGCCAGAGGCGGTGTCTTCAAGATTGTAGTCGGCAAGCACAAGATCCGGTGTCGCCGTTTGCGCCAGCGTGATGGCGTCACTCATATTTTTGGCGCTTCCGGCGACGGTCACTCCCATCTCTCGCAGAATTTCCGCCAACTCAGCAGCAATCAAAGGTTCGTCTTCAACGATAATGGCGCTAACCTGCCGTGCTAGGGTCAACTTCGACCGTCCCTCGTTCAACAGGTCTTCAGCGTGTTCGCTTCCCACAACCAGCGTCTTCGCGGCTTCAAGCGCCGACAGTCCTAAAACGTCAACCAGCAAAACCATCATCCGGTGCGTGTCAGGCGGCGGCGGAACTGATGCGAGAAGCGCCCGTGTGGAGAAGGGCGCAGGTGTCGCGCCGGCGGCGCCTCGCCATATAGAAAGAATCGCGCCGAGAAGGGCGGCAGCGTCATCGACAGGACTTTCGCCGCGATATTTGAGCTCAATTAGCGCCAGACGGGTCAACTCATCAGCGATCAACTGATCAGCAAGAACAGCCCGAGCGAACTGCCGAGCCAACGCTGTGCCGGATATGCCCGCCGTCATCACGTGAGATCCAATCCGAAAGAAGAGCTACCGCTACGTTGAGAACCGACCCCTATGCTGCGATACCGGACGTCCCACAATCTGGAAGGCTCGCCCAAGTCCCGAACTTAGCTCTTGCACGCTACCCCTGTTTACATATCTTGCAAACCAGCCGCACATATTCCAGTCCAGTCTAATGAATTCGCGAGGACGAATTCTGCTTATTCTTTAGCCAGTATTCTCCGGCGAGGCTCAGCGCTTGGCCTCCACCAAAGCACCTCTACATCACCGCCTCGCTCTTCCGTACCAATGTCCCTGCAAAAGGCGGCTTAAAGCGAGCAGAGGTTGTCAACTTCCTGCTTACGGTGCGAGCGGGGCGTGCCGGTCGTCCTACAACATTACCTGCCGGACCCAGTGTTTCTTGCCGTCAAAATCATGTCCGCGCATGAAATATCTAAGGCAAAGGCTTGGGCGGTGTCGATCAAAGATGGGGTGGGTCGTCGAATTTGCACGGATAGCGAAAATCCGTTTGACGCCAGCACCATTCCGCTTTGGTGAAATGGCGCGAGTGACGGGGCTCGAACCCGCGACCTCCGGCGTGACAGGCCGGCACTCTAACCGACTGAGCTACACCCGCGCATTCCCGCCAAGACTACCCGACGGAGGAACGCGATGTAGGCCTTGGGCAACACTCCCGTCAAGCCGTTTCGTTCTGTTTAACGAAGGGATTGCGTCAGGTTACACGTTTCGGACTGACCAATCGAACGAGGGAATTGCCTCTGGATTGCTACCGATTACCTGTGAGGTAATCGGCCTTTACGATCTTGCGCGCTATCAGATGCGTTTCTCAATTCTATGGGACTCTAATGAACGTCGGCATCGGAGAAATCATTAGGGAATGGCGGACGCTCCGCCGGTTCAGCCAGCTCGATTTATCGCTTGAAGCAGAAACTTCCGCGCGACACCTCAGTTTCGTCGAGTCAGGCAGGGCAAATCCCAGTCGGGCCATGGTTTTGCGCCTTGCGAGCGCCCTCCAGATGCCTCGAGACGTAGCCAATGATGCGCTGCGCGCGGCCGGCTTCGCGCCGGCGTACCCACAGCTTGCTGCAGACGCGCCGGACCTTGCCCCCGTGCGATCGGCGGTTGCGACGATGCTTGCAAACCACGATCCCTATCCAGCAATCGCCGTTGACCGGCACTGGGATATCACGGCCGCGAATGGCGGCGCCATCCGCCTGTTCGGCGCTTTAGGGCTCGCCGGCCAAACGAATATGATCGCGGCGCTTATCGCCGCCAGCCATGGCAACATGATTGAAAATTGGGAGGAAACAGCGCTTCTCGCACTCAGTCGAGCGCGTGCTGAGCTTATCCATCTAGGTGGCGACGAGCGCCTGAAGACTTTAACTGCGCAACTTGCGGCCGTTCCTCGACTCGCGCACGGAGATCACTCTACAATTGATCTAACGCAGGCGGTCATACCAACCGTTTTCCGGATCGGCGCGGCGCGCGTCTCAATGTTCGCAACGATCGCTCAGTTCGGTACGGTGCAGGATGTTAGCGCCTGCGACATCCGTGTCGAGATGATGTTCCCGAACGACGAAGTATCGCGAGACTGGTTCCGTTCAGGGTGACGAAGCGTGCTCCGAGTGCGCGATCACGCCCGGTCGGCTCCTACCCGAACAACCGCTTTGCCGAAGTTTTCTCCCTTGAATAGACCGAGAAACGCCTCCGGCGCTTTATCAAGCCCGTCGTAAACCGACTCTCGGAACTTAATTCTGCCGGCTGCAAGAAGGGGGGCGACCTCTGCTGCAAAGCTCGGGGCGAGACGCAAATAGTTCGACACGATGAAGCCCTGAGCCACAACGCCTCGACCAATCATCATAAAAAGGTTCGGCGGGCCGGGTTCCAACTTTTCGTTATTGTATACCGCGATCATGCCGCACAAGGCGATCCGTCCGCCAAATCCGATGCAATTGAGTGCAGCTTCGAGGTGCATGCCCCCGACATTCTCGAAGTAGCAATCAACGCCGTCTGGCGCCGCTGCAGACAGCGCCGCTGTAAGTTTGTCAGCACTTGTATAATCGCGATAATTCAGCGCAACGTCGACGCCTGCTTCTTCGCAAAGCCACTGGCATTTCTCCGCTGAGCCGGCTGAAGCGACGACCCTCGCCCCCTTGAGCTTGGCAAGCTGACAAACGAGTGAACCAACGGCGCCGGCTGCACCGGAAACAAAAACGGTTTCGCCGGCCGACGGCTTCAGGATTTCGTTTAGGCCGACCCACGCTGTAAGTCCTGGCATGCCGAGCACCCCAAGATAGGCTGATAGCGGCGCAAGGTTAGGATCGACTTTTGTCAGGCCATCGCCGTTGGAAATCCAATGCTGTTTCCAGCCGCCCTGAAACGCAACGACATAGTCGCCCGGTTTCAGGTCCGACCGGCGCGAATCTACAACCTCGGATACAGCCCCGCCCTCCAGAGGCTGGTCGAGTGAAAATGGAGGAATATAGCTCTTCACATCCGGATTCATCCGTCCACGCATATACGGATCGACCGACATCCAAACGGTACGCATCAGCGCTTCCCCATCGCGGAGCGCAGGCAGGCTAACAGGGCGTCGTTCGAACTGGGACTTGGTTGGCAGCCCCCTTGGATAAGACGTGAGAAAAATGGCTTGGCTCTCCCGATCGGTCATTTTTCTCTCCAGATTATGCAGTGGCCGCCATTGGCTTCCCCGATGTGCAGCAAGCCGGCATAGTCACAGACTAGCCCGACATAGCGCCAGCGCAACGGGCCGACGCCGCACGACCGCCACAATTAACGGATTTTTTGCCCTAATCCTGCCGTGCGCGTGCCCGATGCTTTGATCATAAAGAAATAGCCCAAAAGTGGCGTCGTTCAGCGGGCTCATGACGCAGGAGAAGAAGACATGAAGCTTTTCGTAATCGGAGCAGCGGCTCTCGGGCTCGCCGTCACGGGGTGTCAGTCAACTGGAGAAGGGGCGCTTTATGGCGCCGCGCTGGGGGCTGCTGGCGGTGCTGTTGCTGGTGAAGTATTTGCCGGCGCGCCAGGCAGAGGCGCCGCATACGGCGCCCTCGTCGGCGCTGCCGTAGGGGCCTATCAGGGATGCTCGCGGGCGGGCACATGCTGGGGCCGCGCACGAGATCAGGGGCACAAACGGTATGACCGGTATAGCGGCCGGTACTATTACGAAGACCCCTATTACGGCGACAGCTACTGGGACGACGGCTCCTTCCGGCGATATGGCAATCGCAACGCGCCACCGCCCCGCCGCCGATATTAATCACTGAAGGCCAGGACTGTTGAGATGGGGCGGTGCAGTTACAGAACTGCCCGCCCCTTAATCAATCAGTGGCGGAAGCGACTGAACGCACGAATTCCGCGGAGCGAGCGATGGATGCGGTAGCCTCCGGTATGAGTGGCGCGAAGAGTGGCCAGACATGGGGAAGATCGGACTTCAGTACGAAATCTACCTCGCCACTTGCGGACCGGACTTTTTCTACAAGGCGCGTTGAGTCATCCCGTAGCGCTTCGGCCTCGCTTGCAAACACGAGTAGAGGCGGCAACGCGCTGCAGTCCCCATAAAGCGGCGACACGCGTGGGTCGGTCAGGCTTAGAGCACCCGCATATCGCGGTCCGCCGCGTTTCAGCGCGTCGGCATGAAACATTGCGTCGCGGTCCGCGTTCGCGCTGATCGATGCGCCGGTTGCTGCGAGATCGGTCCATGGCGAAAACAGAATTGCCCCTGCCGGCAGCTGCCGTCCCTCACGTTTTAGCGCCTGCAGCAGGGCAAGGCACAGACCTCCCCCAGCCGAGTCGCCTGCTATAACGATGTCGTCCGCACCTCTCTCTGAACCATCTTGTCCGGCGATTAGCCAGTTCCAGGCAGCAAGCGCATCTTCGATGGCGGCTGGACAAGGATGTTCCGGAGCTAATCGATAATCGAGGGAGAATACCGGGCGTGATGTATGCGATGCCAATCGCATTGTCAGAGGGCGGTGCGTCTTCGGCGTACAGAACACGTATCCGCCGCCGTGTATATATAGGATAATACGCTGATCTGCAGGCGCCGATCGAGGCCGCAGCCATTCGCCGCTAACCAGCGCGTCGTCAAAATGCAGAGATACTGGTTCGATAACGACGCCCGGAGGTAAAAACGGAGAGGCTGCCCTATCCATTACAGCCCTGATTTTTTGCGGCTCCATGTCGGCGAGCGGCAGCGGTTTCATCCGACGGCGGAGATATCGGCTCAATATCTGTGCGCGGACTGAAGCCATAGAGCGCCTTGCGGACCGTAGTCATTTAAAATGAAAAACGCGCGCTTTTTTAAAATAGCGCGCGTTTTGCAGTCGCTCGCAACACAACGCTAGTTCAGAGCGTCCTTCAATCCCTTGCCCGGAGAAAACTTGGGCTGGATGGAGGCCGCAATCTGGATCGTCTCTCCCGTACGCGGGTTCCGCCCCTCGCGCGCCGCTCGTTTGGCCGCCGAGAACGTCCCAAAGCCCACGAGTCGAACATCGTCGCCTCGCTTCAAAGCGGAAGTAATGGCGTCAAACACAGCATCAACCGCGCGGGTTGCATCTTGTTTGCTAAGATTAGCCATATCGGCAACGCGATCGATGAATTCGTTCTTGTTCATGCCTCCACCCTTTCTGATGGTTCTTTTCGGCGAGAGCCAAGGTAAGCCCGTCAACTCGCGCATTTTTCAAAGAAAGTTTATAATACAGGATCGAAGGTTTGCCGCAGTTCAGCCAAAAGCGCAAGAACGTGAGGATCTAAGATTGTTGCCTGAGTTTATTTTCGCGCACGCAATTCCCGCCACGTTTGAAATTCGTGGTCGATGCATCGATCAATCATCTCACGCCACACTGGTTCTGCGATTCGTCGCGACAGTCCATGAGCATCACTGTGTAATAAAACTTTGGCGACAACGTCTTCTATGCGCCATTCAAGCCTGACGTCGTCGAGCCGTTCTTTCAAGCGCGCCGCCGCTTCTATGTACTTTTGACGCCGCGCGATTAATTGAACGATTTGCCGGTCAAGATGGTCAATTTCGGCGCGGACATCGTCCATGCCGACGCAATCATCTGGAGAAACTGCTTTTGGTTCGATGGACATGTCTCTTCATTTAGAAGAAAAGCCGTCAGTGGCAAGACCACAAGGCCCGCGCGGGTTTGTCGGTCCGACACAAGGCATGCCCTAAACTAGGGGCAAGCGCTTGAGTTTGGGGCCGGTGACCTAATGGGTCAGAACCGCCTCCGACAGATCGTCGGGCGGGGTCGGCGGAAGAGCGCCATCCTCGCGCCATTCGATGGGAGACAGCTTGCGCGTTAGCGCATGCGCAAGCACGTCGTCAACATTGCGCACAGGAATGATCTTCAACCCCTGCTTTACGTTATCAGGAATTTCCACCAAGTCCTTTTCGTTCTCTTCCGGAATAAGCACCGTTTTTATGCCTGCGCGCAAAGCGGCGAGCAGCTTTTCCTTTAGTCCGCCAATCGCCAAAACGCGCCCACGGAGCGAAATTTCGCCAGTCATTGCGATGTCCCTGTGCACTGGCACGCCCGTCAGTACAGAAATGATAGCTGTAGCCATGGCGACGCCGGCCGAAGGCCCGTCTTTGGGCGTTGCCCCTTCAGGAACGTGGATGTGAATGTCGGTCTTTTCGAATAGTGGAGGCGCGATCCCGAATTCCGTTGCGCGGGAGCGGACGTAGGAAGAGGCTGCGGAAACCGACTCCTTCATGACATCCTTGAGGTTTCCGGTTGGAGTCATCCGGCCTTTGCCCGGCATCTTCACAGCCTCAATCGTGAGAATGTCGCCACCGACAGACGTCCAGGCGAGCCCCGTCACCATACCAACGCGGTCTTCGCCCTCGATTTCGCCGTACCGGTACTTCGGCACCCCGGCAAAATCAGGAAGATTTTCAGACGTGACGATAATGGATTTACGTTTCCCAACCTCGATGTCGCGAACAGCCTTGCGCGCAAGACGGGCCAATTCGCGTTCAAGACTGCGCACGCCTGCCTCGCGGGTATAGCGGCGCACAAGCATTGAGAGACCGTCGTCGTCGATTGTCCATTCAGCCTCTGAGAGGCCATGGTCCGCTCGAATTTTGGGGATCAGGTGCCGCACCGCGATTTCTTTTTTCTCATCTTCTGTGTACCCTGGAATTCGGATGACCTCCATCCGGTCAAGCAGAGGTTGCGGCATATTCAAACTGTTTGCTGTCGTGATGAACATCACGTCGGAGAGATCATAATCAACCTCTAGGTAGTGATCAGCAAACGTACCATTTTGCTCTGGATCGAGCACTTCCAGCAGCGCGGATGAAGGATCGCCGCGAAAATCCTGACCCATCTTGTCAATTTCATCCAGCAGGAAAAGCGGGTTGGACTTTTTCGCTTTCTTCATTGATTGGATGACCTTCCCGGGCATCGAACCGATATAGGTGCGCCGATGCCCGCGGATTTCAGCCTCGTCGCGAACACCGCCGAGCGATACGCGCACAAACTCACGCCCGGTAGCCGTTGCGATGGACTTGCCGAGCGATGTCTTGCCTACGCCGGGAGGGCCTACAAGACAAAGAATTGGCCCTTTAAGCTTGTTCATTCGCTTTTGAACGGCGAGATATTCCAAGATCCGCTCTTTGACTTTTTCGAGACCGTAATGGTCACGATCAAGGATCTCTTCGGCCTTGGCGATGTCCGTCTTCACCTTCGACTTGGCGTTCCATGGAATCGACAACAACCAATCGAGATAGTTGCGCACAACGGTTGATTCTGCAGACATCGGCGACATCTGGCGAAGCTTCTTCAGCTCGGCGTCAGCTTTTGCGCGCGCTTCTTTTGATAGCTTCGTTTTCGAAATTCGCTCTTCGAGTTCAGAGAGTTCGTCACGACCATCGTCGGATTCGCCGAGTTCTTTCTGGATCGCTTTCATCTGCTCGTTGAGATAGTACTCGCGCTGCGTCTTCTCCATCTGCCGCTTCACGCGATTTCGTATCTTCTTCTCAACCTGCAAGACGCTCATCTCGCCTTCCATGAGCGC